>NZ_RAVZ01000009.1 GCF_003611635.1 Corallococcus terminator | reverse complement strand
GGTGCACCAGCGGGCCCATCAGCTCCTCGCACACGCGCTCGCCACCGTCGGCGCGCGCGAGCGTCGCGGTGAGGCCCAGGCGGTAGGGGGCGAGCGTGCCTTCGGCGATGAAGCGGTAGCTGGGCGCCGGCATCGAGGGCATCGTCGCCACCGTGCGCAACTACCTGGACCTGCGCGGCGTGCGTCAGGACAATGACGCGCTGCGGCTGGAGAACCTCCAACTGAGGGCCACGGTGCAGGTGTTGGGGGAGACGCGGTCGGAGAACGGGCGGCTGCGCAAGCTGCTGTCCTATTCGGAGGCCGCGCCGGGGCAGGAGATCCCGGCCCGGGTGGTGGGCGTCAATCCGGTGGCGAAGCTCTTGTCGGTGCGGATCAGCAGCGGGGAGAAGGACGGGGTGTTCCGGGGCATGTCGGTGGTGACGCCGGACGGCATCGTCGGGCAGGTCATCCGGTCCACGGGCGGCTACGCGGACGTGGCGCTGGTGACGGACCCGCAGAGCCGGGTGGCGGTGCGGGTGCAGCGCTCACGCGCGCGCGGCACGGCGGCGGGCGCGGGCAATGGCCCGCTCAACCTGGAGAACATGCTGCGCACGGAGGACGTGGAGAACGGCGACCTCATCATCACCGCCGGCACGGACGGCATCTATCCGCCGGGGCTGGTGGTGGGGCGGGTGACGCAACTGGAGAAGAAGGAGCACGGCATGTTCCAGGGGGCGGACATCCAGCCGGCGGTGGACACCAGCCGTCTGGAGGAGGTGCTCGTGGTAGGCAGTCCCTACAGTGAGATGGGCCCCGGGCCCATGGTGGAGGGCGTGCAGAAATGAAGTTCCTGGTGACAGTGGCCCTCGCCCTGGCGTTGCTCACATTGGAGTCGGTGTTCGTCCAGCAGGCGGGGCTGGTGCTGGGCCGCGTGGACGTCACGGTGGTGCTGGTGGCCTTCCTGGCGCTGCGCGCGACCCTCACCGAAGGCGCGTGCTCTGCCTTCGCGGTGGGCTACCTGTTGGACCTGATGAGCGGCCAGCCCACCGGCCTGTTCACCTTCCTGGCCGTGCTCACCTTCCTGGTGGGCCGACTGGTGGCGTCCCTGTTGGATGTGCGGGGCCCGGTGGCCTTCGCGCTGTTCGCCATGGGCGCGGACCTGGGCCATGCCCTGCTGTCCACGTTCTTCACCTGGCTCACGGTGAAGGAGGGCTCCACGGCGCCGCTGCTCGCGGGGATGCCGGTGCAGCTTGCGCTCACGGGCCTGGCGGCGCTGCTGCTCTTCCCGCTCTTCAAGCGCTTCGAAGTGGCCCAGGAGCGGCCGGCGGGGTTGCTCCGTTGACGCCTCCGACGATTGGCAACACCACCCCGGGCCGCGACCTGAAGCGCCGCTTCCTGTGGCTGGGCCTGGCGATGTCGCTGGGCATCGTGGCGCTGGCCATCCAACTCTACCGTCTGCAGCTCATCCGGCATGAGGAGTACGCCGCCAAGAGCGTGGCGAACTTCGTGAAGGAGGTCCGCCTGCGCGCCGACCGCGGCGTCATCAAGGACGCGCGCGGCACCATCCTGGTGGACAGCCGCCCCTCCTTCGACGCCTTCGTGACGCCCGCCTTCTGCACGGACTGCTTCGAGCAGGTGATTCCGCGCCTGGGCGAGTTGCTCCAGTGGGACCCCGAGCAGCGCAAGAAGATTGAAGACCTGGTGCGCGCAAGCCGCCGCAACGCGCCCTTCATGCCGGTGCCGGTGCGGGTGGACCTGACGCGCGACGAGTACGACCGGCTCAACGCCCGGCGCGACATCCTGGACGGCGTGGAGGTGGTGCCCGTGCCGCACCGCAACTACCGCGCGGACACGGTGCTGTCGCACGTGCTGGGCTACATGAACGAAATCACCCAGGAGGAGCTGGAGCGCCTCAACGGGGACGGCGCGAAGTACGCGCTGGGGGACTACATCGGCCGGCGCGGTCTGGAGCGCTACTTCGAATCCAAGCTGCGGGGCCAGGACGGCGTGCGCAAGGAAGTGGTGAACGCGCGCGGCCAGACGATTGAAGAGCTCAACGAGAAGCTGGGGGAGAACTCGGTGATTCCGCCCACGGCCGGCGGCAACCTGGTGCTCTCGCTGGACATGCGCCTGCAGGAAGCGGCGGAGCGCGCCTTCCCGGGCGTGACGGGCGCGGTGGTGGCCATCGACGTGAACACCGGCTTCATCAAGGCGCTGGTGTCCCGCCCCGGCTTCGACCCCAACCTGCTGACGGGCCGCGTGACGCCGTCGCAGATGGCGACGCTCGCCAGGGATCCGCTCCACCCGATGATCAACCGCGTGGCCGCGGAGCACTACAGCCCGGGCTCCACGTTCAAGGTCGTCACGCAGCTTGCCGCCTTCAAGTCCGGCGTGTTCCGCCCGGAGACGGTGGTGCAGTGCTCCGGCGGCTACCGGCTGGGCGCGCGCGTCTGGCGTTGCCACAAGGACAGCGGCCACGGACCCCTGGACGGCAGGGGCGCGATGAAGGCGTCGTGCGATGCGTGGTTCTACAAGGTCGCGGACACCATCGGCCTGGACCCCATCGCGGAGATGGGCAAGTCGCTGGGCCTGGGGCGCCCCACCGGCATCGGCGTCGTGGCGGAGGTGCCCGGCATCATGCCCTCCAGCGCGTACCACGACAAAGCGTCTCCCGGCGGCTACACCAAGGGCATGGCGCTCAACAGCGCCATCGGCCAGGGCGACGACAACGTGACGCCGCTGCAACTGGCGCTGGTGTACGCGGCGCTCGCCAATGGCGGGAAGCTCTACAAGCCGCAGATGGTGCAGCGGCTGGAGAACCTGGACGGCCAGGTGATGGAGGAGTTCAAGCCGGAGGTGGTCAGCCGCGTGGACATGAACCCCGCGCACCTGAAGGCCATCGTGGAGGGACTCGTCGCGGTGGCGCAGGAGCCCGGTGGTACCGCGTACCGCGCGAAGCTCAAGTCGGGCCTGCCGCCGGAGATGTCCATCGCGGCCAAGACGGGCACCGCGCAGGTGGCGCGCATCGGCGCCATCCGTCTGAAGACGCACCAGATGAGCTACTTCGAGCGCGACCACGCGTGGTTCGCGGGCTTTGCTCCGGCGGACAAGCCGGAGCTGGCCGTGGTGGTGCTCAACGAGCACGGTGGCCACGGCGGCGTGGACGCGGCGCCCACGGCGATGGCCGTGATGAAGAAGTACTTCGAATTGAAGGCGGAGGACGCCACGTCCCCGTTGCCCCGCGCCAATCAGCCCTACACGCCGTCGCTGCCCCCGGCGCCCCGCCTGGACACCGAGACGCTCACGCGCGCCGTGGTGCCGCCGCCCCGCGTGAACCTGCCGGGTGAGCCCATGCAGCCGCCTTCTGAAACCGGAGACGACAGTGCAACTGCGGATTGAGCGCCGGATGATGCCCCACGTGCCGTGGGGGCTCGTCGTGTGCGTCCTGGGCGTGTGCCTGCTGGGCATCTGGAACCTGGCGTCCGCGTCCCGGCCCCCCATGGCCCCTGTCTGGACCAGCCAGGCGCTGTATCTGGCCGTGGGCCTGGGCGCGGTGCTGATGGTGTGCCTGGTGGACTACCGCTGGATCCAGCGGATGGCCTTCCCCATCTACGTGGCCAACATCCTGGCGCTCCTGGCGCTGCGCGTCTTCGGACACACGGCGAAGGGCGCGGAGAGCTGGTTCGTCATCGGCCCGTTCCGCCTGCAGCCCGCGGAGTTCATGAAGATTGGCGTCGTGCTGATGCTCGCCAAGGTCTACCACGACGACTTCCAGCCCAACCAACCGTCCTATGGGCTCATGCGTCTGTGGAAGCCGTTGCTGGTGGTGATGGTGCCCTTCACGTTGGTGCTGGTGCAGCCGGACCTGGGCACCGCACTGATGATCTTCCTGTCCTCCGGCACCGTCATCCTCTTCGGCAAGGTGCGCTGGTACCTGGCCGGCACGCTGGTGCTGGGCGTGCTCGTGGGCGGTCTCATCATCTGGAACGACTACGTGCGCGAGATGCCCGAACCGCGCTCCACCGTCGTGCGCCACCACCTGAAGAAGCACCAGAGCCAGCGCATCTCCGGATGGTTGGACCCGGAGGCGGACCTGCGCGGCTCCGGCTACCACGCCGCGCAATCAAAAATCGCCGTGGGCAGCGGTGGCCTCACCGGCAAGGGCTGGCGTGAGGGAACCCAGACAGGTCTGCGTTTCCTGCCGGAACAGCACACGGACTTCATCTTTTCCGTGTGGGCCGAGGAGCACGGCTTCTTCTCATGCTTGCTGCTCTTGCTGCTCTACGGCGGCATCTTCATCCTCGGGCTGGGGGTGGGCTTCAGCGCGAGAGATCGTTTTGGAGCGTTCGTTGCCGTAGGGGTGGTGGCCACACTTTTCTGGCAGGTGTTCGAAAACATCGGCATGGTCATTGGCCTGTTGCCAGTGACGGGCATCACGCTGCCCCTCATGAGCTACGGTGGCTCCTCGATGCTGTCGGTCATGTTGTGCATCGGGCTGCTGGTGAACATCAGCATGCGCCGTCACATGTTCTGACGACGGCCGGAGGCTTCGATGATGCAGAGGAAGGGTGCCGTGAAGTCCAGCCCCGGTGTCCGGGGCCTGGAGGGCGCGGAGGCGCCGCGCGCGTTCGTCCCGCCGGTGGGTGTTGGGGCTTCGCGTGTCGTGCCCACGCCGGGCGTGGTCCCGCGCATCGAAATGAATCAGGGCGAGCCGGAGCACCGGCACTTCCCGCGCGCGAACCTGGCCACCCATTTCGACCTCTGGGTGGATGATGAAGCCGGGGGCCGGCGCTTCTCCGCCAACCTCGTCTCCATCAACGTGAGCGTCAGCGGCGCCTTCCTGGCGAGCACGTTCTTCCTGCCCATGGGCACTGTGGTGCGCGCGCGCTTCGCCCTGGAAGAGGGGGCCGCGCCCGTGGAGACCCGCGCGGAGATCGTCCGGGAGGAGCGGGGTCCGGAGGAAGAGGGCAAGAGTGGCTTCGCCCTGCGCTTCCTGGACTTCTCCGGTCAGACGGAGGTGGCGCTGGCCCGGCTCTTCCTGGGCGCACGCCTGCGAGCCTTCACGGAGGACTATCTCAAATCCGCACGCGCCCGCTCCCTGCCCAATGAGCTGGAGCGGGTCATCGACGTGATGGCGGCCTGGGAACTGCTCAAGGCCACCACGCCCGGAGACCCCTGGCGCGGTGAGTAGGTCTCCCGACGCTCAGGCGGGCTTGCCGGTGGCGATCTGCCGCCGACGCTCGGCCTGGTAGTGCGCGGAACACAGGCCCTTGGAGCGCTGCTCGCGGGTGCAGCCATTCACCGTGCAGCGGCGGTCCATGGGCACCGGCCCACCCGCGACCGTCTTCGGCGGACGGCCCCGGCGGCGGCCCGCCATCACCGCGCCGTTGCCCGGCGACGGCGCCACGCTGCCCATTTGCGGCATCCCCGTGTTCAGCGCGCGCAGCATGCCGCGGCCGATGGCGTCACCCAACGCCTCCGCCCACGACGTCAGGGCAGGGGTCAGCGGCGCTTGCGAGGTCAATTCTTTGCGAAGGCGTGCCATGAAGAACTCCTGTTGAAACTCGCCAATCAAGACAGGCGTGTACTTTTGTCTTCTGTCTGGTGTGGCGAACTCTGTCAACAAGACACGTTGGGGTCTTGTTTGACTCGCAATGCAATTTCAATGTCTGTTGAACAAAACATGACGGGAGGATCGCCCCGCCGTGCTGCCTGGGCATTTGTCTCAACACCAGAGAAACGGCACCGACGAGGGGCGGTTGGCACCCGGTACGTGAAAGCCCTTACCGTCGCGGTGAGTTGTCTTTCTACAGACATATCGAACGCGCACCGTGTCACAGCCGGGTGTCTTCTGCCGTGTCAGGGTGGGAGGGCCGGACGCGAAACGTCCCCTCGCACCGCGCGCGAACCCGGGTGGATACCCGGTGCGACAACGGCAGGAGGGGACGTGGGGCGGACGGGAGGGCCCGTTCGCCGTCTGGCTAGGCGAGGCTCTTCTTGACCGCGTCCTCGATTTTCGACTTGGGGACCGCGCCGACGATCTGCTCCACGACCTTGCCGCCCTTGAAGAGCAGCAGGGTGGGGATGGAGCGGATGTTGTACTTCTGCGGCGTGTCCTGGTTCTCGTCGATGTTCATCTTCGTGAACTGCACCTGACCCTTGTACTGGGTGGACAGCGCCTCCACGGAGGGCGCGATGGCGCGGCAGGGCGCGCACCAGGTGGCCCAGAAGTCCACGAGCACGGGCTCCTGTGAGTCCAGCACCAACTTCTGGAAGTCCGAATCCTTGATGTCCTTCACTTCGCCAGCCATGTCGTCTCCTCGGGGCGGTCCACACCTGCCGACGCGCGCCCTGTTAGTACGCGTCCGGGGGCCCCGCAAGCTGCGGGATCCGGCCCGTGCCCCCCGCACAACGGATGCGGAGGGCGCCAGGGGGTTGCACCCATTTCGCGACCCCCTGGGGGGAACGCTCGTGTAGACTGGCCCGCGTGACGAAGCTCTTCCTGTCCCAGGCACAACTCGAGGAGTGGGCGCTGGCGGACAAAGCAGACCTGCGCGAGGGACGCCTGGTGGTGGCCGCCGAGGGAGGGACCGACTGGCCCCTCACCCCCGCCGTCCATGTCGTCCAGTTGGTGTCGGGGGAGGACACCCACCAACTGGTGTCGAAGGTGAAGACGGAGGAACAGCTTGGCCGCCTGGGGGCCGAACAGATGGCCGACTCCATCCTGGTGGGGGACTCCGCCTACGAGGTCGTTCCGGGCTATGTCGCGGAGGTGAGCGCCCCTTCTCCGGAGCGCAAGCCGAACTCGGAGACCGATCTGCTGGCGGCCTTCATTCTCAATAAAATGGGTTGAGGACGGGCTGAATGCCTCCTCGGCCGGAGTTATGAGCCTGCCGCCATGAGCCACACGCTCGTCTCACTCGCCTGCCATGCCTACGGGCTGGCCGCGCTCGTCTACCTTGCCTACCTGGTGCGCCAGTCGCAGGTGCTCGCCGTGTCCGGGCGGGTGCTCGTGGGGACCGGGCTCCTGATGCATTGCGTTGCCCTCATCGAGCTGGTGGGGGGCCAGGGGTGGCGGCTGGTGGGACCCGCGCAGGGCCTGTCCACGTTCGCCTTCCTCCTGCTGGCGCTGTTCCTGGCGTTGGATGTGCGCTACCGCAAACCCGTCATCGGCGCGTTCCTCACGCCGCTCGCGGTGGCGGTGCTGCTCATCGGCATGTTGTTGCATGGGGGGCCCGCGCCGCTGCCGGCCGCGGTGCGTCAGCCGTTGTTGCCGGTGCATGTCACCATCGCGCTCCTGGGAATGACGGCCTTCGGCGTGGCCGCAGGCGTGGGCGTGATGTACCTGCTGATGGAGCGGCAGGTGAAGACCAAGCACTTCGGGTTGCTCTTCGCGCGGCTGCCTTCGCTGGAGTTCCTGGACACGCTCAACCGGCGGCTGGTGGTGTGGGGCTTCATCGCGCTGTCGCTGACGCTGGCGACCGGGGCGCTGTTCGTCTCCACGGTGCCGGGGCTGGCGTGGAACTTCGACGCCAAGCAGGTCGCGACGTTCGTGGCCTGGGGTGTCTTCGCCGCGCTCGTCAATGCTCGCATCTTCGCTGGCTGGCGCGGTCGCCGCGTGGCCCTGCTGACCATGGCCGGCTTCTGCCTGGTGCTGGTCTCCTTCCTGTCGTCCTACGACCTGTCCGCCGCTGGCCCGGGGATGCCGTAGCCATGGAATTCATCTGTATCGGCGTCTCCCACCGCACCGCTCCCCTGGGCATCCGGGAGCGCCTGGCATTGCCCGAAGCGCGGCAGACGGAAGTGTTGCAGCGGCTGGCGCAGGCGCCTGTCGAAGCGCTCTGGGTGTCCACGTGCAACCGAGTGGAGGTGTATCTGGCCGCACCCAGCGCGGAGCAGGCCCGGGAGCGCGCGCTTGAAGCCTTGCAATCCGTGGGGGGCGAGGAGGCGCTGGCGCACCTCTATGAACACCAGGGAGAGGCGGCGCTCGTGCACCTGTTCCGGGTGGCCTCCAGCCTGGACTCCGTGGTGCTGGGTGAAGCGCAGATATTGGGGCAGGTGAAGGACGCCTTCGAGCGGGGGCAGGGCGCGGGCGCGGTGCGCGGGGAGCTGACGCGCGCGTGCGCTGCTGCGTTCGGCTGCGCCAAGCGCGTGCGCACGGAGACGGCGGTGGGGCGCGCGGCCACGTCCATGGCGTCCGCGGCGGTGCAACTGGCGAGCAAGGTGTTCGACGGGCTCAAGGACAAGACGGTGCTGGTGGTGGGCGCCGGTGAGATGGGCGAGCTGGCCGCGCGGCACCTGATGAACGCGGGCGCGGGAAGGCTCGTCGTGACCAACCGCACGCTGGCGCGCGCGGAGGCGCTGGTGGCGGAGGTGGGCGGCGTCGCCCGGCCCTTCGAGGAGCTCTTCACGCTGCTCCTGTCCGCGGACGTGGTGGTGACGAGCACCGCGTCGCCGGTGCCAATCTTCACCCGCGAGAACGTGGGGGCGCTGGGCAAGGCGCGCCGGGGCCGGCCGCTGTTCATGGTGGACCTCGCGGTGCCGCGCGACATCGACCCGGCGGTGGGCACGCTGGACTGGGTGCACGCGTACGACGTGGACGACATCCAGAAGTTCGTCGCGGACAACGCGGCCCAGCGCGCGGAGGAAGCGCACAAGGCGGGCGGACTGGTGGCGCAGGAGGTGGCGCGCTTCGCCCGGGAGCGTGCGCTGCGCGAGGGCATGCCGGTGCTGGCCCGGCTGCGTCAGCGCGCGGAGGGCATCGCGCGGGCGGAGGTGGAGCGCACGCTGTTGGCATTGGGCGATGGGCTCACCGACAAGCAACGCAAGAGCATCGAGGCCATGGGGCGCGCCATCGTGAACAAGCTGTTGCATGAGCCCACCGCGCGGCTTCGCGCCGTGGGACCGCAGGGTGAAGGCAACCGTCTGGCGGGCGCCGCCGCGGAGCTGTTTGGCCTGACGGAGGCGGAGGCCGCCGCCATCGCGCCGGAGCCAGAGTCCGAATCCCTGGTGAACACCGTGGTGGCCACCGGGAGCCGGCGATGAAGGCCGTACGCATCGCGACGCGGCAGAGCCCGCTGGCGCTCTGGCAGGCGCGCCACGTGGCGTCGCTGCTCACCGCGGGCAACCCGGGCCTGGAGGTGTCGCTGGTGGAGATGACCACCGAGGGCGACCGCTTCCTGTCCGCGCCGCTGTCCGCCGTGGGCGGCAAGGGGCTGTTCGTGAAGGAGATCGAGCAGGCCCTGCTCGATGGCCGCGCGGACGTGGCGGTGCACAGCCTCAAGGACATGACGTCGGTGTTTCCAGACGGTCTGATATTGGCGGCGGTGCCGGTGCGCGAGGATCCGCGCGACGCGTTCTGCAGCCCGGATGGACACACGCTGGAATTGCTGCCGCCGGGCGCGAAGGTGGGCACGTCGTCCCTGCGCCGAAGCTGCATCCTGCGCTCGCGCCGTCCGGACCTGGAGATTGTCTCCCTGCGCGGCAACGTGCAGACGCGGCTTCAGAAGACGCGCGACCTGGGGCTCGCGGGCGCGATGCTCGCCGCGGCGGGCTTGAAGCGCCTGGGGTTGGAGCACCACATCACGCAGGTGGTGTCCGTGGCGGACAGCCTGCCGGCGGTGGGGCAGGGCGTGCTGGCCATCCAGTGCCGCGAGGCGGACGCGGACGTGCGCGCGCTGCTCGCGCCCCTGGAGGACCTCACCACGCGCGGCGCGGTGCGGGCCGAGCGCGCCTTCCTGGCGAAGCTGGAGGGCGGCTGCACCGTGCCCCTGGCGGGCCACGCGACGGTGGCGGGCGGGCAGGTCCACCTGCGCGGGCTGGTGGGCCGTCCGGATGGCACCCGGGTGGTGCGGGGCGAGGTGAAGGGCCCCGTGCCGGAGGCCGAGCGGCTGGGCGAGGCGCTGGCGGACGAGCTGCTGTCGCAGGGCGCGGGTGACATCCTGCGCGATTTCGGCCGACGCGACGGCGCGTCCCGCGCCTAGAGTGCCGGCCCGTGGACCGGCGACTGGAAGGCATCCGAGTTTTGGTGACACGCCCGCGTGAGCGGGCCGAGGAGCTGTGCTTCCTGCTGGAGGACGAAGGCGCGGAGGTCTTCAGCCTCCCGCTCCTGGAATTGCGCCCCCCGGAGGACCCCCGGCCGCTCGCGTCCGCGGCCGAGCACGTGCAGCGCTACCACTGGGTGGTGTTCGCCAGTCCCTCCGCCGTGGAGTCCTTCCTGGAGGCCCTGCGGCTCGCTGGCACGTTGGACCGGCTGTCGCGCGTGAAGCTGGCCGCGGTGGGGCCGCGCACCGCGAGGACGGTGGAGGCCTTTGGCCTGACGGTGTCCGCCGAGCCCACGGAGGGCACGGGCGTGGCGCTGTTCACCGCGCTGAGAAACCTGCTCGGCCCCGACGACGACGTGCTCCTGCCGTCCGCGGAGGAGGGCCGGCGCGAGCTGGAGGACGGCCTGAGAGACCTGGGCGTGCGCGTCACGCGCGTCACGGCCTACCGCTCCACGCCCGCGCCCCTGCCGCCGGAGGCCCTGGCGCACCTGTCCGAGGCGCCGCCGCAGGTGGTGCTCTTCGCCTCGCCGCGCACCGCGGAGGCCTTCCTGGAGGGCGCGGGCCGTGAGCCGCTGGCGTCCGCGAAGGTGGTGGCCATTGGCCCCACCACGGCGACCGCGCTGGGGCAGTTGGGCATCGACGTGGCCACGGTCGCGGAGCGCCCCACGCCCGAAGCGCTCGTGGATGCCACCGTCCGCGCCGTTCACGGTTAGAATGCCCGCCCGGTGACGCTCCGGGTGCCAGTCAGGTGCCCGCGCGTGCGTGACGCGAAGAGGTGCGGGTGATGATGCGTGGCTTGCAGCGGAGTGTCTTCCTGCTCGGACTGCTGGCGCTGGCCGCGACGGCGAGCGCGCAGACCGATCCGATCCCGGCGGACTACCAGTACCTGGACCACTGGATCCTCAACAACAGCCAGGACCCGTTCCGGTACTACGTGGACTCCCGCGTCAGCCGGCCCGGGGGCAATGAGCTGACTCCGGTGGAGACCGCCGTCCAGAAGGCCTTCCAGGCCTGGCAGGACGTGAACTGTGCCTGGCCCGCCTTCAGCTATGCCGGACGCTCCAGCTCCGCTTCCATCCAGGACGTGCGCGACCGGCTCGACACGTTCAACGTCGCGGCCATCTGGGTGACGGACCGTTCGGACAGCGCGTACTCGGACGTGCTCAACGGGGACTCGAGCACCTCCGAGGCCGTCATCCAGTCCCGCAACGGCTACGTCTATCAGTGCGACATCTTCCTCAACGCCGTGGACTTCCAGTTCACCACGGCCGAAACCACGCCCGCGGGATTCCTGGACCTCCAGACGATCATGATGCGTGAGATTGGTCACTGCCTGGGGTTGGGTGACACCTACAACTCCGGCTTCAACGCGGTCATGTACGCGCTGCTCGGTCCCGGGAAGTCCCGGCGCACCCTTTCCACATACGACCGGGGTGCGCTGTGCCAGCGCTATCCGCAGACGGGCGCGGTGGGTTCTCCCTGCACGGCGAATTCCTGCGGGCAGGGCCTGACGTGCGTCACCACCCAGTCCACCACCAGCGGCGCCACGCTGAACGTCTGCAGCAAGGCCTGTCCGGATGGCGTGCCGGGGGCGTGCCCGGCGCCCTACGAGTGCCGCGCCTCCAGTGCCGTGCCGGGGTCCTCGTTCGCGTGCCTCCCCGCCGTGGGCGGCGCGGTGACGAACGTGGGCGCCGCCTGCACGGCGGATTCCCAGTGCGGCGCCACGGTGTCGCGCTGTCTCACCGCCTCCCAGCAGACGGTGGGCTTCCCCGGTTGGCGGGACGGCTACTGCTCCCAGTCCTGCTCGGCGAACACGGACTGCCCTCGTGGATCCACCTGCGCCAACGTGGGCACGGTTGGCAAGCGATGTCTGGATGATTGCCGCCCGGGGACCTCGGATTGTCGCCCGGGGTACTCCTGCGCGCCGTTGCCGGAGGGCAACGCGTGCATCGCCGACTGCGCCACCGACAACGACTGTGGCTCTTCCTTCGCCTGCCGTACCTGCGACCACGCGTGCATCCAGGCGCGGCAAGGCTCGCGGACCGTGGGCGAGCCCTGCACGCAGGACACCGAGTGTGGCACCAACCAGCAATGCCTGAAGCTCAATGGCAACCCGCAAGGCTTCTGCTCGGAGGCGTGCTCCGTGGACGCGTGCACGTGCAGCCCGGGCAACACCTGTCGTCCCGCGGGCACGGGCGGGCAGCGCTTCTGCTTCCGCGACTGCGAGCAGGGCACCTGCCCCTCGCCGCTGCAGTGCACCCCGTTCGGGCAGGGGGCGGCCTGCATCGCCAGTTGCCGCTTCAACCAGGACTGCCCCAATGGCCTCTACTGCGGCAGCAGCGGCCAGTGCTACGACCCGTTCACCCAGTCGGACGGCGGCACCTGCGCCCTATGCAGTGATGGAGGGGCTCCGCCGCCGCCGCCCACGGACGGCGGCACCGGCCCGTCCACCAACGGGCCGGACGGCTGTGGCTGCCAGGGCGCGCCCACGTCCGCCGCGGCATTCCTCGCGGGGCTCGGGGTGCTGCTGCTGGCCACCCGCAAGAGGAGGAACGGTTGACCCAGGCATCCTCCCCCGGTGGCAGCGTCCCGTCCCGGAGCAGCACGGACTTCACCATCGCCTTCGTGCTGGAGGCGATGGTGGCCCAGCGGCTGCTCACCCCCCAGCAGGCGCAGGAGGTGCTGGTGCGTGAGCCCGCGGCGCGGGCCCGCGTGCTCAAGGCGCAGGGTGGGGCGGGCAAGGACGCGGCCCGCTACGACGTGTCGCCCGTGGAGATTGTCGCGGCCTTCCAGATTCCCGCGCCGGGTGGGCGGGGCGTGCTGGATGAGGACCGCGTCACGGAGGCCGCCGCGCGCGCGGCCGGCCTGGAATACCGCAAGCTGGATCCGCTGAAGATGGACATGGCGCTGGCCACGCGCACCGTGTCCCGGCCCTACGCGCAGAAGCACGTGCTGCTGCCCCTGGAGCGCACGGAGCAGGGGCGGCTGCGCGTGGCGGTGGCCAACCCCTTCGATCGCGAGCTGTTTGAAAGCTTCCACCGGCTCACCGGCGAACCGGTGGAGCCGGTGCTGTCGGCGAAGGCGGACATCCTCAAGTCCATCGCGGACATCTACGGCTTCAAGAAGACGCTGGCGCGCGCGGCGGACGACTTCGGCGGCGCGCAGGCGCAGCAGCAGATGGGCAACTTCGAGCAACTGGTGTCGCTCAGCGGCACCCAGGAGCTGGAAGCGTCCGACAGGCCCGTGGTGCAGGCGGTGGACTACCTCTTGCGCTACGCGTTCGACAACCGCGCGTCGGACATCCACATCGAACCCAAGCGCAACACCAGCGTGGTGCGGCTGCGCATCGACGGTGTGCTGCACCCCGTGTACACGCTGCCCGCGCAGGTGCACCCGCCCATCGTGTCGCGCGTGAAGATGCTCTCGCGCATCGACATCTCGGAGAAGCGCCGCCCCCAGGACGGCCGCATCAAGACGGAGCGCGACGGTCGCGAGGTGGAGTTGCGCGTCTCCACGCTGCCCACCGCCTTCGGCGAGAAGGTGGTCATCCGCATCTTCGACCCGGAGACGCTGGTGCAGGACATCGCCCAGTTGGGCTTCGAACCGGACGAGAAGGGCCACTTCGAGTCGTGGATCGATCAACCCCACGGCCTCATCCTGGTAACGGGCCCCACGGGCAGCGGCAAGACGACGACGCTCTACTCCGCGCTCAAGGCGGTGGCGGGCCCGGACGTCAACGTCACCACGATTGAAGACCCCATCGAAATGGTGTGGGACGCCTTCAACCAGGTGCAGGTGCAGCCCAAGGTGGGCCTGGATTTCGCGGGGGCGCTGCGCCACATCCTGCGCCAGGACCCCGACGTCATCATGGTGGGCGAAATCCGCGACGCGGAGACGGCGGAGAACGCGCTCCAGGCCGCGCTCACCGGCCACCTGGTGCTCTCCACGCTGCACACCAACGACGCGCTGGGCGCGGTGGCGCGCATGAAGGACCTGGGCGTGCCGGCCTTCCTCCTGGCGCAGAGCCTGTTGGGCGTCATGGCCCAGCGCCTGCTGCGCCGCGTCTGCGTTTACTGCGCGGAGGAGGCGGTGCTCACGTCGGATGAGCTCCAGGCCCTCCAGGCGCCCCTGCCGCTCTTGCCGGGCGGGGTGCGGCTGATGAAGGGCGTGGGGTGCGTGCGCTGCCGGGGCACCGGCTATTCAGGCCGCACCGGCGTCTTCGAAATCGTCTCCACCACGCACGAGGTGCGGGAGCTCATCGCCAACGAAGCCCCGTACGACCAGTTGGTGAAGGCCGCCCGGAAGAACGGCATGCGCACCCTGCGCGAGGCCGCGGTGCGCAAGCTGGCGCAGGGGCTCACCGCCTTCGACGAGGTGGTGCGGATGACGTCCGCCATCTGAAGCGCCGCGCGCTGGAAACACGAAGGGCCCGCCGTGCTGCACGGGCGGGCCCCGGTGACTGACACAACGCCGGGCAGGGCCTAGAAGCGCGCCTGCAGCAGCGTGTTGAAGCCCAGCGCGTGCGGCTTCTCGAAGTTCGGCTGCGCGATGCCGGTGACGTCGTCCTCGAACGTCGTCCGGTTGGTGTCGTAGGTGTAATAGACCTCACCCACGGCGGCCACGGACTCCGACAGGTCCCACCGGAAGGTGGCCTTCGCGGAGATGATGGGCTCCGCCTCGCAGACGCCGCTGCCGCAGGTGCTGGGCAGGATGCTCAACTGGTTGGCGTCGCGCACCACGACGGTGCGCGTGCCGCTGATGCCCAGCGGCGGGTTGCTGCCACCAATGAGCGGCTGCGGGCTGCGGAAGGACGCCGGCTGCTGCACGCCCAGGATGAAGCCCGGGGTCAGGTGCAGGTTGGGCAGGTGGTAGTCCGCGCCCACCGCGACGAACATCTCCGGCTTCAGCTCCGTGCCCGTGGGGAAGTCCTGGAACGGGGGGAAGCCCGGCACGTCGAACTGGATGAAGGACAGGCTGCGGTAGAGCGCCAGCACGTTGAAGCGCCACAGGTTGAGCTTCGCGCGGCCCTGGAGCGCGAGCGCGGTGGCGCCCTGGGGCTTGGTGGCGCCGAACGTGTCGGGGTCCTGCAGCGTCTGCGTCAGGTAGCTGCCCTCCAGCGACACGGAGTAGGACAGGCCACCCGGGTACTGCTCCGGCGCGAAGAAGCGCTGGTAGATTTCCGGGTCGTTCTTGTAGAGCCGGAAGTCGATGCTCGTCCCGACGGGCACACCCACGTGGTAGACGATCTGCCCGGACACGCCTGCGGCGTTGACGTTCGCCTCGATGCCCTGGTTGGCCAGGCCCGGGACGATGCCCTTCTGGAAGAAGCCGCCACCGGCCTCCACGCGCAGCGTCTCCAGGATGTCCCAGCCGGCGCCGCCCATCACGCCGTAGAGCGTCTCCTGCTCCAGCACCAGGTCGTTGAGCACCAGCGCCGTCTTGCCGCCCAGGTACGCGTACCAGCGGTCGCGGGTGAGCTGGAGCTTGGCGCCCGGCACGCCCGCCGCGGCGGCGCGGTTGGTGAAGATGGGGCTGCCGCCCCAGGAGATGCGGTACGCGTAGCCCAGACGGAAGCGGTCCGCGGACACCGGGAAGCCGGTGAGCGACAGGCCTTCCTTCTCACCCCAGCCGGGCGGCTGGTAGTTCAGGCGCACGTAGCTGGAGTTGTCGAGGATGTCGACACCGCCCGACGGCCGCTCCAGCACCAGCAACGTGAGGGCCGCCTCGGTGGTGAGGCCCTCGAAGAACGCCGGCATGCGCTTGTAGAGCACGATGTTCGACAGCGACTCGAACCCGGAGAACTTGGTGTTGAAGTTGTCGTAGAACTGCGTGTTCTGGTTACCCGCGCCAAAGCGCGCGTTCGGGCTGTTGGGCGTGGTTTCACCCGCGCCCGCGAGCACGTTGTCGTCCGCGAAGACGAACGACAAACGGGTGTCCACGAAGTCTCCGGCCCATGCGGGCGCGGAAAGAGCTGTCAGGCCCATCAGGGCCAGCGTCTGCAACGTTTTCAATGTCCCTCCAGGAAGCGGTCCGGGGGAGACCGCTCCTCCCTGCGCCCCGGCATCCACCGGGGCGCGATGCGACTTTTAAAAGTGAAAGACTACGGGCACGGCTTGATGGGCTTCGGGCACTCCAGGCCGGGCCCGGGGTAGCAGCACAGGTCGTCCTGGTCACGCGGCAAAACGTTCCACCGGGGCCGCGCGGGACCCACGTGCTTCAGGTGGCCCACCACGTCGAAGGTGGCCGCCCGCATCTGCTTGCACTGGAGGGCCTTCGCCGCGTCCGCGTCGGTCTCGCTGCAGTCCGGGTTCAGGTCCGGCACCGCGTCCTTGAGCTGCAGGCTGATGCGCGAGCGAGAATCCGGCGCGTACTGGCAGGTGGCGTTGGCCGTGGCCGTGGCATCCCGCACCACCGCGACGGCCGTCTCGTTGCCCTTGAGGGTGTACTCCAGGGGCGTGTTGGCCGCGAGCAGGGTGTCACCCGCCGCCGCCGTCACGCCGTCGGCGCCGAAGCGCACGCGCACCGGCTGATCACAGACCAGGTTGAGCCGGGCGCCCGCGCTCAAGAGCTTGTTGGAGTTGACGGAGGTGGTGCCCGCCGTCAGCTTCGTGATGCGGCCGGGCACGGACGCGTCCAGGTTGGCGGAAGCCGGGCCCGTGGCGTTCATCTCCACCACGAACTGGCCGAAGTTCGTGTACGTCGTGCGCTCCGCGCAGATGGTCCCGGCGAACTCGCCGATGCCCAGCGTGCAGTCGATGACGCACTTGCGCTCCGGGAGGTCCGGGTCATCCGGCGGCTCCTCGAAGCAGTTGTTCCACGAGCGCCCGGCGCCGCTGCCCACCGGGCAGAACATGGGCATGTCGTTGTTGCCGTTGGCGTCGCAGTTCTTGAACACGCGGGGGAACTTCACCCGGCGCAGCTTCACGAGCGACGACTCCAGGCTCTCCATCTTGAAGTTGCGGTAGCTGTAGCCGCACAGCAGGTCGTCCAGGTAGGGCGAACCGCTGAAGCCGCACAGCCGGCCGTTGACCTCCACCGGAGGCACCTGGTCCAGGTACTTGTTCCACTCGCTCTGGGGCAGCAGCCGGACGTTCTCCCGCAGGGTCCACGCCGGGAAGCTGATCTGCGTGGTGCTGGTGAACTCCGCCACGGTGCCGGACAGCGTCCAGATGAGGTCGCCCGCGTCCAGGCCTTCCGGGAACTGGTAGTTGTAGACGTAGAGGCTGTTGAAGCGGCCCGGGTTGAAGCCGTCCGGCTCCGGCGTCTGGATGTTCGCGCCGGTGACGTTCTTCTCCAGCACGCGGCAGGCCGTCATGTCCGTGACGTAGAAGCCGCTGGAGTCCGTGCCCGTGATGAGCAGCTTCATCTGCTGGCCGTTGTTCGGATCCGACGGGTCGCAGTTCTGCACCAGCGGCTCGCCGGCCTCCGGGTTGCGCCCGATGCGCAGGAACTGCTTGATGAAGGCGCTCGTCTCCAAGCCGCCTTCCGGCGTCTGGAGGCTGGCGATGCTGGGCTCCTCGAACCGGATGGCGTTGGACAGGCCCGTGGAGAACGTGCGCGTCGCGGGCTCCGGGGGCACCTGGTTCAGGTCGCCCACGATGCCGCCATCCGAGTAGTCCAGGTCGAAGGGCTCGTCCTGCACCCAGACGTGCGTCTCGCCGTACAGGTGGGCCACGCGCACGCTGCCGGTGCCCTTGCCGTTGGTCAACTGCGCCCAGCGCTTGCTGTAGTCGCCCGTGAGATCGCCCGGGACGACGCGGAAGGAGACCGGTCCGTTGAAGGACGTGAGCTCCCCGCCGTTGCCGTCCAGCGCGGTGATGGTCAGGCCGATGTCGATGTCGCCCCGAGGCAGGCTGTAGAGGCACTCCGGGGTGCCGCGCACCGCGAGGGGCACCGCCGCCTGGTCGTTGCCGTACCGGGCCGCGCAGGAGTTCACCACCGGCAGCAGCGCGGCGGACGAATCTCCGGTGGTCACCGTCGTCACCTCCACGCGGAAGGAGGTGAGTCCGGTCGTCCCCTCGTTTTCCTTCGTGTAGCAGCCGGCCATCAGGGCCAGCGAGGTCAAGAGCAGGAGTCGCTTCATTACTTCACCCTCCGCCCGATGCGGCCATCCTCGATGGCGTTCGCGATGGGCATGGCAGTGGGCTTCTCACAGAACGAGCGCAGTTGGCTCGTCACGGTGCCGCAGGTGGGATTGGTACCGCTGAGCAGGTCGCGGCAGGTGCAGCGGCCGGTGTAGGGGCCCTGGGGCACCGCGCACTGGGCCTGGATGGACTCCGGCGTCAGGTCCGCCACGCCGCAGCGCTGCGCGGCATCCGCCGGCAGCTTGATGAGGTCCAGGCAGGAGCAACTGCCAATCTTCTTGTTGAGCGCGTCCTCGAAGGCCTGGGACACGCGGCAGGAGTTCAGCGTCTTCTCATCCACCGTCCACGTGCCGTTGACGAGCGATCCGCAGCGCGTGCCGTTGCTGGACGTCGCGTTGCCAGCGAGCAGGTCCTTGCAGGAGCAGAAGCCCTGCATGTAGCCGATGAGCGAGTCGCGCAGGCTGATGCCCGTCTCGATGCGCGTGGTGTTGCGCTTGAGCACCGTGAAGCCGGAGCCGCCCTTGGCGATGTAGTCGTTCACCGCGATCTTGTACGTGCCGGTGGTGTCCAGGGGCTTGCCGTTGATCTGGATGTCGACGCCCGTGTGCGCCCAGCAGCGCGAACCGCTGGTGTCCTCCAGGCACTGCCAGGGCGCGTGGCCCTCGCGGCCCGTCTGGGGGCAGTCCTGCTGGAAGGTGGCGGGGGTGCAGGGGATGCGCAGGTCGTTGAGCTGCACCTGGGCGCAGTCCATGGTGAAGCGGGCGCCGGACACCTGCGCCTGGCTCACGCACCCACGCTCGGCGGAGCGGTCGGCGACGAAGTCGAACATCTCCTGCATCTCCACGCCGGACAGGTACATGATGTTGATGGTGTTCTCGAACGGGAACACGTTGAACATCGCCTCCTGCGTCACCACGCCCGCGTAGAGGTTGTCGCGGATGCCCAGGGAGTTGGTCAGCGCCATCTCCGCCTCCACACGGTTGCGCTTGCGCATGGAGTCCGCGGCGATGTTGCCCAGCGGCGAATCACCGCCGTTGGAGTTGTTGCGGCGCTGCACGTCGAGCGGCGCGTAGGAGAAGATGGACGTCAACTGGAGCTTGAAGTCCATGCCCAGCACGTAGGGGATCAGCATGTCGGAGACGGCCGGATCCTCCTGCTTGCGGCACTCCTCGATGGCCTCGCGCACGCCCGCGCGCTGGATGAACTCACCCGGATCCCAGAACTCGTTCTCGTCGAAGCGCAGCTTGCGCATCGCCTCGTTGCACCAGAGCCCGTCCACCGGGAACGCGCGGTAGTCCTGGCTGATGACCTCGCCGCCCTCATCGGCGCCCATCTGCTGGGGCATCTTCACGACCAGCTCCAGGCGGCCCACGTACTTGGCGAACGCGCCCGAGTGCGCCAGCACGACCTTGCGGCCGCTGGGGTCGGTGACGAGCTGCGGGGGGTTGAGCACCACGTGCAGGTGGCCGCCCAGGATGACGTCCATGCCGTTGACGCCCGCGATGTGCACGCGCACCACCGACTTGTCGTCGCCCTCCGGACCGAACCACTCCAGCACCTTCCACGCGTCCTTCGCGCGGTTCACGAAGGGCTTCGCGCGGCCGTACTCATAGAAGGCCTCGTAGCCCTGGATGAGGTCCTGGTCCTCGGTGAGGCCCAGGTGGCTGACGATGACGATGAGGTCCGTCACCGGGCGCAAGAGCTCCACGTAGGAGCGCGCGGCCTCGTTCTGCTCCAGCGGGGTGACCTGCAGGCTGTTGCCACCCTCCACGATGGAGTTGAGCGAGGAGATGTTGGCCATGCCGATGACGCCCACCCGCAGACCCTTCACGGTCTTGATGGAGTAGGGGGCCGTCACCATGGAGGTGCCGTTGCTGCCGGCGGCCTTCGGGTCATCCCAGAGGTAGTTGGCGGCCAGCAGCGGGAAGTTGGCGAAGTTGCGCGCCTTCTGCGTGAAGTTGAGCGCGCCGGCGTCGAACTCGTGGTTGCCCACCACGGCGCCGTCCAGACGGACCTCGGACAGGAAGCGGAACTCCGCCTCGCCCGTGTTCACGTTGAAGATGGGGGCGCCCTGGAAGCAGTCACCGGAGTCCAGGTGCAGCACGCGGTCGCCGCGCTTGCGCTCGCGCTTGAGGATGGACGCCATGCGCGTCGCACCACCAAAGGGACCGGCCTCCGGAATGAGCTCCAGGTCCTGGTCCGTCTTCAGGGGTGTGAAGTCGTACGGCACCAGCCGCGAGTGGATGTCAGAGGTATGAAGGAGGGTAAGACGCACCTCTTGACCTTCGAGGTGGTAATCCTGGCCTTCCAGCACAGGCATGCACGAGGCGAGGGCCAGGGCGCAGGCACAGAAGAGGCCGAGCAGTGCGCGACACATTCGTGGCGGATCCGTGATTCAAGAGAGTGACGACTTGAGGACGGCGCAACCTACGGGATCAAGGGTGCACGGGCAAGCAACGCCACCGTGGCACCTCCACCTACCAGGGCAGCAGGAGAGCAGGCAGACATGCGTCCCAGCAGTTCCAATGTGACTGACATCGAGATCATCGAGGATTTCTCCGCCACGGCGCGTTGTGACGAAGGTTTCCTCCGAGTGCGGCGTCTGCGGTGCCGCAACCGGCGCGCGGACGGTTCGTCCTCGTCGGTGTACCGGGTGGATGTGGTGGACCGTCCCCGGTTGGACGCGGTGTCGGTGCTCGTCTACCGCCGCGCGTCAGACGGAAGCGTGGAAGTCCTGACGCGCATGAACCTGCGACCGGCGGCGTACTTCCGACGCGAGCAGACGTCGTCCATGACGGTGCCGGACCCGGTGAGCTACCTGCGCGTGGAGGAGATCGTTGCGGGGCTCTTGGAGCCCTCCGACAAGGGCGAGGAGGGGCTTCGCCGCCGCGCGGCGGAAGAGGTGAAGGAGGAGGCGGGCTACGCGGTGCGGCCGGAGGACATCCAGTTGCTTGGCGGCGCGTTCTTCCTCGCGCCGGGCATCCTGTCGGAGAAGGTCTTCCCGGCGGCGGTGGATGTGACGGGCGTCGCGCAGGGCGAGGTCGAAGGCGATGGCTCTCCTCTAGAGGAGGGCATCCACCTGCAATGGCGGCCGGTGACGGCGGTGCTGGACGCGTGCCGGCGCGGCGACATCGCGGACGCGAAGACAGAGGTCTCCCTCACGCGGCTGCTCGCCCGGCTGGGCTGATGCGCCGGGGCAGGTGATGCACCGGATGCGGCTTGCTGCTTTCCGGGGCGCGGACGGACGGGGTAGGGTGCTCCCCGTCCATTCCCCCTGCAGGCGAGGTTCGTCGCATGTCGTCGTTGCCCCCGTGGCTGACCCAGCTGTTGCCCATCGTCATCCTGCTCGGGGCCATTGGCCTGGTGCTCTCGCGGCTGCCCCGTGTCGAGCTGGGGCATACCGACGCCTTTCGCCGCCGCCGCTTCTTCAACTGGTTCCCGCTGGGGCTCACGTACGCGTTCCTCTACATGGGGCGCTACAACCTCAACGTGGCGACCAGCGCCATGGGACAGCAGACGTCCAACGCGGACTTCGCGACCATCTTCTTCTGGGGGACGCTCACCTACGGCGTGGCCTTCCTGATCAACGGCCCGCTGACGGACAAGCTGGGGGGACGCTTCACCATCCTGCTGTCCGCGGCGGGCTCCGCGGCGGCGAACGTGGCCATGGGCGGCGTCGTCTACGCGGTGCTGAAGAATGGCTGGGCGCCTCCGGGCGGCGTCGTCGCGTGGCTTGCGTTCCTCTACAGCGTCAACATGTACTTCCAGAGCTTCGGCGCCGTCTCCATCGTCAAGGTGAACGCGTCCTGGTTCCACGTGCGCGAGCGCGGTCAGTTGGGCGGCGTGTTCGGCATCCTCATCTCGCTGGGCCTGTACTTCGCGTTCGACTGGTGCCGCTTCATCGCGGACGCGGCGCCGGTGTGGTGGGTGTTCTTCGTGCCCGCCGGGATGCTCGTGGCCTTCCTGGTGCTGGACTCGTTCGTCATCCGCGACACGCCCTCCCAGACGGGCCACCCGGACTTCGACACGCAGGATGCGTCCAGCGGTGACACGGGGCCCGCGCCTTCCGTGCCGGAGCTCTTCAAGAAGCTCTTGAGCAACCGCGTCATCCTCATCATCCTGGGCGTGGAGTTCTGCAGCGGCTTCCTGCGCAACGCGGTGATGCAGTGGTACCCCAAGTACGCCAAGGCGGTGGGCGAGGGCGGCGCGTTCGTCGCGTCCAACTGGGGCATGTTGTCGTGCGTCGCCGGCATCCTGGGCGGCATGTTCGCGGGCGTCATCAGCGACCGCATCTTCGACTCGCGCCGCGGGCCCGTCTCCACGGTGCTCTACGCGGGCCTGCTGCTGGGCGCCATTGGCGCGGTGTTCCTGATTGGCACGCCGGGCGCGGGCTGGGCCGTGGTCTTCATGTCCCTGTGCGTCATCGGCGTGCACGGCATGCTGTCCGGCACGGCGACCATGGACTTCGGCGGCAAGAAGAACGCGGGCGTCGTGGTGGGCATCATCGACGGCGCGGTGTACGCGGGCACGGCCATCCACGCGCTCGTCTACGGGCGCATCCTGCCCACGGGCGACGCGATGAAGGACCCGGCCAACTGGAGCCCCTGGCCCCTGGCCATGCTGCCCCTGGCGGTGGTGGGGCTGGTGCTGGCCTCGCGCGTGTGGAACGCGAAGCCCCAGCCGAAGGCCGCGCCGCTGCCCGTGGGCGACGTCGTCCCGGGAGCCGTGCCGGGCGGATCCTCTCGTACGGGCACCAACGGTTGAGGCTCCCACGGCGTCCGGGTGTGTCTCCCCGGACGCTCCGTCACCCCATCGGAGGGGGTGGCTCCCGTGTGACAGGCCTGTGACGTAAAGTGCTGCTTGTGTCCCAGGCTCCCGAAGCGCTCCACAGCCGGTTCGACGTCCACGACCGGAAGCAGTTCGAAATCAAGCTCGAGTACCAGCCCACGGGCGCGGACGAGACGCGCTACCTCGTGGAGGCCTATCTCTTCCTCCCGTCGAGCCTGAATATCGACTCGGAGACGTACCCGCGCGCGGACTTCTACGCGGACATCCACAACTACGTGCGCTTCAAGACGCCGGTGATGGGGCTGTCGGAGATCCTCTCGTCGGAGGGCTCTCCGCTCCTGAAGCTGGAGGCGTGGCAGCGCACGGGGCTGGCGCCGGAGTCGGACGTCGTCTACCAGGCGAAGCTCCTGTCGTGCGTCCTGCGGGGCGCGCTGCGCCGGTTCGCCACCACGGTGGAGACGCGCTGCGAGGCGAAGACGGGCGAGGCGGCGCGCGCGGATCTGGAGTTGGTGGTGCGCTCCGCGGGCGAGTGCGTGCCGAAGGTGCTGGAGCGCTTCCGCGCGTGGCTGCGCGCGACGGGCGAGTCGAGGATGCAGGAGAAGACGCGCGCGTCGCTGCGGCTGGTGGACGAGTACGTCAGCCTGCTGGTGGAGCAGTTCTTCCGCCGCGCGGTGGCGGACATGGACGCGCTGCCGCGCACCGGGCCGTGGCTGCCGCTGCGCAAGGGGCTGATGGAGGCGGTGCTGCGCGAGGAGTCCTACCGCAAGGAGCACCGGCTGCGCAGCGTCCTCAGCCCCACCGGGGACAACGAGGAGTACATGCAGCGGCTGGGCTTCCTGAAGAAGTTCTGCATGAACGTGCTCTTCCTGTCCTCGCGTCGGCGCCAGCGCCGGCAGGGCTGGGAGGAGGTGCTGTTCGCCATCGCGGCGGGCGTGGCCATGGCCTTCGCCACGTCGGTGGCGCTCTGGGCGCAGGTGCGCTTCACGCAGGTGAGCCTCAACTTCTTCCTGGTGGCCGTGGTCGGCTACATGATGAAGGACCGCATCAAGGAAGGCCTGCGGCGCATGTTCAGCCGCTTCGCCGCCACGCACCTGTATGACCGGACCACGGACCTGGTGGACCCTGTCACGGCGCGCGCCATCGGCATCTGCGAGGAGCGGGTGGACTACGGCGCGGCGGTGAAGGTGCCCGCCGGGGTGTCCGCCCTGCGGCAGCACGACGACTTCCTCACCGTGTCCCAGGGGGAGCTGTCCGAAGCGGTCATCCGCTACCAGAAGCGCATCGTGCTGGACGCGCGCCTGCTGCCCCGCTCCGAGCGCGGCCTCACCGGCGTCACCGACATCCTGCGTCTCAACGTGGGCCGGTTCCTGCGCGACATGGACGAGCCGGAGTTCGCGCTGGAATACGTGGACCTGGAGGACTTCTCCGTGGGCCACATCCGGGGCGCCAAGCGCTACCCGGTGGACCTGGTGTTCCGCTTCACGGTGCTGGAGGCGGGCAGCCGCAAGGAATCCGCGCAGTTGGTCCGGCTGGTGTTGGATCGCAACGGCATCCAGCGCATGCAGAACTTCCCGCAGCCCGTGGCGGCCCCGGAGGCCGCAGGGACCGTGCCCCTCCAGCCAGCCGCCCTGCGCGCCGGCGCGTGATTTGAGCAACAGCCCCGCGCCGGGGGCATGTATCTTCCGGCGTCCATGGCATTTGAAGACCTCAAGCAACGCGTGCGGCCGGACTGGCGCGACACGCTCACGGGCATCCTGGCGAGGGCCCGCTCGCTCGGCCCCCAGGCCGTGCTCGCGTTCGACCTGGACTCCACGCTCTTCGACAACCGGCCCCGTCAGGCGCGCATCCTGCGCGAGTACGGCGACGCGCGGGCCCTGGGCCTGTTGTCCGCGTGCGAGCCCCACCACTGGGAGACGGGCTGGGACATGCGCGCCGCCATGCGGGCGTGCGGCCTGGGTGACCCGGACGTGGAGACGCTCTTCGCGGACGCGAGAGCCTTCTGGCAGGAGCGCTTCTTCACCAGCGCCTACTGCGTGTCCGACGAGGCCATCGAAGGGGCCGGGGCCTTCATGCAGGCCGTCGCCGCCACGGGTGCCCAGGTCGTCTACCTGACGGGCCGCCACGAGGCCATGCGCGAAGGCACCATCGCGTGCCTGGCGCGCTGTGGAATGGTGACGCCCCCCGGCGAGGGTGGGCGCGTGCACCTGGTGATGAAGCCCACGCTCAAGGAGGACGACGACGCGTTCAAGCGCGAGGCGCACGCGCGCCTGGGCCGGATGGGCACCGTGGTGGCCGCGTTCGACAACGAGCCCACCCACGCCAATGACTACCGTCGGCGCTTCCCGGAGGCGACGGTCATCCACCTGGCCACGGATCATTCCGGCCGGGCTGTGGAATTGCTGGAGGGCATCGTGTCGGTGCCTCATTTTGCCCTGGAGGACGTGACGCACCGCGCCTGAAAAAGGGCGTGGCGAAGGGTGGTTCTGAAAGGCTTTGGAAGTCCCTTTGCCGCGCGCTAAGAGGCGCACGGCGTTGCCGCCCTTCCCCCTTGGGTCCACAGGGGCGGCCCAGACGGAGGCATGCCGCGGTGGCCAGCGCGTACTCGAAGGACCTGTTGTTGAAGATGTACCGGAAGATGTACCTCCTCCGTCGCTTCGAAGAGCGCGCGGGCCAGCAGTACACGCTGGGGAAGATCGCCGGTTTCTGTCACCTCTACATCGGGCAGGAAGCCGTGGCGGTGGGCTGCAATGAAGCCATCCGTCCGGATGACTACATGCTGTCCGCCTACCGCGACCACGGGCAGCCGCTCGCCCGCGGCAGCGACGCCGGGATGGTGATGGCGGAGCTGTTCGGCCGGGGCTCTGGCTACAGCAAGGGCAAGGGCGGCTCGATGCACATCTTCGACATCGAGCACCACTTCTACGGGGGCTACGGCATCGTCGGCGGGCAGATTCCGCTCGCGGCCGGCATGGCCTTCGCGGCGCGCTACCGCAACGAGGATCGCGTCACGGTGTGCTTCTTCGGCGACGCGGCCGCGAACCAGGGCGCGTTCCACGAAACCTTCAACATGGCGCAGAAGTGGAAGCTGCCGGTCATCTACATCTGCGAGAACAACCGCTACGGCATGGGCACGGCCATCGCGCGCACGTCGGCGGTGCCGGAGATCCACAAGCGCGCCTCCGCGTACGGCATGCGGGGCGAGGCCGTGGACGGCATGGACGCGCTCAAGATGTACGACGCGGTGAAGGACGCGGCGGAGTACTGCCGCGCGGGCAAGGGCCCGGTGCTGATGGAGGCGAACACGTACCGCTTCCGTGGCCACTCGATGGCGGACCCGGCCAACTACCGCTCCAAGCAGGAGGTGGAGGACGAGCGCCGCAACGACCCCATCCCCAAGCTGCGCGAGTACGCGCTGAAGCAGGGCTTCGGGCTGACGGACGCGGACTTCGAATCCATCGAGGAGGAGGAGAAGCGCACGGTGGACGCGGCGGTGAAGTTCGCCGACGAGTCGCCCGAGCCCAGCGTGGAAGAGCTGTGGCGCGACACCATCGTGGAGCCGGGGGAAGAGGACGTGCGCCCGCGCGAGCGCGTGCTGGGCGTGAAGGTCACCAACTGGCCGAAGTACCCGACGGGCCAGGAGCTGAAGGTGACGTGGGACCTGGAGCCTCGCGCAGAGGCCGAGGCGGCTGACAAGAAGGCGGGCCTGAGCCGCTAGCGCTCGGGTCCATCCCCCCAGGCACAACCCTTTCGAGTTCGAGTTCGGAGCCGACGATGCCCGAGTTGATGTATCGCGAAGCGTTGAACCAGGCGCTCGCCGAGGAGATGGAGCGCGACGCCAATGTGTTCCTCATTGGCGAGGAAGTGGGTCGCTACAACGGCGCCTTCAAGGTGTCCCAGGGCCTGCTGGACAAGTTTGGCAGCGCGCGCATCATCGACGCGCCCATCAGCGAGCTGGGCTTCACCGGCCTGAGCGTGGGCGCCGCCGCCGTGGGCCTGCGCCCGGTGGTGGAGATGATGACCTGGAACTTCGCCATCCTGGCGATGGACCAGATCGTCAACAACGCGGCCAAGCTGCGCCACATGAGCGGCGGCCAGTTGCGCTGCCCCATCGTGTTCCGCGGCCCGGGCGGCGCGGGCGGCCGTCTGTCCAGCCAGCACAGCCAGTCGCTGGAGGCCAACTACGCGCACTTCCCCGGCCTGAAGGTCATCGCTCCGGCGACGCCTGCGGATGCCAAGGGCATGCTCAAGAGCGCCATCCGGGACGAGAACCCGGTCATCATGTTCGAGGGCGAGCGGCTCTACGCGCTCAAGGGCGAGGTGCCGGAGGGTGAGCACATCGTCCCCCTGGGCGTGGCGGACGTGAAGCGTGAGGGCACCGACGTCACGCTCATCACGTGGAGCCGGATGTACTACTTCTGCATGGAGGCCGCCGAGGCCCTGGAGAAGGAAGGCATCAGCGTGGAGGTGCTGGACCTGCGCACCCTGCGTCCGCTGGACGAGGAAGCCATCCTCAAGAGCGTGCGCAAGACGAACCGCGCGGTCATCTGCGAGGAGGGCTGGGCGCTGGCCGGCATTGGCGCGTCCGTGGTGGACCTCATCCAGTCCCAGGCGTTCGACGAGCTGGACGCGCCGGTCGTGCGCGTCACCGGGCTCGATGTGAACATGTCGTACGCGGCGAATCTGGAGAACGCGACCCAGCCGGACGCGCCCAAGATCATCGCCGCCATCAAGAAGGTCCTGTACCGCGAGGGAGCCTGAGCGATGGCGACGCCCATCCAGATGCCCAGCCTGTCCCCGACGATGAAGGAGGGGAAGATCATCAAGTGGCTGAAGAAGGTCGGCGACAAGATCGCCTCCGGAGATGCCATCGCCGAGGTGGAGACGGACAAGTCCAACCTCGAGGTGGAGGCGTACGACGACGGCTTCCTGTTGGAGATCTCCGTGCCCGAGGGCGAGGTCGCGACGGTGGGGGCTCCCATCGGCTACCTCGGCGCCAAGGGCGAGAAGGTCTCCGGTGGAGCCGCTGCTCCCGCCGCCGCCGCGGCCCAGAAGACCGAAGCCCCGAAGGCCGCGGCCCCGTCCGCGCCCAAGGCGGAAGCTCCCGCCGCGAAGCCTCCGGCGCAGCCCGCTGCCGCCGCGGGTTCCGGTGAGGGCATCGCCCTCCTGATGCCGTCGCTCTCCCCCACGATGAAGGAGGGGAAGATCGTCAAGTGGCTGAAGAAAGCCGGCGACAAGGTCTCCTCCGGCGACGCCATTGCCGAGGTGGAGACGGACAAGTCCAACCTCGAGGTGGAGGCGTACGACGACGGCACGCTCGCGCGCATCGTCGTGAACGAGGGCGACATGGCCACCGTCGGTGCGCCCATCGCGTTCCTCACGCCCAAGGGCGCCAAGGCCGGGGCCTCCGCTCCGGCAGCGCCCAAGGCTCCGGCCCCCCAGCAGGCTCCCGCCGCCGCGGCTCCGTCCGCGCCCGCCGGGGCACAGGTCGTTCCCCTCCGCCGTGAGGCCGCTCCGGCGGCGAGCGGTGGTGGCCGGCTTCGCGCCAGTCCCCTGGCGAAGCGCATCGCGCAGGAGCGCGGTCTGGACCTGGCGCAGGTCCGTGGCACGGGGCCGCTCGGGCGCGTGGTGAAGCGCGACGTCGAGCAGGCGCTGGGCCAGGGTCTTGCGAAGGCTCCCGCCCAGGCGGCGGCCCCCCAGGCGAAGAAGGCCGGTGCGCAGCCCGAGGCCCGCGCCTTCGGCACGCGCCCGGAGCCGCAGGCCGTGCCCATGTCCTCCATGCGCAAGGTGATTGGCCAGCGCATGGCGGAGGTGAAGCCCGGCGTTCCTCACTTCTATCTCACCGTCGAGGTGGAGATGGAGGCCGCGGTGAAGATCCGCGAGGAGGCCAAGGCGCTGGACGTGAAGGTATCCGTCAACGACATCATCGTGAAGGCGGCGGCCATCGCGCTGCGCCGCTCGCCGAAGATGAACGTGTCGCTCCAGGGCGACCAGGTGCTGCACTACGGCACCGTGGACGTGGGCATCGCGGTGGCCATCGAGGACGGCCTCATCACGCCCATCATCCGCGACGCGGACCTGAAGGGCCTGCAGACCATCTCCGCCGAGTCCCGCGACATGGCGGAGCGCGCCCGCAAGCGCGCCCTGAAGCCCGCCGAGTACACGGGCGGTTCGCTCACGGTGAGCAACCTGGGCATGTACGGCATCGACCAGTTCATCGCCGTCATCAACCCGCCCCAGTCCGCCATCCTCGCGGTGGGCGCGGTGGCCGAGAAGGCCGTGGCGCGGGACGGACAGGTCGTGGTCCGCAAGGTGATGACGGTGACGCTGTCGGGTGACCACCGCGTCATCGACGGGGCCACCGGCGCGGAGTACCTGCGCGAACTGAAGGGCCTCCTGGAGCACCCCACGCGGTTGCTGTTCTAGCGGTCGAGCAGCCCTGCCGCCCTTCGCCCCCGTGCTTCATGCACGGGGGCGGGGGAGGGCGCTGGCTACTCCCGCGTCTTCGTGTCCGACCCGGCGTCGTCTTCCAGCTTGCGCTGCTCGTCGGTGATGCTGGACTGCTCCGCACGCTTCGTGTCGGTGTCCAACTCCTCCTCGTGGTCCTTGGAGCGGCCCTGGATGCCGGGCCACGGCTCCGGCCGGGTCGCCTGGACGTGCTTCACGGGCTTCGCGTCGGAATGCTTCTTGTCCGCCATGGTGCGTTCCTTCTCCCCGGGAACCGGGGTGTGGAGGGTGCCTGCCGTGGCGGTACGGTGGGATGCCCGCGCCGAAGGGGCTACCCGGGGGGATGTGGGTGCGAAGGGCTCGCTCGCCTGACTCCCTTCGGATGGCGAAAAAAGATCAGCAACCGAGCCGGTTCGCTGCTTAACTTCTCATCCAATGAACGACGACATGACTCGCGAGCGCCTGGGGCTTGGACTGCGGGAGGTGGAGCCTTCGCCGGTTCCATCGGTTCCGACGGTGTCCCTGGCGCATTCACTGCAGCAGGCGCTTCACGGCGCGGTGTTCCCGCTCACTGCCGAACAGTTGACGTGGGTGGCGCGCGAGAACGATGCGCCGCCGCATGTGGTGTCGCTGCTGGGGTCGCTGCCTCGGGGACGTTTCCCCTCGGTGGAGACCGTGGCCCACGCCCTCGAGCACGCCGCCGCCTGAGTCGGGCGGTGTCCCTGGGATTGCCGCTCGACGCCCGTTTCCGGCCCTGGGTAGAAGGTACCCATAGGCGCGCGGTCGGAAGGGCGCGTTATCTTCGGCGCGACCAGCCTGCCTTCCGGATGAGGAAGCCACGGTCTGGAGGAGCTCCATGAACGCCTCGGACCTGCCCGCCGTGCTGTACGTGGACGACGACGCCCTCAACCTGAGGGTGTTCGACGCCAACTTCGGGCAGAAGTTTCGCATCTTCCGGTGCTCGTCCCCCAACGAGGCCCTGGCGCTGCTGGAGCAGCGGCGCGGGGAGATTGGCGTGGTGCTGTCGGATCAGCGCATGCCGGGGATGACGGGCGTGGAGTTGCTGGAGCGCGCCCGCACCATCGCGCCGGACGCCAAGCGCATGCTCGTCACGGCGTACGCGGACATGCAGGCCGTCATCGACGCGGTGAACCGCGGTCAGGTGACGCGCTACTTCGTCAAGCCGTGGGACCGCGCGGAGCTGCTGGCGGCGCTGGAGGACGCGCTCAAGATTGCCCGGCTGGAGCTGCGCATCCGCGAGGTGGAAGGCCGGATGATGAAGTCCGAGCGTCTGGCCACGCTGGGGCAGGTGACCGCGGGCATCGCGCACGAGCTCATGGGCCCGGTGGGCTACCTCACGCAGAACGTGTCCTCGCTCCAGCGCGACATGCAGCCGGTGGTGCAGTACGTGTCGCGCCACCTGGCGACGGATCCGGACGAGGAGGTGTCCTCCACCATCGAGGACCTGCCGTCGCTCATCAAGGACCTGTCCGAGGGCGCGGGCCACCTGCGCGAGGTGGCGTTGGGCCTGCGGACGCAGGCGCGCGGCGAGGACCTGGAGACCACCGCGGACGTGGCCGAAGTGGTGTCCTTCGCGGTGAAGCTGGCGCGCGCGGAGGTGCGGGACAGGGCACGGCTGACGAGCAGCGGCGACCCCGTGCGCATCGTCTTCGGGCCGGTGAAGCTGTGCCAGGTGGTGCTCAACCTCATCGTCAACGCGGCGCAGGCCATGGAGGGCACGGGCCGCACGGGCCGCATCGACGTGCGGTGGGCGGCGACCGAATCCGACGTGGTGCTGTCGGTGGTGGACAACGGGTGCGGCATCCCCGTCGCGTTGCAGGAGCGCGTGTTCCAGCCGCTCTTCACCACCAAGCCGGTGGGCATTGGCACGGGCCTGGGCCTGTCCATCTGCCGCGAACTGGTGACGCAGTTCGGAGGTCAGCTCCGGCTGACGTCCACGCCGGGCGAGGGCACTGAAATCGAGCTCACCTTCCGGCGAGCCCCGCCCCCTTGAGCCCGAAGGCGTTGTGCAGGAGGCGCCACACCCGGTGAAGGGTTTCGCCTTCCTGGGGGCGCACGTCTCGCACCAGGAGTGCGCGTCGTGGCGCTTCCAGGGGGCCGTACTCCACCACGAGTGAATAGCGCCCGCCCGGAGGCTGGACGATGTGCACGGCCCGCACCTCGTCGAAGGGCAGCGTCTCCGTCTTCGCGGTCCCGGGCGCCCACGCGAGCGTCTCCAGCCGCAGCGACTCCGTCTTGAAGTGCAGCACGAAGCGGCGGCGCTTGAGCCGCGCCTCCAGCACGAGCGCCGTGAGGACCAGCGCCCCCGCGAGGGCCAGCGCCAGCGACGCGGTGCCGGGAATCCGGGCGGTGTCCAGCACGAGCAGCCCCGTGCCCACGACGGTGCTCACCCCGGCCAGCCCCAGGCACAGCGAGGGCAGGACCCGCAGCGTCCAGGGTGGTGGCAGGGACTCACCCACCAGCCGACCCCCGTCGTAGAACAGCCGCACGTCGCCCAGCAGTGGCGGCACCCGGTTCTCCCGGAGCGCGTCTTCGAAGCTCACTCCGCGAGCATAGACACACCGGCCTCTTCCCACCCTCGAAGTTGGACGTGAGCTGTGCGATCCTCCCAATTCATGGATCTCCCGTTCGAGACCGGTGAAGGTGAAGGGGAAGGGCGGGGGACGCTCGCCTCGAAGGTGCTGCTGGTGGATGACGAGCCGGTGGTGCTCGACATCTGCGTGCGCCTTCTGGGGCGCGAGGCGGACCTCGTCGTGTTCCCGGTGGGCAGTGCGGAAGAGGCGCTCACCTTGTTGAGGGACCAGCGCATCGACGTGCTGGTGACGGACAAGAACCTGCCCGGCATGGGCGGGGTGGAGCTCATCTCGGAGGCTCGCCGGATGCAGCCCGCGCTGGAGGCGGTGATGATCACCGCCTACGCCAGCTCCGAGTCCGTCATCGCCGCGTTCGCCGCCGGGGCCAGCGACTACATCCTCAAGCCCTTCGATGACCTGCGCGTGCTGCGCGCCAAGGTGCGCGCCGCGCTGGAGCGCCGCACCGAACGCGTGCGCACGCGCAACGGCGCGCGTGAAGTCGCCCGGCAGGCCGCGGTGTTGCTGGACGCCGGCCGCGACGCGCCGGAGCCCGCGCATGTGGCGCTGGAGACGGAGCTGCGCAACTACGAGGAGACGGTGCGCCTGGTCCAGCAGGGCAGCGTCGCGGTGGTGGGCAGCAGCGAGGCCGTGAGGGTGCTGAAGGAGGCGCGCTTCGAGGTGGTGGAGCTGCCGCCGTATTCGCCCCAACTGGATGCCGCGGACGTCGTGGTGGTGGAGACCGGGGATCCGCAGTGGCGCACGCTGGCGGAACGCCTCCAGGGAGGCGCCTCCGACGTGGTGCTCCTGGCGGGCGCGGACGCCGACCTGAGCGACCTGCTGGAGGCCATCACCCTGCGCATGGACCTGGTGGGCTACGGACAGGCCAACGCCACCCGCGTCCTTCCGGAGAAGGTGCGCATGTTGCTGATGCGCCGGGGCATCCAGCGCGCCCAGGAGCGGCTCACCGCGGCGCTGGACGCCTTCCGCCAGAGCATCGCCGTCACGTCCTGAAGCCGGCGCGGCGCCCCCCTCCATCCTTCCGGAAGAGGGGGCGCCAGCAGCGACCCGGCTGGGACTCGAACCAGCTTCCGCCGAGGGGCCGAAGCGGGCCTGTCCTCGAAGCATGGCCCGCAAAGCGAAACGCCCACCTTCTTTTCAGAAGGTGGGCGTCTCTGTGTGACCCTGCCGGGATTCGAACCCGAGTTTGAGCCGTGAGAGGGCTCCGTCCTAACCGCTAGACGACAGGGCCGGCTTGCTTACAACCGCGCCTTTGATGCCGACGCTTCCTACATTTTCTGGTTGCTGACGTCAACCAGGAACTTCAGCTGGGGAACTAGGATTCGAACCTAGATAAGCAGAGTCAGAGTCTGCTGTCCTACCGTTAGACGATTCCCCAAAGACCTGCGGGACCTGCTGCTGCGGGCGCTTCTACTATCCAACTCTCTGCTCGACTTCAACTACTTCGTTTTCCTGACCGGCTTCGCATCTTTCTTCGCCGGCTTCGCGGCCCCCTGCAGCGGGACGACGTAGATGCGAACCTCTTCGTTCGCCTCGTAGATGTTCAACCCTTCGAAGTTCTTCCCCGACGGGTTGGTGATGTGCACGGCCTTCACGCCCGGCTGGTTGACGATCGATCGCCTCGGGTAGCTCGAGGACGGATAGACGGTCTTGTAGTAGTCGAGCGTCGCCTCGAAATCGCGCGATGCCCGGTACCGGTTCTCGCCCACCTTCTGGGCACCATCCGGGAGTTGGGCGCCGTTCACGACTTCGGCGCCCGACGCCGCCGCCCAGAGGGCCAGCAGCACCGCCCCGAGCGGGCGCGCCTTATAGAAATGGGGTCGCAGGCTGTCAAGCGGTCGCGTCATCGCCGGCCAAGATAGGGCCCGGCGACGCCCGCGTCCACCGTCAATCTCACCCGCCGCGCGCGAGCGCCGCGTCGATGCGCCGGAGGGCTTCGTCACGCCCGGCGAAGAGCAGCGTTTCGCCGATGCCGGGGCTGGTGGTGTTGCCGGTGATGGCGACGCGCAGGGGCTGGGCCACCTTGCCCATGCCCACGCTCGCGGTTTCGCTCACCGTCTTCACCACGCCATCCAGCAGCTCCACCGTCCAGGCGGGCAGCGCCACCAGCCGCTCCCGGGCCTGGCGCAGCAGGCCCAGCGAGTCCCCGCTCAGGTGCTTGGCCGCGGCCTTCTCATCCAGCGTGACGCCGGTGCGGAAGTAGATGGACGCGGTGTTCGCCATCTCCTCCAACGTCTGCGAGCGCTCGCGCAGCGCGATCACCATCGGCTCCAGCCGCGCGTCGCCCCGGGCCTGGAAGCCGCGGGCCTCCAGGAAGGGCAACAGCCGCTCCGCGATGACGGCGGAGGGCAGGCGCTTGAGCCACTCCTGATTGAACCACTTGAGCTTGACGGGATCCCACACGCCGGAGGTGCTGCCCACGCCGTCGAAGTCGAACCACTCCACCATCTGCTCGCGGGAGATGACCTCGTCGTTGCCGTGGCTCCAGCCCAGGCGGATGACGAAGTTGAGCAGGCCCTCCGGCAGGATGCCGGTGCTCGCGTGGAGCATCACGTCCGCTTCCGGGTGCTTGCGCTTGGAGAGCTTCTCGCGGTCGGGCCCCAGGATGAGCGGCAGGTGCGCGAACTCCGGCGGCGTCCACCCCAGCGCCTGGTAGAGCATCAGTTGCGGGAAGGTGGAGTTGATGTGCTCCTGGCCGCGTGCCACCAGGGAGATCTCCATCAGGTGGTCGTCGATGACGCAGCCGTAGTTGTAGAGCGGGATGCCGTCCGCGCGCATCATGACCCAGTCGTCCAGGTCCGAGTACGGCTTGGTGATGACGCCCAGGACCTTGTCGTCGTACGACACCTTTCCGTCGCCCGTGGGCATGCGGAAGCGGATGACCGCGTCCTCCAGCTTCTTGCCCTCGGGCGGGGCCTTCAGCTCGTAGCAGGTGCCCTCGTAGCGGTAGGCGCGCTTCTCCTTGTCCGCCACCTCGCGCCGCGCGGCGATCTCCTCGCGGGTGCAGTAGCAGCGAAAGGCCTTGCCCTCGGAGATGAGCTGGTCGGCGTGGGCGCGGTAGGTGTCCAGCCGCTGGGTCTGGAAGTAGGGGCCGAAGGCACCCTCCTTGCCGGGGCCTTCATCCCAGTCCAGGCCCAGCCAGTTCAGGCCATCCAGGATGGCCTTCACGGACTCCGGGGTGGAGCGCTCCTGGTCCGTGTCCTCGATGCGCAGGATGAAGGTGCCGCCGTAACGCCGCGCGTAGAGGTAGTTGAAGAGCGCGGTGCGGGCACCGCCGATGTGGAGGTATCCAGTAGGAGACGGAGCGAAGCGGACGCGGGGTTTGGACGGGGCCATAGGACAGGCGCGCGATAGCAGGAGGGATGCATGAGGGTCAACGCAAGCCGCCCTCTTGGAGTTAGGCTTCGAAGCCAAGGAGACTTCACATGTCGATTCGACACGCAGTTCGCACGCTGGTGCTGGCCGCCCTGCTCGGGGGGCTTCCGGCGGGGGCCACGACGATGCTGCGCGCGGACCTTCCCCAGATGGCGCAGGCGTCCGACGCGGTGGTGCAGGGGGTTGTCCGGCGCGTGCAGAGCCGCTGGAGCGGCGACAACCGGCGGATCGTCACCGACGTGGAGATCGAAGTCACCGAGTCGCTCAAGGGCACGTCCGGCGGCACGGTGCTCGTCACCCAGCCGGGAGGCCGGGTGGGCGACATCGGACAGGTGGTGAGCGGGCTGGCGACGTTCTCCGAAGGGGAGGAGGTCGTCGTCTTCCTGGAGAAGAAGGGCGCATCCGCGTTCCAACTGGCGGGCATGGCGCAGGGCAAGTACCAGGTGCAGCGCTCCGACTCCAAGACGGGCGCGATGGCGGTGCCGGCGCCCACCGGGGACGCGGTGCTCATCGATCCCCAGACGCGCCAGGAGACCGAGTCGAACGCGAAGCCGGTGACGCTCGCGCAGCTCAAGTCGACCATCCGCGCGGCGCTCCAGGCGCAGCAGGTCGCGCCCGCGAAGAAGGGAACGAAGTGATGGGCGCGCTCGCGTCGTGGGTGGTGTTGGCGGTGGCGTTGGGACAGAGCTCCGCGCCGTATGTGCGCAGCCGGGTGTCCCCCGGGGATGACGCCACGCAGTGCCTGTACTGGACGCAGGCGCGCGTCGTCTGGCAGCAGAGCACCGTGGGCAACCAGAAGGTGACGAACCACACGGAGTTCCAGGCCATCAGCGACTCGTTCCAGAGCTGGCAGGACATCTTCGCCAACTGCGGCAACCTGACGCTGGCGGAGGGGCCGCGCGTGGACAGCCGGACCGTGGGCTACGCGCGCACCGGCGACAACATCAACCTCATCCTCTTCCGCACCCGGAGCTGTCGGGAGGTCGTGGACTCCGGTGACGCGTGCTTCGCGGCGGACACCTGCGCGAACACGTACGACTGCTGGGACGACAGCGCCGGCACCATCGCCATCACGCTCACGACCTACGATGAGCGCACCGGCATCGTGTACGACTCCGACATCTCCTTCAACGCCGCGACCTTCAACTTCACCACCGGCAATGGCGGGCCGTGCGGCATCGTGGCCAACCCGAACTGCGTGGACACGGACGTGCAGAACACGGCCACGCACGAGGTGGGCCACTTCGTGGGCCTGGACCACACGCTGGCGACGGGCTCCACGATGAACCCCAGCGCCCCGCCGGGTGAGGTGTCCAAGCGCAACATCGACAGCGGTTCACGCTCCTTCGTGTGCGCCGCGTACCCCAAGGGCAGCGCGAGCCAGCCCTGCATCCCGTTGCCGCCTGGCTCCAACGGTGACGATGACGACGACGATGGCTGCTCCGCGGCCTCGGGGGGACTGGCGGCGCTGCCGCTGCTGGCCGCCGCCTCGCTGCTCGCGCGCCGCCGCCGCCGGGGTGTTCGGTGAGTCGCCGCCTCCTGCTCCTGGTGGGGCTCCTGGGCGCGGGGGCGGCCGAAGCGCAGCTGGACTACAAGCGCACGCTCGTGCCGGGCCGGCCGCTGTGTCTCGTGTGGCCGGGGCGTGACTACGTCTACCACCTGGACGCGAAAGGCAGCACGCGCACGCCCGACGCCACGGAATTCACCGCCATCGAGGCCGCGTTCGACGCGTGGCGGGCGCTGTCCTCGACGTGCAGTGACTTCCGCTTCATCCGGGGCGAGGACTGGCAGCAGAAGGTGGACATCGGCTACGACCAGGAACACCCCTTCGACAACTACAACGTCATCACCTTCCGTGAGCGCAACTGCCAGGACGTCGCCCCCGCGGACGACGTGTGCTGGCAGGAAGAGACGTGCGGCAACGTGTACCAGTGCTGGTCGCACGGGGGCGCCACCATCGGGCTCACCACGTCGTCGTTCAGCTTCAAGGACGGGCGCGTGGTGGACTCGGACATCGAGCTCAACGCGGCGGAGTCGGAATGGGCGGGGCCTGCCTTCCTCTTCACCACCGTCAACGGTCCGCCGTGTGGCGGGGGCGAGCCCGCCACCACCTGCGTCGCCACGGACGTGCAGAACACGATGACGCACGAGATTGGCCACGTCGTTGGCCTGGACCACGTCTTCTCCCAGGGCTCCACCATGGAGGCCACGGCCTCCAAGGGGGAGACGTCCAAGCGCGTCATCGACGCGGGCTCCGCCGCCGGCTTCTGTTCAACCTATCCGCGCGGCCTGCCCCCCACCCAGTGCCGCATCCCGGAGGATCCGGGCCTCAAGCTGGTGGCGGAGGGGAAGGGCTCCGGCTGCGGTGCTACGAGCGGAGGGCCGGCCGTGGCCGCCTTGCTGCTCTGGACCGCGGGGCTCCTGCGGCGACGCGGGAGCGGGCGGGCTGGGGGCCTGGCTTCCGGCTCGCTCGAGGCTGTCCCGGAACGGCGGCGCGGTTAGACTGTGGGCGTGGCCGTCGCCTTCTTCGACCTGGATCGCACCCTGCTCGCCGCCAACTCCGCGTCGCTGTGGGTGCGTCGCGAGCTGGCGCTGGGCCACATCTCCCGGTGGCAGGCCTTTCGTGCCAGCGTGCTGCTCGCCCGCTATCACCTGGGCTTCGTGGCCATGGAGGACGTGCTCCTGCGCGCCACCTCCCTGCTCACCGGTTCGGACGCGCGCGAACTGGAGCTGCGCTCTGGGGACTTCTACGGAGAGCTGGTGCGGGGCCGGTACCGGCCGGGCGGGCTGCTCGCGCTGGAGGCCCACCGGCAGGCGGGCGACCAACTGGTGCTCCTGACGGCCTCCTCCAGCTACCTGTCCGACCTGGTGGGACGCGAGCTGCGCCTGGACGGCGTGCTGTGCAACCGCTTCGAGGTGGACGCGGCGGGGCGCCACACCGGGCGCCCGCTGGGCCCCATCTGCTACGGCGAGGGCAAGCGCTACTACGCGGAGGCCACCGCGAAGGAAGCGGGCGTGCCGCTGTCCGCGTGCTCCTTCTACACGGACTCGTACACGGACCTGCCGGTGCTGGAGGTGGTGGGGCGTCCGGTGGTGGTGAACCCCGACCACCGCCTGCGACGCGAGGCCCGACGGCGGGGCTGGCCGGTGGTGGACTGGGGCGTGCCTCCCGGAGGCGCCGCCCCATCCGTCCCACCCTCACCTCCGCTGCTGCCCTCCACCGGTCCCTGAGGCCAGGGACGCGGCGGGAGGCCGGCCGCGGCTTCAGCGCTTCGGGGCGACGAGGCGCATGGTGAACGTGTAGTCCACGTTCACCGCACGGCCCTGGTACTGGATGGGCTTGTAGGTGCGCGACAGGAGCGAATCGAGCACCGCGCGCTCCATGTGCTCCACCATCTTGAAGACGCGGCAGTTCTCCACGCGGCCCTTGGTGGTGATGGTGCAGCGCACCGCCACGAGTCCCTCCGACTTGGTGGCGAGGGCTTCGCGTGAGTAGGCCAGGGAGCGGCCCTCCTCCAGCATCACCGGACGCTCCATGGATTCGTTGAAGGGGACGACGGCGTCGGCCGGGAGGGGCGCCAGCGCTCCGGTCGTCAGCGAGGGCACCGCGAGGCTGCCCGCCGCGCTCACCTGCACCGTCGCGGCCGACGCGCCAAGCGCGCCCGCGGACTTGTCGCTCACCGTGGCGGGCACGGCGCCGCCGACGGCGGGATTCGCCTGCATCATCACCGGCGCGGCCAGTCCGCCCGGCGTCACCGGGGCCACGTTCTCGAAGTCCTCGGGGGTGGAGGCGTTGGCAAGCTCCACGCGGCTGGGCCGTTCGGATCCGCCCCGGCGCTTCGTCATCTTCTGCGACAGCACCACCTCACCAGAGCCGCCGGTGATGACCGTCTCCGTCTGGTAGCCCTCCAGCGCGAACGTCAGCTCCGCGGTGATGCTGCCCTCGCTGCCCAGGGGCAGCTCCAGGGTGAAGGGCGTCGTGCCGCGCTCCTTGCCCTTGAAATAGACGCGCGCGCCGGACGGCTGGCTCATCAGCTTGAAGCGCACCTTGCCCGTCCCGGGGGCCACCGGGGCTTCGGCGACTGGCGCCTGCTGCGCGGGGGCCGCCTGCACCACCGGCTGCGCGGGCTTGTCCTCCGCGCCACCGCGCAGGAAGAAGAGCGCCGTGCCGACGAGGCCCGCCACCACCACGCCTCCGACGAGGCCGCCCATGAGGAGCGTGCGCTGGCGGGCGCGCTGCACGTCGCGCGGCACCTCCACGCTGATGTCCACCGCGAGCCCGTCGTTGCCGTCGTGGTTGCCCACGTTGGCGAAGATGGGGGACGCGTAGGGGCCCGTCGTCGGCGGAGAAGGGTAGGGGCCGGTGGTGCTCGCGCCGCCCATCCGGCGGAACACGCCGCTGTTGCCGCCCGCGGACATGTGCGCCTCGCGCAGGCCCTCCAGCAGTTCGTCCATCGTCTGGAAGCGCCGGGCAGGTTCCTTTTCCAGACAGCGGCGAACCACCATCTCGATTTCGGGCGGCACCGCGAGGTCCGGGCGTACAGCCTGGAACGTGGGAGGCGGCTCCTTGTAATGGGCGAAGATGAGCTCGATGTGGTCGCGCGCGATGAACGGCGGGCGGCCCATCAACATCTGGAACAGCATGATGCCCAGCGAGTACACGTCGCTGCGCGCGTCCGCCACGTTGCGCGCCTGCTCGGGCGCCATGTACATCGGCGAGCCCAGGAACGTGCCGTTCTGGGTGATCTCCGGACCCACGGGCCCCTCCTGCGGCGCCACCGACTTCACGAGCCCGAAGTCCAGGACCTTCACCAGCTCCTGATCCGACTCGCTGAGGATCATGATGTTCGCGGGCTTCAGGTCGCGGTGGATGATGCCCAGGCTGTGCGCCTCGCGCAGCGACCGGCACACCTGCTGCGCGACGGACACCGCGCGCGTCCACGGCAGCGGGCCCACCTGGCCGAGCACCTGCGCGAGCGTGCGACCCTCCAGGTACTCCATCGCGATGTAATAGATGCCGTCGTCCGTCTGTCCGTAGTCGATGACGGTGACGGTGTTCGGGTGCCGCAGCTTGGACGTCAGCGACGCTTCACGCAGGAAGCGCTTCTGGAAGCCCGGGTCGCGGCTGCTCGGGAAGTTGGGGTTGAGCACCTTGAGCGCCACCACGCGCTCCAGGGGGGCCTGCAGGGCGCGGTACACCTTGCCCATGCCGCCAATGCCCAGGGGCTCCAGAATGCTGAAGCGGCCGTTCAACGTCCGGCCGATGAGCGGATCCGTTCCCGGGGCTTCTGGGCTCGGGGAATCGCTCTTGATCATTCGTGTCCCCTGGATGCTTGCAGCATGGTTTCTCCGGCAATCACGACAGGTCCTCATCCAAGCACAGTTCTCCGGTCGGGCGCACCCCAAGGGGGTCCAGAATCCACCACGTCGGGGCAACCCAGACCCGGCGCTCTGGGGCATGCCTGCATGGGTCAACTTCTGGTTTGCCCGCATTGCGTTGGACGGGCTTCCCGGATTACGGTTTTTCTTCCTGCCCTCCTCGTGGTGGGCGGAGTTCCCTGATGGCCGAAACCCCCAAAACTTCAGTCCCACCCCAGGTCCGCCGCGTCTCCGTGCAGCAGCGGCTGACGGCGTTGGAAGCGGAGCAGGTGCAGTTGCGTCAGGAGCTTGCCTCCCTGCAGGGCGAGTTGCGCCTGCCCGGTCTGTACCTGACCGTGGAGGCAGCCAACACGTCCGCGCTCGTGCCCGCCCGGCATGTGCGCGAGGTGGTTCGTCTGGTGGCTTTGGATCCGCTCCCCGGCGCGCCCGCGCACATCGCGGGGACGTTCGTGTACCGGGGCAGTCCGGCGGTGGTGGTGGACCTGGCGCGCATGCTGGGTGTGAAGCGCACGCCGGATCTGGACTCGCATCTGGTGGTGGTGGAGGCGGGCCGCACGGTGGCGCTGCTGGTGGACCGCGTGCGCGACCTGGTGGAGACGCCGGTGCTGCTGGACGGCACGCCGGGTGGCGAGGAGGCCCTGCCGTGGGACGGCACCGGGCTGATGGCGGGGCTGTGCCGGACGCCTGAAGGCCTGCGGCCGCTCCTGCGCACGAGCGCCGTGCTGGCCGGGATGGAGGCGCTGTGAGCGAAGGGCTCCTCGACGACGCAACGCTCGCGAAGGTCGAGGAGGTGCTCCAGGGCGCCTGCGGCCTGACGCTCGCGAGCAGCCTGCGTCGTTCGTTGGAGCCCGCGCTGGCGCGTGCGGCCCTGGCGCGCGGTCTTTCGGAAGCGACCTTCCTGCGCCAACTGCTGCTGCGCGAGCCGCTGGCGGTGGAGGCGTTCATCGAGCACGCCGTCATTGGCGAGACGTATTTCTTCCGCCACCCCGAGCACCTGCGGGCGCTGGCGGCGCGGGCCCGCCTGCATCCGGGCACCTTCAGTGTGTGGAGCGCGGGCTGCGCGAGCGGCGAGGAGCCCTACAGCATCGCCATGGCGTTGATGGCCGCGGGGCTGGGGGAGGGCGGGCGCTTCCGCGTGCTGGCGACGGACGTGTCCGGCCGGGCGCTGCTGCGCGCGAAGGCCGCCGTGTACAGCCCGTGGTCGCTGCGCCGCATCGAGCCGGATCTGGAGCGGCGCTTCCTCACCGTGCATCCCGGACCGCCGGGCCAGGACCCGCAGCACGGGGTCGTGCCAGAGGTGATGCGCGCGGTGGACTTCCGCCGCCACAACCTGGCCACGGACGCGGTGCCGTCCATGGGCTTCCAGGCCATCTTCTGCCGCAACGTCCTCATCTACTTCACGCCGGAGATGGTGCAGGTGGTGCTGGCGCGGCTGGTGTCCGCGCTCGCGCCAGGCGGGCTGCTCTTCGTGTCACCCGCGGAAGTGCCGCTGACCAACGGCCTGGGGCTGGAGACGCTGGACGCGGATGGCACTCCCGTCCTGCGCGTGCCCCTGGAGTCGTGGCCCACGCTGGAGGCCGCGACCGCGCCCACGCGCCGGGACACGCCGCCGTCCTTCGCCGCCGTTTCGGCGCGCCGGGACACGCCGCCGCCGGCCAACGTGCTGCGGATGGAGTCCCGCCGCGTCTCCCCGCCGCCCGTGTCCGCGTTCGTGTCGCGACCGACCCCGGAGCCCGTCACCAGGCAGACCCCGCTGCCCCTGCCGCCCGCTCCGGTGACACCCGCGCGCGTGGGGGCGCCGAACGGCCTGCTGACGCGGGCGCTGGCGGCGGCGCAGGCGGGCAACTACGAGGAAGCCGAAGCCCTGGCGCGCGAGGCCGCGCGGACGATGTCCCCGGAGGCGTACCTGCTGCTGGCGATGGTGGCCGAAGCGCGGGGTGACCTGCTCGCGGCGGTGGAGGCGGTGCGCAAGGCGCTGTATCTGGAGCCGCAACTGGCGCTGGGACATGCCACGCTGGTGTCGCTCTACAGCCGGCTGGATCAGCGGGAGGACGCGGAGCGCGCGCGGCAGAACGCGCTGCGCGCGCTGGATGGATTGGATGACGAGCACCCGCTGCGAGGGGTGGAGACGACGATGACCGCGGGGGGGCTCCGACAGGCGCTTGCCCCAAGGCCTTCGCAGGTGGGTTGGCAGGGCGCGCGCTGACGGCGTCCGTCCCGACGTGAGGTGGAGACAACGTGGAAGTGCAAGGGATGAAGGTGGCGCTGCCCGAAGGGTTGGAATCGGCGCGGCTCAGCCTGCGGACGAAGCTCATCATCGGCACGGGCTTGTTCGGCATCGTGCTGGTCGGCATCCTGACCTTCGCGTTCTGGATGCAGATGAGTGACGGCCTGCTGGACGAGCTCACCCGGCGCGCGCGCGCGGTAGGCATCGGCATGGCGGCCAACGTGTCCGCGTCCGTCGCTGGCCAGGACGCGGCGGCGCTGCAACAGGGCACCGACCTGGCGCTCAAGAACATGCCGGACATCGCGTACATCGTCGTGCGCGACGCCTCCGGCAAGGTGCTGGCGCGCTCGTCGGGCGAAAGCTTCGCGAGCGCCACGGCGGTGGACGCGGCGGACGGCGACGCGGTGGTGGACCGCCTGCTGACCGTGGGCACGCTGCCCGTGGTGGAGACGACGGCCCCCATCCTGGTGAACAGGGCGGGTGCCACGGCCGTGCGCGTGGGCACCGTGCAACTGGCGCTGGACCGCGAGGCGCTGGTGGAGTCGCTGGCCGCGAGCACCTGGCGCACGGCGGGCATCGGCCTGCTGGTGCTGGTGGTGGGCCTCTTGGCCGTGGCCGGCATGGCGGGCCTGTTCATCGTGCCGCTGGAGCGGCTGGCCCGCGCGGCGGTGGGCATCGCGGCGGGGGACCTGCGCCAGCAGATCGACACCGCCGGGACGGACGAGATTGGCGAACTGGCGCGCAGCTTCGCCACCATGGCGGACGCGCTGGCGCACCTGCTGCACGACCTGCGGGGCGCGGCGACGGACCTGGAGTACGAGGCGGCGAACGTGCTGGCCACGTCCACGCAGCAGTCCGCGATGGCGCACCAGCAGGCCTCCGCCATCAGCGAGACCAGCACCACCGTGGCGGAGATCGCCCAGACGTCCAAGCAGGCCACGTCCTACGCGGACGCGGTCATCGCGCAGACGCAGAAGTCGGAGACGCTCAGCGCGGAGGGCCAGAAGGTCGTCACGGAGAGCGTGACGGGCATGGAGAAGCTGGGAGAGCAGGTGAAGGCCATCGCGCTGGCCATCACCGACCTGAACGAGCGCACGCTGCAGATCAGCGACATCATCGGTCAGGTGAAGGACGTGGCGGAGCAGTCCAACCTGCTGGCCCTCAACGCCTCCATCGAGGCGGCGAAGGCCGGGGAACACGGCCGCGGCTTCGCGGTGGTGGCCACGGAGATGCGCACGCTGGCGGAGCAGTCCCGCATGGCGGCGGAGCAGGTGCGCGTGCTGCTGGGCGAGGTGCAGAAGGGCACCCGTCTGGCGGTGACAACGACGGACGAAGGCAGCAGGCGGGCGCAGGCGGCCATGGAGCTGGCGCGCAGCGCGGGCAACACCATCCTGGGACTTTCGGAGGTCATCCGGGAGTCTTCAGGGGCCGCGCGGCAGATCGCCGGCAACACGCGGCAGCAGACCATCGGGGTGGAACAGATCGCCACCGCGATGGGCGAACTGACGTCCGCCATGAGTGATTCGGTGGAGGGCACCCGGCGCATCGAGCAGGTGGCCGGCAACCTCTCCACCTTGTCGAAGCGCTTCTCGGATCTAGTGGGCAGGTACCAGCTATGAACAGCAACGTGACGGGCGGGGCCAAGAAGGCGGCGAAGGTGCTCATCGTGGAGGACACGAAGACCATCACCAACCTCCTCCAGGTGTACCTGATGGGGTGGGGGCTGGATTTCGTGGACGCGCCCAACGGCGCGGTGGGTCTCAAGCGGGCGCGCGAGCAGAAGCCGGACCTCATCATCTCCGACGTGCAGATGCCGGAGATGGACGGCTTCGCGCTGTGCGCGGCCATCCGCAGCGATCCGAAGCTGAGCGAGACGCCCTTCCTGCTGCTCACGTCCCTGAAGGACGACGCGAGCCGGCAGAAGGGCAAGCTCGTGGGCGCGAGCGCGTTCCTCAACAAGCCGGTTTCGGTGGATGATCTGCGCTCGAAGGTGCGGGACTTCCTCAAGCTGCCGGCCACCAAGTACTAAAGCGATGCCAGCCGACGACACCAAGTTCCAGCCCATCGACTTCGAGGAGCTGAAGGCTTCGCTCGACGCGGCGCAGATGCTGCTCGAGGGCGGCCAGGTGGTGAGCGCCCACCGGCGGCGCGAGGTCCTCCATCAGCGCGCGGTGGCGCTGGCCAGCTCGCGTCACGAGGAGCGCCAGGAAGTCGTCACGGTGCTCGCCTTCCAGGTGGGTGGCGAGCGCTACGCGGTGCGCATCGAGCTGGTGGACCACGTGCTGGAGGCGCGTGGCATGTGCGCGCTGCCCGGTGCGCCCCGACACGTGCTGGGCGCGCTCTTGAGCCGCTCGCGCATCGTGCCGGTGCTGGACCTGCGGCAGTTGCTGGGGCTGGAGGGCGGCGGCATGTCCGACCTCAGCAAGGTGGTGGTGGTGGAGCTGGAGGACGAGGCGTTCGGACTGGCGGCGGAAGTGGTGGATGGACGCAAGGAGCTGCCTCGCGCGGAGCTGTCCCAGCCGCCGGCGGGCCCCTTCCTGTTCCTGACGCCGGACCGGCTCACGGTGCTGGACCTGACACAGCTGGGCAACCCGGCGGCCGCCCGGCGCGGCTAGAGGGGACTGGGGTTTCATGGATCCGCAGTTGTTGCGCAGCATCTGGCCGGTGTTCGCCGCGGAGACGCGCGAGCAGATTCAAGCCATCGGGTCGAAGGTGCTGGGACTGGAGCAGCCGGCCGCCTCGCGCGATCCGGACCTGCTTCCGTCGCTCAAGCGCGTGGTGCACAGCCTCAAGGGCTCCGCGGCGAGCCTGGGGCTGGACGACATCGAACGCCTCGTCCACGCCATCGAGGACGGGCTGTCGCACGTCAACCTGGAGGAGCCCATCTCCCGCACCGCCGTGGAGGCGATGCTGCGGGGGCTGTCCGCCATCGAGAACGCCCTCAACCGCGGTGACGCGGGAGAGGCGCCCGTGGTGGACGGCGTCGCCGCGCTGCTCACGGCGCTGGGCCATGGCGGGGAGGTGTCGTCCTCGTCGGATGACGCCACCGACTCCGGCGCGCTGGGCGGGGAGGGCCTGAAGATCCTTTCGGCGCTGGAGGCCGCGCTGGGCCGGTTGGTGTCCCCCAAGGTGGAGGACCGGGCGGGCGCGGTGCGCGCGGCGGTGGAGCGGGCGCATGCCCTGCGCCAGAGCGCGGAGGCCGCGCAGGCGGAGCAGGTGGCGGCGCTGGCGGAGGCCGCGGCGCTGGGCTTCACGCGCATGGAGGAGGGCGGGGACGCGGCGGGACAGGCGGCCTCGGAGGTGGCGGGCGCGCTGGTGGACCTGCGCGCGGCGCTGGGCCTGTCGGAGGACTCCTCCGATTCCCAGTCGTCCACGCCCGCGCCCGTGGCCCCGACGCCGGTGGTGGCGAAGCCCGCGGCGCGCGCGACGACGGCGGCCGAAGGCCGGGCCGGGGCGGTGGACCGCGCGGTGCGCGTGTCGGTGAAGACGCTGGACTCGCTGGCGCTCCAGGTGGAGCACCTGGTGGCGGGACGGGCGCAGGCGGGCCGGCGCACGGAGAGCTTCCGCGCGCTGACGGATCAGGCGCATGAGGTGCTGCTGCACCTGGAGCGCTCCGCGTCGCAGCTCGCGCTGTCGGGTGGGGGCACGGCGCTGGAGCAGTTGCGCGCGGGCGTGAGCCTGATGCGCAACATGCAGAAGCGGCTCTTGGAGCAGGCGAAGGAGGCGCACCGCGACGGCGAGCAGCACGCGCTGGTGGCGCAGGTGGTGCGCGACGACCTGCGCGACCTGCGCATGGTGCCGGCCTCGCAGGTGCTGGAGCCGCTGCGGCGCACCGTGCGGGAGACGGCGTCGCGGCTGGGCAAGGAAGTGGTGCTGGAGCTGGGCGGCACCGACGTGCGCCTGGACCGGCGCATCGTGGACGCGCTGAAGGATCCGCTCGTGCACCTGGTGCGAAACGCCATCGACCACGGGCTGGAGATGCCGGAGGGGCGGCGCGCGGCGGGCAAGCCGGATTCCGGACGGCTGACGGTGCGCGTGGAGGCGCGAGGCACGCGCATCGGCGTCATCGTGGAGGACGACGGCGCGGGCCTGGATCCAGTGCGCGTGCGCGCGACGGCGGTGCGCCGGGGCCTGATGACCCAGGACGCGGCGGACAAGCTGACGGATCCGCAGGCCGCGCGGCTCATCTTCCAGCCGGGCTTCTCCACGCGGGAGGAAGTGACCTCCACGTCGGGCCGAGGCGTGGGCCTGGACGTGGTGCTGGCCACCGCGCAGCGGCTGCAGGGCTCCGCGGACGTGGAGTACACGCCGGGCAAGGGCACGCGCTTCATCGTGGACCTGCCGCTCACGCTGGCCGCGGCGCTGGGCCTGCTGGTGCGCACCGGCAACACCATCACCGCCATCCCCTCCGACACCGTGAAGCGGGTGCTGCGGCTGGACAAGGACGACATCGGCACGGTGGCCGGGCGCGTGGTGGCGCGGCTGGATGGCGAACAGCTCACGTTCCTGACGCTGTCGGAGGCCATCGGGCTGCCGCGCCTGGAGCTCGCGCTGGAGTCCGGACGGCGGCAGACGGCGGTGCTGCTGGCGCTGGGCGAGGAGCGCGTGCTGTACGCCATCGATGAGGTGGTGGGGCAGCAGGAGCTGGTCGTCCGCGCGCTGGGCAAGCACCTGCAGGGCGTCCCCCACCTGGCGGGCGCGGCGGTGCTGGACGACGGCCGCGTGGTGCCGGTGCTCAACGCGCTGGAGCTCCTGCGCGCGGCGAAGCCGGAGATGCGCTCGCCGGTGGGCGAGACGAAGATGCCGCGCATCCTGGTGTGCGACGACTCGCTCACGACGCGCTTCGCGATGAAGTCGCTGCTCGAAATCGCTGGCTACCCGGTGGTGACGGCGGCGGATGGCGAGGAGGCGTGGTCCGTGTTGGACCGCGTCCACTGCCAGCTCGTCGTCAGCGACTGGCAGATGCCCCGGCTGGACGGCGTGGGGCTGGCGCGGCGGATGAAGAGGCACCCCATGTTCCGCCGCACGCCCATCATCCTGGTGACGTCGCTGGACAGCCAGGAGGACCGGATGGAGGGCCTGGAGGCCGGCGCGGACGGCTACCTCGTCAAGCGCGAGGTGGAGCGCGGCAAGCTCCTGGAGCTCGTGCGGCAGCTCCTGCCGTCGTCGGGCTGACGCTCGGGCGGTTGGAACGACAACGCCCCGTCCCCGCGCGAGCGTCGGGACAGGGCGTCGGGTGCGGCCCGGGACCTTCCGTCAGGGAAGGCCCGGGGAAGACACGTCACTTCTTCGGACGGCTCCACGCCTTGGGCCAGTCGTCGAACTGCGCGACCTCCTGCTCCCCGACGAGCAGCGTGTACATGGACTCCTCGGGGAAGTCGCCGATGCGGATGCGCAGCTCCTGCCCGTCCGCCTTGGTGCGCAGCGGGTGCAGCACGTCCGTCGTCTTCACCCATTCCAGCTTCTGATTCAGGAGTTGCTCAGCGTTCATAGCTTGGCCTGCTGATTGGCGAAGTGGTTGTTCACGGTCTGGTTGGTGCGCTTCGAGCTGTCGATAAGGCTCTGGTAGACGGCGTCCCCAGTCAACCCCTTCGCCTTGGCACCCTTGACCAACTGGTCGAACGAGGGACCGTCCAGCCGGCCGTACGTGAAGAAGTCGCGCGCCTTGAGCATCATGACTTCGAGCGGGTTGCTCATGAAGCTGCGCGCTTCCAGGCGGGCCTCGTGGCGGGTGTTCACCGCCGCCTTCGCGCGCTCTTCCAGGGACGCGCCCTGGGCCTTCAGCTTCGCGTCCGTCTCCGGGATGCTGGCGACCTTCTGGTTGTACCAGTTGCGGATTTCAGTGTTGGTCGTGGGCTTCTTCGCCGAGGCCGCGTCCGGGCCGTTCACCTTCGCGGCGCCGTCCGGGTTGCGCGGACGGGTGCGCGACGGGCTGCCCGTCACGTCCGTGGGCTGCGGCCGCGTGGGCGCGGGCGTCGAGTTCGAACGCGTGGGTTTGGTCGGGGTAGAAGACGTCGGCGTGTTCGTCTTCGGCTTCGAGTCCACGGAGTTGCTGCGGCGCGGAGGGGACGACAGCGCCGAGTCGGACTTCGTGGAGCGGACGCTCGAGTTCCGGGAGAGCTTCATGGGGGGTCGACCTTCGAGGGTAGGAAGGAAAACAGCTTTCCCTTTTATCGCAAGCACAGGTAGGCGAGTTGCGACCTCTGCCTACCTTTCACGCGAATCCCTGACGTTTCCCGCAATCCCGCCCGCTTAGCGGTGGGCCGGCACCGCGAAGGCGTCATCCCTTGGACAGAGCAGGGTGATTTCCAGCCGGGGCTCCCGGTGGACGCCCAGCGTGCCCCCCAGGCGCCCCGCGAGGTGCCGGAGCACGGCTTCGGTGCGCGGGGGAAGGGCAGCGCCAGGGCAGGCCTGGACGCGCAGCAGCCACTGCGTGGCGTCCAGGGACGGGCCCAGGTGGACATCCACGGCCACCGCGTTCGCGGTGCTCCTGGCCACCGTGCGGGCGAGCAGCTCCCAGTCCGCTCGGCTGCCTCGGACGGCCACGGCCGGGGCTTCGGGCAGCGTCAGCGTGGGCGCTGCCCGGCGGCGTCCGGGCGTGGGCGCGAAGGCGCGCTCCAGCACGGGGCGCAGGTCGTCCAGGCCCGGGACCAGGGGCGACAGGCGCCGGTCGATGAGCTCCTTCTGGTCCGTGCCCGACTTCGCGAGCCGCTCCAGGTAGCGCTGCATCTGCGCGTTGAGCGGGCCCGCGGTGCCCTTGAGCATCATGTCCACGTAGCCCCGGATGACCATCAGGGGCGTGCGCAAGTCATGGGCCGCGCGCGAGCGACGCTTCTCCAGCGCCAGCACGGTGCGCTCCAGGCGCAGCTTCGCTTCCAGGAGTCGCGACTGCCTCTCGCGCTGCGCCACTTCCCGCGCATGCGCCTTCAGCAGGGCAGGGGCGAACGCACCGAAGCGCGCCACCACGTGCCGCTGCGATGTCGTCAGCGGCGCCGGCCAGACCTGGAGGACGGGGCTTCGCGCTGCCTTGTCGGTGTCTCCGTCGCGATGGGCGGGCACTCGCCCCACCTTCATCACGCACGCATGTCCTTCATGGAGGGCCGCGCCGGTCGCACCGGTCAGCCGCAATGTCGCCTTGAGCAGAGCCTCCAGGCCCGCGCGCGTTCCTCTGCGCAGCGCCTGCTCGGCCACCGCCGTCAGCGTCGTTTCCACCCTGGCATCGAGGTCGTCCTCGATGCGCCGCCCCATCCAAGCCCCAGCCCGCACGTGCCAAGGAATGGGCATGCCTCGGTGGAGGCGCAACGGCTCCCGCGCTGGGCAAATCCTTCTCCGGCGATCAGGAATTCTTTACCCACCGTGATCGGCGGCGGGAGGACATTTTTACCGTCGCGGGGGCAGGACACCCTGGCCAAACCCTTGCTCCCACTGGGAAAAGGTTTTGGCCGAGCACTTGCTATCGCTCCTCCTCGTCAAGCGGTTCGGGAAGGGGCGGATGGGAACTCTCGAGTACTACGCGGCGATCGCTCGGATGGCGCCAGGAGCACTGGCGAAGAGCGCGGTCCGCCGTGTCCAGGGTGTCGCGCGGCAGGCCCTCTACCGCCGCCGTGAGCAGGTCGACGAGGCCCAGCTCCTGGAGTCCTTCGGTGCCACGTCGGCCGGAGAACTGGTGTCGCTGGCGCTCGACCACCGCTCCTCGCGGGCCTGGTGCGAGGTGTCCCAGCGCGCGTCCGTTCGCGCCGCCATCGAGAAGCTTCCGGGCGCGAAGCAGCGCACGCAGGCCCGAGCGGCGCAGGCGCTCGCCCAGGCGTGGAATGTCTTCGGCACGCCGGTGTCCTTCGGCGAGGGCCGTCCGGTGGACTGGTCGTTGGATCCGCTCAGTGGCAAGCGCTACCCCGTCGAGCCCGTGGAGACCCTGCGGCTGCTCGTGAAGGGCATGGATCCGAAGTACCCGTGGGTGATGGGCCGGCTGGACAGCCTGGTGGCGCTGGCGCAGGGCGCCTGGGTGACGAACTCGCCGGTGGGACGCTCGCGGCTGGCGACGGCGTTCGTCGCGCAGACGCTGGACTTCCTCCAGGCGAACCCCGTGGGCATGGGCGCCCACTGGACGTGCCCCATGGAGATTGCCCTGCGCGCGGCCAACCTCGCGCAGGCGCTGGTGATGTTCGCGGACGCGCCGGAGGTGCGCCGTCCGGAGTTCCTGGTGCCCGTGCTGGGCGCGCTCACCGAGCACTCCGCGTGGGTGGAGGCCCACCTGGAGGACCACGGCGCGGTGCCCAACAACCACCTCGTCTCCAATTACGTGGGGCTGGCCGTGGTGGGCCTGCTCTTCCCGGAACTGCCGGGCGCGCCCCGGCAGGTGGCGCTCGCCGCCAACGGGCTGCGCGCGCAGATGGATGCGCAGGTGCATCCGGAAGGCACGTCCTTCGAGGGCTCCATTCCCTACCACCGCCTGTCGGTGGAGCTGTTCACGCTGGCCTATGTCGTCGCTCGCGGCGCGGGCGTGTCCCTGGGGCCCGCGTACGAGTCGCGTCTGCGATTGATGTATGTCGCGTCCCGCGCCTGGTCTTCCGAAGCAGGCTTGGCGCCGCAGATGGGCGACAATGATTCAGGCCGCGCTTTTCCCTTCCAGGACCGGGATGATCGCGAGCAGGGCTACCTGTCCGGGCTGGGCGCGGCGCTCTTCAATGATTCGGGCCTCCGTGACGGCGTGTTTCCGGACGAGGCGGCGTGGCTGTTGGGCACCGCGGGCCTGGAGCGTTTCGCTGCGCTGTCCGTGGCGCCGGAAGCTGCTTCGGTGAGCTTTCCGGAAGGTGGATTTCACACCTTGCGCGGCCCGGGAGTCGTGCTCACTGTGTCGGCCGGTAAGCAAGGGCAACGGGGCGTCGGGGGACACAGTCACAACGACAAACTCTCCTTCGAGCTTCATGTTCATGGCCGCCCCGTCATCGTCGACCCGGGAACCGGTTCGTACACGCGGGATCCGGCGCTGCGCAACGCGATGCGGAGTACCGCGGCGCACAACACGCTTCAGGTGGATGGGGCGGAGCAGGCCCCGTTGGATCCGGCGCGGCTGTTCGCGCTGCCGGAGGATGCAAGGGCTCGCGTCCTGGCCTTCCAGCCCGGCGCGCGGCACGACCGGCTGGTGGTGCGGCACGACGGCTACCGGCACCTGGCGTCGCCGGTAGGCATTGAGAGGACTTTCTTCCTGGACCGGCACGTGCGCGCGCTGGCCGTGGAAGACCGGCTCGTCGGTACGGGCCGTCATGAGGTGGTGGGACGTTTGCATCTGCCCGATGGGCAGGCGCGGTGGTGTGAGGCTGACGCGGTGGTGCTGGCGCGGGCCCAGCGTGTGCAAGAAGGACCTGGTTCCTTCGAGGCACGCGCGGTGGAGATTGGACCGGCGGAAGCGCCCGTGGGTTGGGTGTTGCTGGGGCGGGGGTTGGAGACCTCGCTCGTTCCGTCGCAGTATTCGCCCGGGTATGGGCGGGTGGTGTCGGCGGTGTCGGTGGAGTTCCGGAGGCAGATGACGCCTCCGGCGAGGCTGGGGTGGGTGTTCGTCTTCAGGTGAACGGTGTGGGTCGGGACAGGTGAGCCGGCGAGGCCGCCTGTCAATTGCTGGGAGTAACGACAATGCGCGTGATGGTTGGCAACCCCTTGCTGGAGCGGATCAGCAATCGGGAGGCGAAGGTTGGCGTGGTGGGTCTCGGTTATGTCGGTCTTCCCCTGGGCATGGCGTTCGCGGACGCCGGCTTCATGGTGACCGGCCTGGACGTGGATCAGCGCAAGATTGACAAGATTACGAAGGGTGAGAGCTACATCAAGCACATCCCCAGCGAGCCGCTGGCGAAGCTCACCCAGGCGGGAAAGCTCACGGCGAGCAATGAGTTCGCCAAGTCGCGTGAGCTGGACTGCGTCATCATCTGCGTGCCCACGCCGCTGACCGCGTCGCGTGAGCCGGACATGAGCTTCATCATCGCCACGGGCGAGGCGCTGGCGCCGTACGTGCGTCCCGGCCAGCTCTTCATCCTGGAGTCCACCACCTACCCGGGCACCACCGAGGAGATCCTCAAGCCCCTGCTGGAGAAGGGCGGCCTCAAGGCGGGCGTGGACTTCTTCCTGGCCTTCAGCCCCGAGCGCGAGGACCCGGGCAACAAGGGCTTCAACACCAAGACGATTCCGAAGGTCGTCGGCGGCTACTCGCCCGCGTGCCTCGAGGTCGCGGTCGCTCTCTACGGCAGCGCGCTGAAGGAAGTCGTCCCGGTGTCCTCCACGCGCGTGGCGGAGCTCTCCAAGCTCTTGGAGAACATCTACCGCTGCGTGAACATCGCGATGGTCAACGAGATGAAGATGCTCTGCGACCGCATGAACGTGGATGTCTGGGAAGTCATCCAGGCCGCCAGCACGAAGCCCTTCGGCTTCCAGCCGTTCTACCCGGGCCCCGGCCTGGGCGGGCACTGCATCCCCATCGACCCGTTCTACCTGACGTGGAAGGCGCGCGAGTTCGAGTTCCACACCAAGTTCATCGAGCTGGCCGGCGAAGTGAACTGGCAGATGCCCTACTACGTGGTGCAGCGCACGATGGAGGCGCTCAACGCGGGCAAGAAGGTCCTCAACGGCGCGAAGGTCCTCTGCCTGGGCGCGGCGTACAAGAAGGACATTGACGACTTCCGTGAGTCCCCGTCGCTGCGCGTGATGACGCTCCTGAAGGAGAAGGGCGCGGACATCAGCTACCACGACCCGTTCGTGAAGGAGCTGCACAAGGGCCACGGCTTCAACATGGAGATGACGTCCGTCCCGCTCGACCCGGAGACGCTCAACCAGTACGACGCGGTCATCATCCTGACCGACCACTCGCACATCGATTACAACGAGCTGGTCCAGCGCTCGAACATCGTCATCGACACGCGCAACGCGACGAAGGCCGTCACGGAGGGCCGCGAGAAGATCGTCAAGGCGTAAGGCTTCCCGAAGGCTTCAAGGTACAGACAGGCGACATGCGCCTGGAGGCCGCAAGGCTTCCAGGCGAGAGGGTCCTCGCTTCACGCGCCGCCGGGAGGGGCTGCGCGTGAGGGGAGGACCCTTGCCCGTTTCTGGCTACAGTGCGCGCCGTGCCCAACGCCTTTCGTCCCTTGTTCCCGCTGTTCATGGCTGCGTCGCTGCTGATGGGCGCGACGCCCGCGCCAGGCCCCCGCTCCCAATTGCTGGAGGCGATGTCCACGGAGCTGACGCGCAACCAGCAGCAGCTCAAGGTGAACGGCCATGAGGCGCCGTACTTCATCAGCTACCTGGTGAAGGACTACGAGTCGCGGCTGCTCGTCGCGCGCTACGGGGCGGTGTTCCAGGACGACGACTACCGCGAGCGCAAGCTGGGCGTGGACGTGCGCGTGGGCAGCTACGACTTCGACAGCTCCGTCGCGGACTCGCTCGACTTCGGCTTCAGCACCAGCAAGGGCTCGAGCTTCAGCGCGCGCAAGGAGGGGCCGCTGGATGACTCGCCGCTCGCGCTGCGCACGGCGCTATGGCTCGTCACGGATGAGAAGTACAAGGCCGCGCTCTTCCAGTTCCTGAAGAAGAAGGGCGAGGACGTCTACGCGGTGGAGGACCCCAAGCGGGCGGCGTCCTTCTCCCGCGAGACGCCCTCCACCTACGTGCAGCCGCCGGTGGCCTTTCCCTTTGACCGCGAGAAGTGGCGCAAGCTGGCCCGGGAGGTCTCCGCGCGCTTCAACGCGCACCCGGAGCTGTTCGATTCGGAGGTGCGCATCACCGCGGACAAGGCGACGCGGCTGTTCGTCTCCTCCGAAGGCACGAAGCTCATCACCGAGGAGACGCTGTACGCGCTGCACGTCTCCGCGGTGACGCGCGCGCCGGACGGGCAGTTGCTGGATGACTCGCGCAGCTTCTACCTGCCCACGGAAGCCGGGATGCCGGACGTGGTGAAGGTGCACGCGGCGGCGCAGAAGGTCATCGACGAACTGCTCGCGCTCAGGCAGGCGCCGGCCATCGTCCCGTACGCGGGGCCTGCCATCCTGGCGCCGGAGGCCGCGGGCGTGCTCTTCCACGAGACGCTGGGCCACCGGCTGGAAGCGGACCGGCAGGACGGCGACAGCGATGGCAAGACGTTCAAGGGCCAGGAGGGCAAGCAGATCCTCCCGTCCTTCCTGTCGCTGCGGGATGATCCGTCCAGGCGCGAGGTGAACGGCGAGCCGCTCAACGGCTACTACCTCTATGACGAAGAGGGCGTGAAGGGGCAGCCGGTGTCGCTGGTGGAGAAGGGCGTGCTCAAGGGCTACCTGATGAGCCGTCACCCGGTGGAAGGCTTCGCGAAGTCCAACGGCCATGGGCGCGGCCAGGGCACGCTCCAGCCGGTGGCGCGCATGGGCAACCTCCTGGTGGACAGCACGAAGCAGGTGAGCGACGCGGAGCTGAAGAAGATGCTCGTCGCGGAGGCGAAGCGGCAGGGCAAGCCGTACGGGCTCATCATCCGCGACATCACCGGGGGCAACACCAACACGTCCAGCTACGGCTACCAGGCCTTCAAGGGCGTGCCGCGCATGGTGTACCGCGTGGACGTGAAGACGGGCGAGGAGACGCTGGTGCGAGGCGTGGAGATCGTCGGCACGCCGCTGTCGTCGGTGAACCGCATCCTCGCCACGGGCCAGCGGTTGGGCGTGTTCAACGGCTTCTGCGGCGCGGAGAGCGGCAACGTGCCGGTGTCCACCGTGGCGCCCGCGGTGCTGCTCCAGGAACTGGAGCTCCAGCGGGCGATGGAGGGCAAGGACCGGCCGCCCCTGCTTCCCAGTCCGGCGGCCCCGAAGCAGGCGGCGGCCGGACCGGAAGCGAAGGGGACGAACTAACCGACCCGCTTCATCACCACGTAGCCGGCGGCGGGGATGTTCACCTTGGTGTTCCCGCCGTTCAGCGTGGCGCCGAAGTTGCCGAAGTTGCCGCCGCCGTACGCGGAGGCGTCGCTGTTGAGCACTTCCTTCCACTGCCCGGGAGGCAGCGGCAGGGTGTAGCCGTCCAGGTTCTTCTTGTTCAGGCTGCCCACGACGAGGAACTCCTCGTTGCCCGACTTGCGCGTGAAGGCCATCACGCTGTCGTCGTTGTGGGTGTAGACGCGCTTCACCTCCGCCGCCGCGCTGAAGGCCGGGCTGCTGTTCCTGAGGCCGATGGCGTCCTTGTAGAAGCTGAAGCTCTGCCGGCGGGTGACGTCCAGCATCGCGTCCTTGCGCTCGGAGGCGGGCAGGCTGGAGATCTCCTGGAAGAGCTTCTTGTCGTCCGCGGAGAAGGACTTGTAGGCCGCGTCCTTCGTCTGCGCGTCGGGGGAGAGCGTGAAGAGGCGCTCGTAGGTGGCCTTCGTCGCGTCGTTGAACGTGACCTTGCCGAAGTCCACGTCCTTGCCCACGTCCTGCCAGCTCCAGTCGCTGTCCCAGGTGGAGGGGTTGCCCCAGCGGAAGTCGTTCTGCGCGCCGAACTCGTCACCCTGGAAGAACATCGGAATGCCGGGACCGGCCATGCCCATGCCGCCGGTGAAGCGGGCCGCGCCGCGCGTCCACTGGTCCGGGAAGTCGGTGGCCTTCTCGCCCTCCGCGGTGTTCATCGTGCGCTGCGCGTTACCCACTTCGTCGTGGTTGGAGATGATGGACAGCGCCTTCTGCCAACTGTCCAACCCGCGCGGCGCCGTCATGAGGTTGACGAACGCGTCCATGTCCGTCTTCAGCCCGCGCGCGGCCGCCTGCACCAGGCCCGGCTTGCTGTTGTCGTTGACGAGCCGGTGCTGGAACTCCGTGTACCACTGCGCGTCGAAGCCGCCGCCGGTGCCGTCCGACTTCGCCGGGCGCGAGATGTCCGGCTCGTAGTCGAACTGCTCCGCCACGGTCCACACGTTGGGGTTCACGAAGTGCACCTGGCGGTTGATCTCCCGGAGCATCTCCCAGCCGTCCTTGCCACCCACGCCCTTGATGGGCTCCGTGAAGTCGAATCTCAGTCCGTCGAACTTCAGCTCCTGCACCTGCTGCACGGCGTGGTCGATGAAGAGCTGCTTCACCTGCGGCGTGTTGTACGCGGGGACCGCGCCCCAGGGCGTGTCGCGCTGTTCGAACTTGCCCGGCTCCTTGGACCAGTTGAAGTACGGATTGCTGGGGCCGCCCACGTTCCACAGGCCGTTGTGGTCGCCGAAGACGTGGTTGTAGACGACGTCCGACACCACGTTGAGGCCCTTGCCGTGGGCCGCGTCGATGAAGCGCTTGAGGGCTTCATCCCCCTCCACCCACTGGCCCGTGTCGTCCTCGAAGCCCAGCGAGCTCTCCGCCGCGAGGCTGTTGACGCCCAGGTAGCCCCAGTTGCGGCTGCCTTCCACTTCGTTCGTGGGCAGCAGCTCCAGCGTGGTGACGCCCAGCTCCTTGAAGTAATCCAGCTTCTTGAGCAGGTCCTCCATGGTGGAGCGGTTGGAGTTGCCCGCCTGGCCCAGGAAGCTGCCCGCGTGGAGCTGGTACACCGTCCACTTGGACGGGTCCTTCTCACGCGGCACGTTGTCGTTCTTGAACACGAACGCCGTGGGGTCCGTGAAGACGGAGCCGCGGAAGTCCACGCCGCTGCCCACGGTGATGAGGTCGCTCCAGGGGTCGTTCTCCGACGAGGAGATGCGCTCCGTCTGGGACAGCTTCCCATCGTTGTTCACGTCGTCGCGCAGGTGCAGCTTTCCCTGCGCGTCCTTGTCGAACACCTGGAACTCGTAGCGCAGGCCTTCGAGCTTCGACGGATCATTGACGAGCGTCGTCCACGCGCCGCCCTGGTTCGTCATCTTGATGCGGCCGTCGTCCGTGACGTTGCGCGACCAGAAGTCGCTGTTCGCCGCGCCGCCCCGGAACTTGTCGATGAGCGTCTCGTCGAACTTGCCCAGGCGCTCCTGGAGCTGCGCCTTGTTGAGCGGGTTGCCGTCGCCGTCCTTGAGGACCAGGTACGCGCTGTCCGCGTCCTCGGCGTCGTCCACGTCGAAGCGCATGAGGGGCGTGGCGCCGGGGAAGTAGCGGTCCACCTCCTTGCCGCGCATGGGGTCCAGGAAGAGGCGGTCCAGGCCGCGCTGCTCGCCCATCATCCGGCGCGCGTACGGGTCCGGCCGGTCGCTGACGGCGCCCGTGGAGTCCACGACCTCGTAGACGTAGGACTTGCCCTCCAGGTTGCTCCAGGCGCCCTTCGCCTGGGCGGTCCAGTTGCCGCCCTCGTCGCGCGTCAGGGGGATTGTCTGCTGCTGGCCCTGCTTGTCGGTGACCTTCACCTGGACGGCGCGTGCATCCGGCGCCCAGAACTTGAAGGACACGTCCTGGCCGGAGCGCTGCGCGCCCATCTGGTGGTACGTCGTCGGCGAATAGGACGCGGTGGGCTTGGACAGATCCAGCTTGAGGTTGCCCTCGCCCATCACCGCCCACTGGTCCTTGCCGGACGGGCCGTCCACGCTGACGCCCCACTCCCAGTTGCGGGCCAGGCCGTCGTCCGCCACCTTCACGGAGGCCTCGTACTTGCCATTGCCCAGGGGCTTCATGGGGATGCCGCCCCCGCTCCACTGGGCGCTGAAGCGGCCGTCCGCGTCCCAGCTCCCCTTGAGCTGCGGGTTGGTGAGTTGGTTGTGCGGGCCCGCGTCGTACGTGAACGTGATGGTGCGGGTGACGGGCTTCTCCACCGTGGCGCCCGGACGCACCGGGGCGGTGGGAGCGGCGCCCAGCAGGGCCTCCGTGTTGCCCGAACGGGCCAGGGTTCCAGAACCCGCGACCGGGGCCTTCGCGCCCGCGGCCGGCGTGGATTCAAAGGCGGAGGTGTTCCGGCGGGCGGCGGCGGCCTTGGCGGCGGCGGCCTTCTGCTGGGCAAGCACCTTTTCGGCGTCGACCGTGGGGGACGCCTTGGCGGGGGCCGGGGCGCTGGTCGGGCGGTTGATCTTGGAGTCACTCACGGGGGGAATCCTCCGACGGCCCACGCATAGCGGGCGTCTTCATCTTTTCGGGCTTGTGCCCTCCAGAGTTGTGTCTGGAGGGCCCGAAGGTGGGGGCAATGGTTTGGAGATCAATGGAATCCAGGGAAGCCCCCGGTTTTCGCCGCGAAACCGACCTGTTTCGGGCTCGGGTGGGTTGATGCGACCCCCCTTGAAGCCGCGCAGGTACACGTAACGGCGGAAGTCGCGCAGGAAGGCGTCCACGGGGATTCCGACGGCCTCCTGGAAGGCAGGCGTGAAGTCCTGGCCCTGGCGCATGGCCTGGAGGGTGCCCCGGACGCGCTCCTCGCCGTAGCGGCTGATGAGGAAGTCGAAGGCGTGGTGGGCGGCGCCGTAGACGGTGGCGTTCTCGGACTCGTAGAGCGACTCGGCGCGGGCGAGCGGATCGGCCTGGGGGTGGTCGTGGAGGAAGCGGGACAGGTCCTCCAGGCTGGGGACGCGGTAGCCCTGGGCCGCGGTGTAGGAGGCCATGCCTTCGCTGAACCACAGGGGGATGCCCTTCTTCGTCCAGGTCATGCGGGTGGCGGACGCCTGGTACATGAGGCTGTGGGTGAGCTCGTGCAGGAGCAGCTCGTCCACCTGCTTCTGGGAGGCCCCGGCGCGCGTCCAGGTGCGGGGGCTCTGGAGCTCCACCTGTTCGAAGCGGGCCCAGGCGCGCAGGAAGTCGTGGTCGGGGCGGTTGGCGGCGCGCTCCAGGGCGGCGTGGTTGGGGTGGATGACCAGGGTGACAGGCTCGTGGAAGGTGCCCCAGCGGTCGAGGCGGGGGGCGGCGTTCTCCACGGCCCGGCGCACCATGTCCGCGGCCTGGGCTTCCCGGGGGGCGTGGGCGAAGCGGAACTGACCGCCGGGCAGCTCCAGCGAGGCGTCGGCGTCCACGGGGGGCTTGCGGGTCATGGAGGCGCACGCCGACAGCAGGGCGAGCGCCACGAGCATGACGCTCCATCGTCCCGCGCTACCACCCACCCGCATCCCGAGCCCCTCCGTTGGCCCCAAGCCAGCGCATCACGGCGCGACCCACGTCCGCGACCGTGGTGAAGGACGCTACCTCCGGGGCGGAGGGCCCGAAGTAGAGCATGGGCACCGGGTGCACGGTGTGTCCGCGAACCGACAGGTCCTCCACGTTGCCGTGGTCACTGCACACCAGCACGCGCGCGTCGGCGGGGCGGGTGGCGGCGATGGCGCGGGTGAACGCATCGAACGTGTCCAACGCGGCCCGCGCGGCGGTGAAGTCCTGGGCGTGCCCGGCCTCGTCGGCGAGGTAGTGCTCGAAGAAGGTGAAGTCCGCGCCTTCGGAGATGCGCCAGAAGAGGGCGGCGGCCTCCTCGGGCGTGCGCAGGGGGATGGACAGTCCGTGGGCGCGGGCCTGCGCGCCGGTGATGTCGTGGGTGAGGCCGTCGTCCGCGCGGGCGTCGTCCAGGGTGCGCAGGGGCTCACCGCCCGCGGCGAAGGCGAGCTTGGCCGCCGAGGCGCGCACCTTGCGCGC
>NZ_RAVZ01000099.1 GCF_003611635.1 Corallococcus terminator | reverse complement strand
GCTTCCCGTGCTGCGAATCGTTCAACGCAGGCCCCGTCTGCACTCGAGGGTCATGCGCGTGTCGTCCATCGGGCTCGCGGGAGTGGGCCTCTATTGGATGGTTGCTCGCGGGGTCGGTTGAATTACCCCGCGTGCGTTCCTAGCTTGGGGCTGATGAGGGTGGGGGAGGGACGCTGATGGGCGCGAGGCATACCCGGTTGGCCGCTGCACTGGCCGCCGCTTGGGAGGCGGAAGTGGTGTCGGCCCGCCGCATGACGGGGCTGGCGGAACGCATGAACGACGCGCGCGTGAGGGCGCGGCTGATGGTGCTGGCGGCGTTCTGCCGGGCCCATGCGTCCCGGCTGCTGGCCCGTCTGGCGGCGCTGGGACGGGGGCCGCTGCCGGTGCCCCCGGAGGAAATCGACCTGGATCCGGACACGGTGCTGGAGCTGCGCCGGGAGGGCGCCTTCGCCCGGGCGTCGGCTGCTCGCTATGAGACGACGGCGGAGATGGCCCGCCAGCACGCGGACCTGTCGTCCGCCTGGGTGTGCGAACTCAACCGCACCGAGGAGCAGGACCGCGCCCGGGAGCTGCTCGCCCTGGCGGAAGGCGCCATGGCGGCCGTACGGCGGGAATCCCAGGCCGTGGCGGCGCCCGCGGACTCCTGACGCGGCGCGGGCAGGGCCGGGCACCCAGGCAAGGTGTGCTCGGCCGGTGACAGTCCTGGCGTCTTGGGCGTATGAATCCGCCCATGGCGAAGGAGAGCTACAACGACCTCATCTTCCAGCTCGGCGACCTGGCCCGGGACATCCTCCCGGGCAAGCCGAACTGCCCCCGCTCCATGGAACGCGTCTACCGCGCCGAAGAGGTGCTGGAGGCGCGCCGCGAGGAGCTGGCGGTGCTGGAAGCGGAGATGAACGACGAGGATGTCGCGTACCAGGAGTACCTCGTGCAGCACGAGGACGAGTGCGCGGCCCAGCGGGAGATCACCGGACGCTTCAAGCGGGCCGTGGACGCCGTGGAAGGCAAGGTCAAGGGTCTGCGCAAGACGCTGGACACCCGCCGCGCCGACCTGCGCTACGCCGTCGCCGGCCTGAAGAAGATCGAGGCGAAGCTCGCGGACCTGGAGATGGACACCCAGGACCCCGTGAAGCTGGACGCCGCCCGGCAGAACCTCAAGAAGAACCGCATCGCGCAGATGCGCCTGGCCCGCGAGGTGGAGGACTGGGAGTCACAGCTCGCCACCGCGCTGACGCCCACACCCGGCCAGCCCGGTGGGGCCGGCATCCTGGCCCACAAGCGGCTGATCGAGCTGGAGGACGCCGCTGCGGAGCAGAAGCGCACCCATGACGAGCGGATGGCGGAGCTGGATCAGGCCATCGCCGCCAAGGAGGAGGAGTCCAAGGGCGCGGAAGATTATCTGGATCAGGCGTTGTTCCTGCTGGGCGAAGAGGTGTATGCCCAGCGCATCGGGGAGGCACAGCTCGCCTCCTTCTACCCCCGGCTGGATCGCGCGCAGTAGGGGGTTGCACACGCCCTTGGTGCTTGACGTGGGGAGTGTGTTTGCTATCTTGCGCCGCTTCCTGGCGGCCGCGGGCACGCGTGTAGGCCAGTTCATTGAATTCATTGGGCTTTCGGCGCCACGGGCGCTCGCTGTGAGGACGACGTGAAGGGTCTGATTGGCAAGAAGATCGGCATGACCCAGGTGTTCAACGACGAGGGCAACCTCGTTCCGGTGACGGTCATCGACGTCAACACCTGTCTGGTTGTCGGCAAGCGCACCCCGGAGAAGGATCAGTACTCCGCGGTGACCGTGGGCTTCGGCGAGATCCGCGAGAAGCTCCTGAACAAGCCGCAGCTCGGCTTCTTCAAGAAGGCCAGCGCGACGCCGCGCCGGCACCTGCGTGAGTTCCGCGTCACGGCCGAAGAGGCCGCCGCGTTCAACGTGGGCGATGCCGTCAAGGCGGACATGTTCACCAAGGGCGAGCTCGTGGACGTCACGGGCGTCACCAAGGGTCGCGGCTTCTCCGGCGTCATGCGCCGTTGGAGCTTCAAGGGTTCGCAGACGAAGACGCACGGTACGCACGAGTATCAGCGTCACGCGGGCGCCATCGGTCAGCGTAAGACGCCCGGCCGTACCTACCCGAACAAGAAGATGCCGGGTCACTACGGCGTCGAGCGCAACACCACCCAGAACCTGACGGTGGTGGACGTGGACGTGGAGAAGGGTCTCGTGCTCGTGAAGGGCGCGGTCTCCGGCCACAACGACAGCATCGTGATCGTGCGCCCCAGCATCAAGGTGGCGATGCGCGCCGCGCACAAGGCCGCGCGCTAGTCTCAACCGCTGCACGGGCGCGCTTCACCGCGCGCCCCATTCGACGCCCCGCTTCCGGCACCTTCGGGTTCCGGGCGGGGCGTTCGTCGTTTCCGGCCTCCGTGTCGCGCGGCGTGCGTCGAAACGTTGAGTGCTGGTCGCCCTGGGGACAAAGGGCGAAAACTTTACCGACAGTCGTTGGGTTCCGCTTGCGGTGAGGGGGCGCCGTGCTCACATGGCTGTCCCACGCCGGAGCCTCACCGTCGAAGCAGACGGTCGCAGGGCCGCCGGCCTACCCAACGGCCCACCCCCGGGCCGGGCAGGAGATATGAACGCACGCTCGCTTCGCGCCTTCGCAGCGCTGTGCATCTCGCTGACGGCGCTCGGCGCCGCCGCACAGGAAGACGGCGTCCTGGACTCCGCGGTCGTCCGCAACCGGCTCTACAAGCCAGCGGGCCATCCAGAGCTGTCCCTGTCCGTGGGCCTGCCGGTCCAGACGTACCTGACGGCGCACTACTTCTTCGACGTAGGCCTCGCCTACAACCTCTTCGACACGTTCGCGGTGGAAGCGCGTGCGGGCTTCGCGGCCAGCCGCCACACGGGCCTGGCGCGCTCCATCTCCGAGTCCTTCCTGGACCGCGAGGACAAGCGCGTCACGGACGAGCTGGAAGACCTCTGGCGGATGAACCTGCACGGCGTCATCGGCGCGCGGTGGGCTCCCATCTACGGAAAGATTTCGCTGGTCGCGGACATCCCGGTGCACTTCCAGACGTACCTCTGGGTGGGCGGCGGGCTGGGCAACCTGAAGCGCGAGTCGGTCATCCAGTGCACCCAGGTGGTGGACCGTGCCGCGGGCGTCTGTGACAACCGCACGGCCGTGGATGATCGCGGATCCGCGACGGAGAACTACTGGGTGAAGGAGACGCGCGTGGCGCCGGTGGTGTCCGCCGCGCTGGGCTTCCGCTTCTTCGTCAAGGAGCAGCACGGCATCCGCCTGGAGCTGCGCGACTGGATCTTCAAGGACAGCTACCGCGTGAACCTGCAGCGCGACGAATGGGAGGCCGGCAATCCCACCGGCGAGCCCGCTGGCAGCCCGGGTCTCACGCACCTGGTGCAGTTCGACCTCGGCTACACCTACTCGTTCTGACCCTTCCTATGCGACCCTTCCGTTCCATCGCGCTCCTCGTCGCCGCGGTGCCCGCCCTCGCGTTCGCGCAGGGTGCCGCCCCGGCGCAGCCGCCGGCCACCCCTGGGGCTCCGGCCTCCGTGGGCCCGGAAACGACCGCTCCTTCCTCCACCTCACCCGGAGAGCCGCCCGAGCGTTCGCGCACCCAGCGCGACGCGCCCGCGGTGCCCCAGGCGACACCGGAGACGCCGGCCGCGCCTCCCGCGCCCCGTCCTGGCCCTGGAACCTCGTCGTCGGATGACGACGACGCAGCGGCCCCCGCTCCCACGGGCCCCACGTCCGGCATCGCGCCGGCGGATGCCCCGGTGCTGGAGTCGCCGGAGTCCGGTGAGGCCCCGCGCACCACGGATGCGCAGCAGCAGCGGCTGGTGAACGGCGCGCCGCTCTACAACCCGAACGTGAACGTCCACATCGTCCAGAAGAAGCGCTTCGCGGACGAGGGCAAGCACGAGCTGGTGCTGTACCCGGGCGTCGTCCAGGTGAACGGCAAGTTCACCAACCACGTGGGCTCCGCGCTGCACTACGTCTACCACCTGCAGGAGAACTTCGCCCTCCAGGTGGGCGGCCAGTACAACTGGTACTCCGACGAGAGCGACTTCAACCTGGAGCTCATCGACAAGGTGCGCGAGCAGGCCCAGGCCGCGTCCTCGCTCTTGCTCCAGTGGGGCGCGCACGCGGGCGTGGAGGTGACGCCGCTCTACGGCAAGTTCGCCTTCTTCAACAACTCGCTGGCGCAGTTCAGCCTGGTGCTGTCCGGCGGCGCGGGCGTGGGCAAGACGCGCCACCTCATCCGCCCCAAGGTGGCCAACGAGGTGGACGGCCAGACGTACCAGGTGCCCGCGCGCTTCGGCGACACCGGCAACAAGTTCCTGGGCGAGGTGGGCGGCGGCTTCCGCGTGCAGTTCGGCGAGTCCTACGCCATCCGCCTGGAGGTGCGCGACCTCATCTACACCGCGCGCGTGGACAAGGTGGACGGCTGCAACCTGGGTGACTTCGAGGCGCTGGAGGCCGCCCGGGCCGCGAACCAGCCCTTCGACGGCCTGTCGCTGAGCGGCAGTTGCAAGGTCGCCAAGTTCGACGGCGTCGATCCGGAGACGAAGAAGAACTACCGCGAGGACATCATCCTCGGCCGCGACCTGGTGGCCGAACCCTCGTCGGACGTCCTCAACAACGTCAGCTTCTACGCTGGCTTCTCGATGCTCTTCTAACCATGTCCCGACTGCTCCGACTCCTCGTCGTTATCGGGCCCCTCGTCGTGCCGGCCGCGGCCTTCGCCCAGCAGGACGTGGGCGCCTACAACCGCGCGCTGTCCGCCTTCAACGCCGGCCAGTTCGACTCCGCCGCCCCCCTCTTCGCGCAGCTCGCCGAAGGGGAGGACGCGGACCTCAAGGGCAAGGCCGAGTACTACCTGGCGCAGACCTTCGCGAAGAAGGAGCTGCCCGTTGCCGCCTTCATCTCCTACGCCGCCATCGTCAACGCTGGCCCCAAGCACCCCTCGTACCTCAAGGCCATCGAGGGGCTGGTGGACATGCAGCAGCGGCTGGATGAGCAGAACCTCATCCCCAGCATCCTGAACCAGGCCTACTCCGACGAGGTGCGCGACCAGTGGGTCACGCTGCCCAAGGAAGTGCTGGCGCGGATCAACTACCTGGTCGGCACCGCCACCCAGCGCCGCATGCGCTTCGATGAAGCCCGTGCGCTCCTGGAGGCCGTGCCTTCCGACAGCCGCGTCTACGCGAAGGCCCGCTACCTGTTGGGCACGGTGCTCGCGGATCCGCGCTTCCCGGGCCGTCCCGGGGAAGGGGAGACGCTGGACAAGGAGGCCATCGCCGCGTTCCAGACGGTGCTCTCCACCAAGGAGCCCCAGGTGGAGCTGCCGGAGACGCGCGAGCTGGCGCTCCTGGCCCTGGGCCGCGTGCACTACCGCCGGGGCGAGTACGCCGACGCGGTGAAGGCCTACGAGGGCGTGCCCCGCTACGCGCGCTTCTGGGATCAGGCGCTCTTCGAGAACGGCTTCGCCCGCTTCCAGAACGAGGACTTCGGCGGCGCGCTGGGCAGCCTCCAGGCCCTGCACGCGCCCCAGTTCGAAGGCGCCTTCCAGCCCGAGTCGTGGATCCTCAAGTCCACCGTCTATTACTACTCGTGCCTCTACGACGAGGTGAAGACGACGCTCGCGGCGTTCGACGAGCGCTACGGCCCCATGGCCAAGCAACTGGAGCCCTTCACCGGCGAGGAGCTGCCGCCCGTGCAGGCCTTCAACCTGGTGGTCGCGGAGAACCGCCGGCTGCCTCGCGCGGTGTACCTGTGGATCCGCAACAACGAGCGCATCCGCGAAGTGATGCGGACCCTCACCCGCGTGGACGCGGAGAAGCGCGCCATCGTGGACGGACCGTGGCGGGGCACCCCGCTGGCCGCGCAGACCGTGGCGTCGCTGGAGGAGATTCGCGGCACGCTGCTCCAGGTGGGCGGCACGCTGGCGAAGAACCGCATCAAGGAAGCCGCGGACAACCTCCGCACCTTCTCCGACCAGGCGGAGATCATCCGCGTCCAGACGGCGCTCGATGAGAAGGACCTCTTCTCCGCGGGCGTGGACCAGAAGACGCTGCTGACGCGCCAGACGCTCTACCGTCCGAAGATGCCGGGCGCGTCGTGGAACTACTGGCGCTTCCAGGGCGAGTTCTGGATCGACGAGATCGGCTACTACCAGTACACGCTGAAGCGGGGCTGTCCCGCACGCGCGGAGAAGTAGGCGCGAAGTAGGACCCGGGCGTACCCGGCTGCTTAGCAAGCGCGTCAAGAGAGGCCCCTCACCGCGACCCTGTGTCGTGGGGAGCGGGCCTCTTGCACGTTGTTGAGTCCTGGAAGTTCGCTCGGGGCGATCGCGTACGCCGGGGCACAAGGCACGTTCCGGGCCACTTCCCAACCTGGGTACCCGCGTCTACTTTCCGTCGTCCCTCCCGGTTGGGCAGAATTTTGCCCACGTTGGCGAGGCGCGGTTCTCCAGGAGCTCGCATGAAGGTGTTTCTTCGGTTCGGTGCACTGGCGGTGGGCGTCGCGCTCGCGGCCGGTGGGGTGGGGGAGGCGGAGGCGGCGGAGCCGACGGCACCGGCGCGAAAGGTGGCGACGAAGAAGTCCTCTGCGGCGGCGAAGGCCGCGAGCAAGAAGGGCGACGCCGCTGGCAAGAAGGAGGACGCGAAGAAGGGGGCCGACGCCAAGAAGGCGGAGCTTCCCCCCGGCGTGGCGCCCCAGGACATGCGCAAGGGCCCGGCGCGGGTGAAGCCCGCTTCGGCCAAGTTCGCGGACGTGCCTCGCATCGCGGACTCCAGGAAGGACGCGATGGCGGACAAGAAGCGCGACGAGGCCATTGAAGGCTTCAAGCGCCTCATCCCCAAGCTCCAGGAGACCTCCACCCAGAAGGCGGAGATGCAGTACCGCCTGTCGGAGCTCTACTGGGAGAAGTCCAAGTACCTCTACCAGTTGGAGATGGAGAAGTTCCTCGCGGCGGAGAAGGCCTACGACGCGGCGGTGGCTCGCGGCGAGAAGGCCACCGCGCCGGAGCAGGACCACACCGGTTCGGAGCGCTACCGCGCCGACACGATGCGCATCTACGAGGACATCCTTCGCGAGTACCCGGAGTACCCGGCCCGCGACGAGGTGCTCTTCTCCCTGGGCTACAACCTCTACGAGCTCAACCGCCGCGAGGACGCGGTGGCGCGCTACGAGGAGCTGATCCGCGACTTCCCCAAGTCGCAGTTCGTCCCGGACGCGTACATCCAACTGGGCAACCACTACTTCGAGAACAACAAGCTCGCGCCCGCGAAGGTGAACTACGAGAAGGCGCGCGACTCCGGCGTCCCGAAGATCTACGCCTACGCGACCTACAAGCTGTCCTGGTGTGACTTCAACGCGGGCGACCTGGACGCGGGCCTCAAGAAGCTCCACGAAGTGGTGGACTACGCGGGCCAGCGCGGCGAGGAGCTGGGCGACCTGCGCACGGAAGCGCTCAACGACCTGACCGTCTTCTACGTGCAGTTGGATCAGCCCAAGGAGGCGCTCGCCTACTTCAAGGAGAAGGCGCCGCCGAAGCGCCAGGGCCGGCTGCTCGCGAAGACGGCCGCGGGCCTGGTGGACGCGGGCCACTTCGACAGCGCCATCCTGGTGTACCGCACCCTCATCGACGACTCGCCCATGGGCGTGAACGCCCCGGAGTACCAGCAGGCGGTGGTGCGCGCGTACGAGGGCCTGCGTCAGCGCCAGCAGGTCCGCAAGGAGATGAAGCGGATGGTGGACCTCTACCGCCCGGGCGGCGAGTGGTGGACCACCAACGCGGGCAACGCGGGCGTGCTGCGCAATGCCTTCAGCGTCACCGAAGAGGCGATGCGCGTGATGGTGACCGAGTACCACCAGGAGGCGCAGAAGACGCGCCAGGTGGAGACCTACCGGCTCGCGCGCGACATCTACAAGCAGTACGTGGAGGCGTTCGCGTCCAGCGACAACCCGGAGTTCGTCGCGGACTCGGCCTTCAACATCCGCTTCTTCTATGCCGAAATTCTCTGGGCGCTGGAAGAGTGGCAGGCCGCCGCGGGCGAGTACGACGCCGTCGTGGCCTTCAAGGTTCCGGACCGCGACTCCGCGCGCGAGGTCTCCAACGAGGCCTACCGCAAGAGCGCGTCGTACAACGCGGTGCTCGCGTACGACAAGCTGGTCAAGATCGAGCGCGGCCAGCTCTCCAAGAGCGACCTGAAGGACGGCCAGAAGGTCGACGAGAAGAAGGACAAGGGCGACGTCGCCAAGCAGAAGCTCGTCAAGCGTGACGCCAAGGAGCAGGAGGAGCAGCCCCTCACGAAGTTCGAGGAGCGCCTGGTCGCCGCGTGCGACACGTACAACGGCCTGTACCCGGGCAACCAGGATGAGATCGACCTGCGCTACCAGGCCGCCGTCATCCTCTACGACCGCGCGCACTTCGTGGACGCGGCCCACCGCTTCGGGGAGATCATCGAGAAGTTCCCGGAGGAGCGCCGCTCGCGCGATGCCGCGGACCTGACCATGTACGTGCTGGAGAGCCGCGAGGAGTGGCTCGAGCTCAACACGCTGTCGCGCAAGTTCCTGGGCAACAAGAAGCTGTCCAAGCCCGGCTCCGACTTCGCCGGCCGCGTCGCCCGCGTGGTGGAGGGCAGCCAGTACAAGTACGTGGACGAGGTCGTCTACAAGAAGGAGAAGAACCCGGCGAAGGCGGCCGAGCAGTTCCTCACCTTCGTGACGGAGTTCCCCAAGTCGGAGAACGCGGACCGCGCGCTCACCTACGCGATGGTCATCGCGCAGGAGGCGGGCGAGGTCGACAAGGGCATCACCGCCGGCGAGCGCGTCCTCAAGGAGTACCCGACCAGCCCCTTCGAGCTGAAGACCCGCTACACGCTGTCGGGCCTCTACGAGAAGGTGGCCGAGTTCAAGAAGGCCGCCGCCATGTCGGAGTCCTTCGTGTCCGCGTACGACGCGGCGATGAAGGCCCGCGAGACGAAGAAGGACGCGAAGAAGGCCAAGGGCAGCGCGGTGGCGAAGAAGGACGACATCCCGGGCGCGGAGGACGCGGAGTCCACGCGCGAGCAGAAGGCCGCCGAACGCAAGGCGCAGGTGGACGAGGCGGGCGCGTGGGTGGCGGATGCCCTCTTCAACGCGGGCGTCTGGTACGACGGCCTGGGCGAATCCCAGAAGGCCGTCACCGCGTGGAACAGCTACCTGACGCGCTTCAAGGACCGCAAGGACGTGCCCCAGGTGGCGTTCTCCATCGGGCTCGTCTGGGAGAAGGAGAAGAAGTGGGGCGATGCGGCCCGCGCCTTCAGCTCCTTCGTGGACACCTACGGCCGGGACTCGCGCACCGTCGCGGGCCAGCCGTACCTCGCCCGCTACCATGAGCTGCTCGCGTACCAGAAGATGAAGGACATCCGCGGCCAGGAGAAGGCGCAGGACGAACTGGTGCGCGGCTGGAACAAGCTGGCGGAAAACGTGCGCAAGGATGCCGCGGTGCTCAACGCGTACGGCCACGCGCGCTTCCTGGCGCTGGAGCCCACGTGGAAGCGCTTCTCGGACATCAAGTTCACGCGCGTCTCCACCATCCGCCGCGACCTGACGGCGAAGCAGAAGGAGATGCAGAAGGTGGAGAAGGAGTACGCGGCGGTGCTCGCCACGGGCTCCGGCGAGTGGGGCATCGCGGCGCTGACCCGCATCGGCCTTGCGTACGCGGACTTCGCGCGCAACATCATGGACTCGCCGGATCCGTCCGGGCTCGATGATGATCAGTTGAGCATGTACCGGGGCGAGCTGGAGACGCTGGCCCTGCCGCTGGAGGACAAGGCGAGCGAGGCGCTGGAGAAGGGCCTCCAGAAGGCCTACGAGCTGGGCATCTACAGCGAGTGGACGCTGGCCGCGCAGGACCAGGTGAACCGCTTCCGTCCGGGTGCCTACGCCCAGGTGAAGCCGGTGACGTACCGGGGCAGCAGTGAGTCACGCATCGCCGCCGGCGTGCTGAAGGACCTCAACGGCCCCGTCAGCGCCTCCGCGGAGCCCGAGCCCCAGGCGCCTGTCGCGCCGGAAGGCACGAAGCCGGAAGGGCAGAAGCCCTCCCTGCCGGAGGGTTCGCGCTCCGAACCCACCGCGCTGCTCGAGGGGGTGCAGCCGTGAAGACGACGAACCGCAACGACATCAGCAGCCAGTTCGAGGGGATGGGGACGCAGCGGATGAACGGGTTTCGCACCAAGCGGATGTTCCTGGCGGGGGCCTTCGCCTTCGCCTTCACCACGGCGTGCGCCACGGGCCCCCGGCCCACGCCCGTCGCGATGAACGCGGTGGAGAGGCCCGCCGCCATCGTCCCCACCACGCCCGCGCCTGAAGTGGCGGAGAAGGGCAGCGTGGACAACCTGTTCGCGGAGGCCCTCAAGGCCTACGAGGCCGGGGACCTGGACACCGCGCGCAAGGGCTTCGAGCAGGTCGTGGCGAAGGAGCCCAAGACGCTCAACGCGCAGTTCAACCTGGGCGTCATCGCGGAGAAGCAGGGCCGTCCGGCGGACGCTCGCGCGGCCTATGAGAAGGTCCTCTTCCTGGATCCGGCCCACACGCCGTCCGTGATGAACCTGGGCCTGATGCACCGGCACGAGGGCCAACTGGACGAAGCCATCGCGCTGTACTCGAAGGCGCTCCAGACGCCGGGCCACGAACACGACGAGCCCGTCCTCAACGGGCTGGCCGCGACGTACCGGCTGGCGGGCAAGCTGGACGAGGCGGAGGCCACCGGCCGGCGCGTGCTCGCGCGCAGCAAGGACAACCCGGAGGCCTACAAGACGCTGGCGCTGGTGGCGTACGACCGGGGCCAGTTCCGCCTGGCGGAGCTGCTGGTCATCAACGCGCGCAAGGTGGCGGAGAAGGACCCGGCCATCTCCAACACGCTGGGGATGATCTACCTGAAGATGGAGGACCGTCCGCGCGCCCTGGCCCAGTTCCAGAAGGCCGTGTCGCTGGATGACACCTTCGCCGCCGCGCACCTGAACCTGGGCGCGCTGGCGCTCTCCTACCGCGACTACGCGGGGGCCGAGCGCGCCTTCACCAAGGCCCTGACGCTGGAGCCGGAGGGCGTGGAAGGCCAGTTGTACCTGGCGTACGCGCTGGACGGTCAGAAGGGCATCGATCCGAAGAAGGGCGTGGCCGCGGGCGAGGCGTTCGAGAAGGTGCTCGCGCGCCGCTCCGAACAGCCGGAGGCCGTGTGCGGCGCGGGCTGGGCGTACGCGGCGGACCGCGCGGGCTTCGAGAAGGCCATCGCCTTCCTGGATCGCTGCAAGGAGCTGGGCGCCACGTCCGCGAATGACAAGCAGCTCATCACCGCCAAGGTGCAGGGCCTGCAGACGATGCTCAAGAACCCGCCGGCCCCGCCCCCCGCCGCCACGGCGGAAGGGGAGGGCGAGCCCAAGAAGGACGGCGCGGCCGCCATCGGGGGCGCGGGTTCGTCCTCGTCCATGATGAACCAACTGCCCCAGGACACCGCCGCGCCCGACCAGGCTCCGGCGACCGAGGCGGCCCCGGCGGCCCCGGGACAGCCGGCGGACGGTCAAGCCGTCCCCGAGTCGCAGGCGGCCCCCGTGCCCGCCCCGACGCCCTGAAGAAAGAACAGTCGCCCCGGCTGGAAGAACGAGAACTTTCTTCCCTACTCCAGCCCCCCAGGTGCAAGCGACCGGGCGACTCCCTTAGAATCCAGGGACTTGGAGTTGGTGCGAGCCCTGCAATGGAAGCCAAGAAGCTGGGCTACCGGAGACTGCACATGAAGCGACTGCTGGCATCGGTGGTGATGGTGGGGGTGCTGGGGGTAGCGGCCCCCGCCCTGGCGCAGAACAGCGGCGGAGACTCCGTGAAGGTCATCCAGGAGGAGGACCGCACGGTGTACCGCAAGAAGACGGTGATCGATTTCACGGATGTGGCGGTGGAGGGCGAGCTCACCAAGCCGGAAGGCTCCTACGTCCTCAATCGCAAGAAGACGGACTTCCAAAGCCTCATCAAGGTCCGGGAGAACTTCGACCCGGAGTTGCAGAAGTCAGCGGACAATCTTTAAGACGGGCTCTCAGGCGGCGTTGAACGTTTTCGGGACGGGAAGGGAAGAAGGAAGAACTTCATGGCGGCGGCGAGAAAAAACGGTTTGACGCTTCGGATTACGACTCCAGACGGCTCCATCCAGGAGACCGTGTCGGAGGCGGAGAGTGTCATCGTGGGGTCGGGCGCCCAAGCGGCGGTGAAGATTCAGGATCCGCGGGTCTCCAATCTCCATGTGATGCTGAAGGTGGACCACGATGGTTCGGTAACGGCCATCGACCTGGGCAGTGAAGGCGGCACCCAGGTCTCAGGGCAGAAGCTCGTCATTCCCACGGCGCTCAAGCCGGGTGACGTGTTGACGGTGGGGACCTCGCGGGTGGAGGTGCTCTTCGGTGACACGCCCCGGTCGGTGGCTCCGGCGGGCGCGGCGGTGGCGATGCCCGGTGCGTTCCATCAGTTGCCTCCTCGCGGTCCGGCGATGCCGCCGGCTGCGCAGGCGGCTCCCCCGGTCCGGCGCGATGTGGCGCCTCCCCGGGCTCCGGTGCAGGCGGCGGCGCCTTCCAACCTCGTGGGCACGGTGAGCACGCCGCGTTCCTCGACGGCGGGGGGCATGCAGGTCTCCACGACGAACCACGCGGCGCCCACGCCCGTGTTCGGCCCGTCGGCGCCTCCGGGGATGGTGCGCAAGCCCACGCCCCCGGCGATCGCGGCGGCGAAGAAGCCGCACCTGGCGGCGCACCTGCAGGATCCCCTTCCCCTGGACGCGCAGCCGACGCCCGAGGCGAAGGTGCTCCAGGTGGCGCTGCTCTGGGGCGACCAGATGCTGGAGGTCCAGCACTTCAAGGACGGCGCTCCGGTCACCATCGGCGAGGGCAAGAAGAACGCCTTCCACGTGTTCGTGCCGCAGGTGGGCAAGCGCCACGTGCTGGCGGTGAGCAAGGGCGACAAGCTGGAGCTCAAGGCTCCGGCGGGCTCTGGCGTGTTCGTCACCAACAAGGGGGATGTCCGCACCAAGGACGCGCTGCGCGCCGCGGGTCAGCTCAACTCCGCTTCGGCGGATCAGGAGCAGCTCTTCACCCTGGGCCTTCACGACCGCGCGGAGGTGTCGCTGGGCACCGTCGGCTTCATGATGCGCTACGTGAAGCCTTCTCCGGCCATCCTGGCCACCTCGCTGTCCGACCGCGACTTCGGCTTCTTCAAGATCGCCGCCATCTGTATCCTGGCGTCGGCCGCGTTCGTCGCCTCGATGGTGCTCACGCCGCACTCCGACACGCGCTCCGCGGACGACGTCTTCGAGTCCCAGCAGAGCGTGGCGAAGTTCCTCATCGCCCCGCAGAAGAAGGTGGAGGCGAAGAAGCTCCAGCTCTCCGGCGTGGAAGAAGGCGCCAAGGCGAAGGACGAAGAGGGCAAGTTCGGCAAGGAGGAGGCGAAGCTCGCGGAGGCCGCGCCTTCGAAGCCGGGCACCAACGTCGTCGACAAGAGCAAGAAGGAGAAGGACCGCCAGGTGGTGGGCAAGGTCGGCCTCCTGGGTGCGCTCAAGGGCATGAAGGGTGGCGCGTCGGACGTGTTCGGTCCGGGCGGCATCGGCACCGGCATCAACAACTCGCTGGGCGGCCTCAAGGGCGGCGCGGCCATGGGTGACGCGCAGGGCGTGGGCGGCCTGGGTTCGCGCGGCACCGGCAACGGCGGCGGCGGCACGGCGCTGGGCATCGGTGGCCTGGGGACGCAGGGCAATGGACGCGGCGTGGGCGGCTCGGGCGGCATCGACCTGGGTGGCCGTGGCAAGTCCGTGACCAAGGTGATTCCCGGCAAGACGACGGTGGTGGGCGGCCTGGACAAGGACGTCATCGCCAAGGTCATCCGGCGGCACCAGAACGAGATCAAGTACTGCTACGAGTCGGAGCTGAACAAGAACCCGGCGCTCGCGGGCAAGGTCGCGGTGGCCTTCACCATCGACCCGGCCGGCGCGGTGGCGGACGCCAACGTGGCGGAGACGACGCTGGGCAGCAGCCCCGCGGAGAACTGCATGCTCTCCCGCATCCGTCGCTGGAAGTTCCCGGAGCCCAAGGGCGGCGGCGTGGTGTCCGTGACGTACCCCTGGCTGTTCTCGCCCTCCGGCGCGGACGGTGAGGGGTAGCACTCCGGCCCCGACGCTTCGGCCAGGGGATTCGTAGACTGGAAGACCAAATGGCGTGGACGAAACGGTCCACGCCATTTTCGTTTTTCCCCGCTGCCGTTTCGTGCGCGGCATCACTAGTGTCCGTGCGCCGCTCCGTGAGTGTGAGTGGCGCGAGAGGACCACCGTGACGGGAGGAGTCGTGAGGAAGTCGCTGCTGTTCGCCGCGCTCGCGCTGGGGACGCCGGCCCTGGGGGCCACCCCACCAGAAGGCGTGCCGTTCGAGCCGCGCCGGGGTTTCTTCACCGAGACCGACGTCGGCGTGTTCTTCACCGTGGGCGGTGAGAACAACTACTCCAACGCGCAGTCGTACCTGCAACTGGGCATCGGCTATGACCTGACGGAGCGGCTGTCGCTGGGGGCGCACTTCGCGCTGGGGTCCTCCGCGCAGAACTGCTTCGCGGGCTACCTGCCGCAGTCCAACGTCTGCGCCCTGTCGGACAACTTCACCGTGGCCTTCGGAGACATCACGGCCGCCTACCACGTGAAGCTGGCCAACCGCTTCTACCTGACGCCCAAGGTGGCGGCGGGCTACACGCGGTTGGACCCCACGCCGGTGGATCCAGACGAGGGCGACCCGGGCCGCTCCGTCAACGCCTTCAACGCGGGCCTGGGCGTGGGCGTGGAGTACGCCACGTCCTTCGACCACTTCTCGGTGGGGGCGGATGTGCTGGGGCGCTACATCATCGGGCCCAACATCATGTCCTTCGCCGTGTTCCCTCGGGTGAAGTACACGTTCTGAGGTCCGTCACTCCGAAGCGCGCCGGGCCGGAGTCACCGGGCCGGGCGCGCGCCGGGCGTACTCGGCGGGCGGACAGCCGACGACGCGCCGGAAGTCGCGGATGAAGTGCGCCTGGTCGAAGTAGCCCAGCTCCAGCGCCAGCGTCGCCAGCTCCGGCGGGGGGACCTCCTTCAGACGTTCGGCGGCCTCGTGCAGTCGGTAGCGCTGGATGACCCACTTGGGGCTCACGCCCACGTAGCGGCGGAACAGCCGCTGCACCGTGCGCAGGCCCGGGCCTCCCGGTGTCAGCAGGTCCTCCACCTTCGTCACCGCGCGGTCCTCCAGGATGCGTGTGACCATCCCCTGCACCCCGGCCACGTTCGGATCCGCCGCGGGCAGACGCGCGCGCAGGAAGGCCTCCGCCAGGGCCACGCGCTCCGCGTTCGCGTCGCGGGTGACGTCGGTGGCGAGGATGGCCGCCTCCAGCGCGAGCGCCTCCGGGCCCAGGAGCGGGGCCGGGGCCATGGTGCGCTCCGTGAGTGCGGACACCGGCGTCTTCACGAAGCGGAAGAAGCCGCCGGGCCGGAACTTGATGCCGAACACGCCGCCCAGGCCCTCCAGCAGGAGGGAGAAGCGCCCGGAGTGCACGCCCGCGATGCGCGAGGTGCCGTCCTGGAAGGTCCAGTGCACGGACGGGTGGGTGAGGTTCTGCTGGAGGAAGGGCGGCTGTTCGCGCAGGTCCCAGCGCACGGCCCAGAAGTGTTCGACCCAGGGGCGCAGGTCCTCGGCGGGAAGGAGGCGCGCGTGCGCGAAGTGCCGCGCGTCCGGCCGGGGGTACAGCAGGCCACGGGCGGGGCCCGTGCTCGACGCCACCATGGTGCATGCCTCCCGGGTTTCGGGTTGCCGCGTTTCTACAATCACACCTCGGAGGTGGACAGGTGCTGGCCTCCCACTGCGATGGAAGGCGGACACCGGGCCGGACCTCGGGCCGGATTCAGGTCCCTTGCGAAGATGCGCACCGTGGGCCGGTCCCCTCGCTGACCGTCCCGGGTGTGCCCCATGGCGTCCGTCGTCCGTTCCCGCGCTTGCGCGCTGGTGCTGGTGGTGTCGTTGCTGTCCGTGCCGGCCTTCGCGCAGGGCATCGCCTCCATCCCCTTCGGGGACACGTGTTGGGGCACCGGGGCGGACGCGGATGGCGACGGGCTCAACGACGACTGCGAAGAGCAGGTGGCGTCCGCCTTCATGCCGGCGCTGTGGCTCGCACGCAACGAGCGGGGCGCGGGCCGCCGGCCGTACTTCGCGGTGAAGTCGCAGTCCTTCGCGCTGCGCACGCTGCGCATCTTCTACCTGGCGGCCTTCTACGAGGACCACGGCATCCTGGGCGGCGTCGTGGACGCGCACGACGGCGACACCGAGTTCCAGGTGCTGGAGGTGCACTACTCCGACGGTCGCTGGCTGCTGGACTGGGCCTTCCTCTCCGCGCACCTGGAGACAGTGTGCGAGTCCTCCGCTTGGTACAGTTGGGCACAGCTCGAATACCTGTCGGAGTCCCGGGGCGCGCCGCGCATCTACGCCGCCCAGGACAAGCACGGCTCGTACAACTCCGTGTCCACGTGCGACCGGGGCGGCTGCTACGTGGATGGCTGTTCGCAGGGCCGCTCGGAGCTGTTGGACCCCGACAACAAGCTCGCGTCGCGCAACGTGGGCTCCACGGGCACTCCGTTGATCAACGCCGTCACCTTCCGGGGACAGACGGAGCGGCTGATGGACGCCGTGGAGTTCAGGGGCTGGGACAACCAGTGGTACCGGCCCAACGCCACGCCCTACCGCGCGCGGTTGATCCGCTTCGGCTTCTAGCGCGCCATGGGTCCGCTTCCGCCTTCGAAGTCGTCGGGGCTGCGACCGCGGACCCGCATGGTGCTCGCGGCCGGCGGCGTGGTCGCCGGGAGCCTGCTGCTCGCGGGGCTGGATGCCGCCCGGACGGCCGGAGCCGAGCCGGCGTCCGCCGTCCACCCCGACGCTCGCATCCCACCGGAGCGCGCCGTGTCCGGGCCTGGAGCGCCGTCCCTCGCGGCCCTGGAGCCTTCCTACGCCAACGGGGGCTCGTCCGAGGACTTCCGGCTCGCCAGCACCCTGGGCGAGGTCTGGGAGCCCCTGGCCTCCACGGCCTTCATCGAACAGTTGGACACGGACCGCCCCTGGGCCTGCGCGGGCGGCGCCGTCAGCGTCGTCGCGAGGGTGGGCGGCTCGCGCGAGCCCGACCTGGTGGAGCGCTGGGTGTGGCCCACGCCGGAAGGCCGCGCGGGGCTCCAGCCGGGGGCGGCGCTGGACTGGCGCGCGCCCTCCGCGCCGGGACGCTATCCGGTGCGCTTCCAGCTCTGCCGCGACCTGGGAGGCCGCCGCGTCGGGGTGCTGGCCGAGCGCACGGTGCTGCTGGAGGTCCGGGACTGCGAGGCCCAGGCGGAGTCTCCGCTGCGCCTCGGGTCGCGGCAGGACGGCCCGTCCACCTTCACCTTCGAGGTCCAGGGCCTGGAGGAAGCCGGGCCCGTCCGCGCGTACGACTGGGACCTGGGGGATGGCACCACGGAGGAGACGGAAGGGCCCATCCTCGAACACACCTACGCGGTGGAGCCCGCGGACGGCGCCGTGCCCCGGCGCTTCACGGTGCGCGTGCGGGCGCGGATGGAGTCCGGTGCGGTGCGGTCCCTCACCACCTTCGTGGGCGTCCGTCCGCTGGCGCTCCCGGAAGCACCGCCCCGCGTGTCGCTGAAGGTGTCCCGCTGGCAGCCGCTGCTGGAGACCGGAGGCTGGCGCAGCGAGGTCTCCGTGCTCATCCCGGACGGCGCGGAGGCCGTCACCTGGGCGGAGGTCGAACGCATCCTCGTGGGCTGGGACGACCAACGGCGGGCCACGCGGATGCCCTGGGAGCGCGCCCTGACCGTGCAGGAGACGCTGGAGCGCGGCGGCTTCCGGGCGGCGGTGGTGGTGGGCCCGGACGAAGCGACGCCCGACATCCAGCAGGTGCTGGATGTCCTCCACGGCCGTGACGCGCGGGGCAACGACGTGGTGGTGTCCTGGGCTTCGTTCAAACAGGAGAGCCCCTGAACGAAGAAGAGGCCGCCACCCGGGTGGGTGACGGCCTCTCAAGACTTCGGGAGCGACGGGGACGGCTTACGCGTCGCTACGCTCTTCGCGCTTGCGCTCACGCTCGGCGCGGTAGCGGTCGCCGTTGGCCAGCGCCTTCTTGCGCATGCGCACGGACTTGGGCGTCACCTCGACGAGCTCGTCGTCGGCGATCCACTCCAGGGCCTTCTCCAGCCCCATCTCGCGCGGCGGGACGAGGAGGACGTTCTCGTCGCGGCCGGCGGCGCGGATGTTGGTGAGTTTCTTCTCGCGGCAGCAGTTGACGTTGAGCTCGGACGGGTGGGAGTGCTCGCCGATGATCATCCCCTCGTACACCGTGACGCCTTCGCTCACGAACAGTTGGCCACGCTCCTGGATGCTGAACAGGGCGTAGGGCACCGTGTCGCCCAGACGGTCGGAGACGATGGCGCCGTTGGCGCGCTTCGGGATGTAGCCGAACCACGGCTCGAAGCCGTCGAACTGGCTGCTCATGATGCCTTCACCCCGCGTGATGGTGAGGAACTCCGAGCGGAAGCCGATGAGGCCGCGAGCGGGGATGCGGAACTGGAGCCGGGTGCGGCCCGAGCCCAACTGCTGCATGTCCGTCATGCGGCCCTTGCGGGGCCCCAGGCGCTCCGTCACCACGCCCACGCTGGTCTCCGGCACGTCGCAGAAGACCAGCTCCATGGGCTCGTGCAGGACGCCGTCCACGTGCTTGGTGATGGGCTCCGGGTTGGAGGCCGTCAGCTCGTAGCCTTCGCGGCGCATGTTCTCGATGATGACGGCCAGGGCGAGTTCGCCACGGCCCACCACGCGGAACGCGTCCGGCGTCGCGGTGTCTTCCACGCGCACGGCCACGTTGCGGTAGGCCTCGCGGTACAGGCGCTCGCGCAGGTTGCGGGAGGTGACGAACTTGCCTTCCTTGCCCGCCAGCGGCCCGTCGTTGACCTTGAAGATCATCATCATCGTGGGCTCGTCCACGGTGATGCGCGGCAGGGCCACCGGCTTCTCCGCGTCGGCGATGGTGTCGCCGATGGAGATGTCCTCGATGCCCGCGATGGAGACGATTTCGCCCGGGCCGGCGTCGGGGATTTCGACGCGCTTCAGGCCGGAGAAGCCGTACAGCTTCACGATCTTGCCCGGCTGCACCTTGCCACCATCGCGGACGACGGACACAGGCATGTTGGCCGTGATGCGGCCCGCCTGCACGCGACCGACGGCCAGACGGCCGACGTAGTCGTCGTAGTCCAGGTTCGCCACCAGCAACTGGAGCGTGGTCTGGTCCACCGGCGGCGCGGGCGGGGGCGGGATGTGCTTGATGATGGCGTCGTACAGGGGCTCCAGCGTCTTGCCCGGGACGTCCAGCGACGTGGAGGCCTGACCCTGGCGGGCCACCGTGTAGAGGACCGGCATCTCCAACTGCTTATCGTCCGCGCCCAGGTCGATGTAGAGCGAGTAGACGAGGTCCAGCACTTCCTTGGCCCGGGCGTCCTGACGGTCGATCTTGTTGATGACCAACACCGTCTTCAGGCCCATGGCGAGCGCCTTGGTGAGCACGAAGCGCGTCTGGGGCAGGGGACCTTCGGCCGCGTCCACCAGGAGGATGACGCCATCGACCAGGCGCAGACCGCGCTCCACCTCGCCACCGAAGTCGGCGTGGCCCGGGGTGTCGATGATGTTGATCTGCATCCCCTTGTAGGAGACCGCGGTGTTCTTCGCGAGAATGGTGATGCCCTTCTCTCGCTCGAGATCGTTCGAGTCCATCACTCGATCGGTCATGTGCTCGTTGGAGCGGAAGGTACCGGCCTGCCGGAGCAGGTGGTCAACCAGGGTGGTCTTCCCGTGGTCGACGTGGGCGACAATGGCGACGTTGCGGATGTTTTCGCGAGAGATCATGCGGACCGACTGACAGAAAGAGGTGCGAAGAGACACGCCCAGAACGGGCTTTCTCAATCCCACCGGAACCCGGAAGGCGGGGGCTTATATGCCGGGGGCTTCCCGCCTGCAATCAAGGCGGATGTCCAGCGGCCAGACAGCCGTACCCACCCCCCACCGGACGCTTATCCCACCTTTGGGGCAGATTCCCCGGATTCCACGCCCAATCGTTCGCGCAGGAAGCGTTCCACGCGCAGTTCCACCAGTCCGGGGACCTCCAGGGGGGCGGTGTGGGTGCCCTCGGAGATGGTCAGCAGTTCTGAGGCGGGGATGCGCTCGGCCATCTTCCGGGAGAGCCAGCCGGGGGTGAAGCGGTCCTTCTCCCCGGCGACGACCAGGGTGGGCACGTCCACGTACTCCAGGTGATCCCACGCGGTGTGGCTCGCCAGTGAATCCAGGGTGCGCACGAAGACGACGGGGTCCATCCGGGCCAGGTGGGAGAAGTAGGGGGCCAGGTCGTTGCGGGCGATGAGCTCCGGGTTCATCTCCAGCCGGATGGCCAACTGCACCACCAGCTCCGTGGTGAGCGCGCCGTGCACGATGCGGGCGGTGTGCAGGGGGAAGCGCTCCACCGCGCGGCGCAGGGTGGGGAAGATGCGCTTGAGCAGGGTGGAGTCGTGGAAGGTGTCCAGCGGCATGCCGTAGCTGCCGCACACCAGCACCAGCCCCTGCACGCGCCGGGCGTAGCGGCGGTGGAACTCCAGCGCCACCTGCACGCCCATGGAGTGGCCGAAGAGGACGGCCTTCTCCAGGCCTGCGGCGTCCATCACCCGCGCCATGTCGTCGCAGGTGTACGCCATGCCAATGCGGGTGCGGTCCTCCGGCACGCTGCTTTTGCCGTGGCCCCGGTAGTGCCACCTGAGCACCCGATGGCGCCGTGCCAGGTAGGGCAGCAGGTACTTCCAGGCGAAGCCGTCGCAGCCCAGGCCGTCGCACAGCACCATGCCCGGGGTGCCTTCGCCGCGGACCTGGAAGTAGAGGTCCGCGCCGTCGGGCACCCGCAGCGTGTCCTGGCGGAAGGTGGTCGCGTGTCCGGGGGGGCTCACGCTTCGGCCTCCTCATCCGCGCCGTCGGCAAGGCCCTCGGGCAGGAGCCGGTCCAGTCCGTAGCGGGTGATCTTCAGGATGAGGTTGGAGCGGCTGATGCCCAGCTCGCGCGACAGCCGGCTCTTGTTGTTGCGCGTGCGCACGAGCCCCTGGTGGATCATCTCCTTCTCCAGCGACTCCACCGCCTCGTGCAGTTTTCCGTGCGCGCGCGGGGCGATGAAGTGCCCGCCGCCGGGGACGACGGTGTCGCGGATGCGGCTGGAGAGCAGCTCCGCGGGGATGACCTCCAGCTCGCCGCCCAGCACCAGCAGCCGCTCGATTTCGTTCTCCAGCTCGCGGATGTTCCCCGGCCACGCGTACGCGCCCAGGATGCCCAGGGCCTCCGGGGCCAGCCCCCGGGCGCGCTGTCCCTCGCGGTGGTGCTTGCGCAGGAAGTGGTCGATGAGGACGGGAAGGTCGTCCTTGCGCTCGCGCAGGGGTGGCAGTTGGAGGCGGATGACGTTGATGCGGTAGTAGAGGTCCTCGCGGAACTCGCCTCGCTTCACCATCTCCCCCAGGTCCTTGTGCGTGGCGGCGATGACGCGCACGTCGACCTCGCGGGAGTGCGTGCCGCCCACTGGCAGGAAGGTGCCCTCCTGGAGCACGCGCAAGAGCTTCACCTGGAGGGCGGGGGACATGTCGCCCACCTCGTCCAGGAAGAAGGTGCCGGTGTCGGCGACCTCGAAGAGGCCCTTCTTGTCCTTGAGCGCTCCGGTGAAGGCGCCTCGCGTGTGTCCGAAGAGGGCGCTCTCCAGCAGGTTGTCGTTGAAGGCGGAGCAGTTCTGCACGACGAACGGCTTGTCCTTGCGCGGGCCGTTGTGGTGGATGGCGCGCGCCACCAGCTCCTTGCCCGTGCCGGACTCGCCGTTGATGAGGACGGTGGAGTCGGAGTTGGCCACCTTCTCCATCAGGCGGAAGACTTCGTTCATCGCCCCGGAGCGGCCGATGATCTTCTCGAAGCGGTAGCGGTTGGACAGCTCGGAGGCCATGGACTGGATGGTCTCCTCCTTGCGGGTGAGCTCCACCTCCTGGTTCTCGATCTCCGTCACCGCGAACTCCAGCAGGTCCGACAGCTTGCTCAGCTCCGAGCCGTCCAGCACCGGCACGCGCTCCCACGCGCCCTCCAGGTCCGCCTGCGCCCCCGGCGCGATGTCGCGCATCTTGTCCATCAGCACCTGGCCGTCGCCGGGCGTGAGCGGCTGCCGGGCGAAGCCCTCCACGAAGAGGAAACCCTCGTACTCGTTGCGGATGTAGAGCGGGGCGCCCACGATGGACAGGCGCAGGTGGCAGTCGTGTGACATGGAGCGGCGCAGCTTCTTGGCCGCCTTGAACTTCTCGTGCAGCACCCGCACGGACTGGGCGCACCGCCGCATCCCCTCCCTCGAACCGAGCGAGTGGCGGCAGAAGTCGTTCGGCGGTGGGATGAAATCCCCGCGCTGCCAGTCGTGCACCACGCCGTTACGATCCGCGAAGGACAGCTCCACCTGCCACCACTTGCGGATGACATCCCTCAACATGACAATGGTGTGCAGATTCTGATGCTTCTCGAAGTCCATCCCCGCGGGCCTCCCCCTGTTGCAGATTCGGACAGTGGATCTACGGGGTTGTCTGAAATCAATCCAGCGGCACCTGTCCGCAGATGGCGCTGATCGCGTACCCTGGACCCCTGTGAGCGCACCCCCACATACACACGGCAGGGCCGGGCACGACCACTCGCACGACCATTCCCACCACGGACATGGGCATGGTCACGGCCATTCGCACGGGCCCCGGAAGGGTGGGCTGGCGGAGGAGCGGCGCAAGGACCGGCGGCGGCTGCTGTCGGCGCTGGCGCTGACGGCGACCATCATGGTCGCGGAGGCGGTGGGCGGCTTCCTGACGAACTCGCTCGCGTTGCTCTCCGACGCCGGGCACATGCTGACGGATGTCTCCGCGATGGTCTTGAGCCTGCTGGCGCTGTGGTTCGCCGGCCGGCCCGCGGATTTGAAGAAGACCTACGGCTACTACCGGATGGAGATTCTCAGCGCGCTCCTCAACGGGGTGCTGCTGCTGGTCATCACCATCTTCATCCTGATGGAGGCGTGGCAGCGGATGCGCACGCCGGCGCCGGTGGAGTTGGGGCCCATGGCCATCGTGGCGGGCGTGGGCCTGGTGGCGAACCTGGCGGCGCTGGGCTTCCTGCACCAGACGCATTCCATGAACGTGCGCGGGGCGTTCCTGCACGTGCTGGGCGACACGCTGTCGTCGGTGGGCGTGCTGGTGGGCGCGGGCATCATGTGGTGGACCGGCTGGTACGTCGTCGACCCCATCATCTCCGTGCTCATCTCCATCATCATCGTGGTGGGCGCGCTGCGGTTGGTGAAGGACGCGGTGGACGTGCTGCTGGAGGCGGTGCCCGCGCACGTGGACCTGGAGCAGGTGCGCGACCTGATGGCCAAGGTGCAGGGCGTGCAGGCGGTGCATGACCTGCACGTGTGGACCATCTCCAGCGGGATGTACGCGCTGTCAGCGCACCTGGTGGTGGCGGACCCGATGGTCTGCAACAACGACGACATCCTGACCGCGGTGAAGCACGACCTGTTCGACCGGTTCGGCATCGACCACACGACCATCCAGATTGAGAGCCAGGCCTACGCCCATCTGGGCGAGGTGCACTGACCTCCCTTGCGAAAGAGGAGCAGGGCGGGGATTCTCGGCGGCTCCTATGAGCGTGCTGGACAAGGTGTTGTCGCTGCGGCCGGGCAACGTGGTCGCGCGGATGGGCCCGGGCTCCCGGGTCCCCGTGTTGGATCCCCGTGAGCTGCTGCGGGCGCTGGAGTCCTCTCCGGCCGCGCTGCCCTGCATTCCCGTGCTGGCCAAGGGGACGCTGCCGGGCCTGCTGAGGGCCGCCCGGGCGGAGGACGCGGTGCTGGGGCTCGCCTGCCCGCACCCGCTGGCGGACCGGGGGGCGCCGGAGCGCTTCGTGTCCGCGGTGCGCGCGGCCGCCCTGGACGCCGAGCACACCCGGCCCCTGTTCCTCCAGGCCGGCCCCGTGCGGGTGACGTCCACGGACGCGGACGTCCTGGATGCGATGCAGGAGGGCCTCTTCCGTGTGGTGGACGCGGGCTTCGCGCTGGTGTCGCTGGAGCTGTCGCGCCTCACTACCTACGAAGCGGTAGAGGCGGTGAACGCGCTGGTGGGCCCCCTGGTGGAGCGCGAGCTGTCGCTGGAGCTGTCCGCGCCCCAGGCGCCCGCTGGAGCGGGGCTCCTGGACGCGTGCGGCACGCTGCTGGAAGGGCTTTCGCAGTGGAAGGTGCCGCTGCGCTTCCTGCGTGTGTCGGAGGCGCAGTTGGGCGAAGGCGACCTGGACGTGGGGCTCCTGCGGCAGGTGGTGGAGCTGGCCCATGCCCGGGGCGTCGCGGTGACGGTGGGCGACCTGACGGCCGGCGCACCTCGAGGGCTGTCCAGCTACGTCGCCGCGGGCGTGCGCAAGGTGGACTGCGGGGGCCCGTTCGGCCCGCTGGCCCTGCGTGCGTGGCCTTTGGAGGCGCGGGCGCAGGTGGTGGCCCGGGCCCAGGCGGCGGGGATGCCGGCCGGGGAGCTCCTGTCGATGCTGGAGGAGGGCCTGCCGCCCCTGACGCCGGAGGCCCGGGAGACGCTGGAGGCGCTGGCCTTCGCGGAGGCCACGGAGGTGCTGGCGGCGCTGGGGGCCCGGCGTTCGGCGACCCACGCGATGGCATTCCTCGCGAAGACGGGCGGCGACCTGGGCTAGAAGGCGCCCATGCGCATCGTGGCAGGCAGCGCGAAGGGCCGGGCCCTGCAGGGTCCCAAGCCGTCGTCCGGACACATCCGCCCCACGGCGGACCGCGTTCGCGAAACCCTCTTCAACATGCTGGGCCAGTTCCTGGACGGACAGGCCGTGCTGGACCTGTACGCGGGCACCGGGGCGCTGGGGCTGGAGGCCCTGTCGCGCGGGGCCGGGCGGGTGGTGCTGGTGGACCAGGACCGCGAGGCCCAGGGGCTGTGCCGGCTGAACACCGACGCGCTGGGCTTCGCTTCCCAGGTGGCCATCCTGGCGCAACCGGTGGCGCGGGCGCTGGAGACGCTGGGCAAGAAGGGCGAGAAATTCGAGCTCGTCTTCGCGGATCCGCCCTACGCGGCGCGCGTCGTCCCCACGGTCCTGGAGGCCCTGACCGCGTCCTCGGTGGTGTCCCCCGGGGGCACGGTGGTGGTGGAGCACGACAAGCGCGAGGAGGCCCCGGAGGCCCACGCGGGCTTCACCCGGGATGACCAGCGGAAATTCGGGGACACCCTGGTGAGCTTCTACCGGGCCCCGTGACGCGCGCTTGACCCGCCCCGTGGGCCCGCCGAGACTTCCCGGCACCCATGCCGGTTGCCATCTATCCTGGTTCGTTTGATCCGCTCACCAACGGGCACCTGAGCCTCATCCAGCGCAGCCTGAAGATGTTCGACCGGCTCATCGTCGCCATCGCGGTGAACCCGAAGAAGACCCCCCTCTTCAGCCAGGAGGAGCGCATCGAGCTCATCCGCGACGCGGTGAAGGACAGCCGCGTGGAGGTGGATGCCTTCCACGGGCTGCTCGTGGACTACGTGCACCAGCGTCAGGTGGGCGTCGTCATCCGAGGGCTCCGGGCCGTGTCGGACTTCGAATACGAGTTCCAGCTCGCGAACATGAACCGCAAGCTGGCGCCGGACATCGACACGGTCTTCATGATGACGGGCGAGGACTACTTCTACATCTCCTCGCAGCTCGTCCGGGAGGTCGCCTCCTTCGGGGGGAACGTGGAAGGGCTCGTCCCCCCGAACGTGTACGCCGGTCTGAAGAAGAAGTTCGGCACCAAGACCTGACCCGGGCCTGGGGGCAGCCGGGCAACGCAGCGCGCCACAAGGGTCTTGTCCGTCGCGGGAGTTCCGCGCTAGGCATTGGCGACATGAAACTCGCCCGCCGGCTGCAAGCCATCAAGCCCTCCGCCACCCTGGCCCTCAACGCGCGGGCCAAGGCGCTCGCCGCCAAGGGCGAGGACGTCGTCGTGCTCGCCGCCGGTGAGCCGGATTACGACACGCCTGAGTTCGTGAAGCAGGCGGCCATCGACGCCATTCGCACGGGCTTCACCAAGTACACCGCCACCGCGGGCATGCCGGAGTTGCGCGAGGCCATCTGCCGCAAGCTGGAGAAGGACAACGGCCTGAAGTACGCCGCTGATCAGGTGGTGGTGACGGCCGGCGGCAAGCAGTCGCTCTACAACTGCTTCCAGGCGCTGCTGGATGAAGGCGACGAGGTCATCATCTTCGCGCCCTACTGGGTGAGCTACCCGGACATGGTGCACCTGGCGGGCGGCACGCCGGTGCTGGTGCAGACGCGGGAAGAGGACGGCTACGCGCCGGACCCCGAATCCATCCGCCGCGCGCTCACCCCGCGCACGCGCGCCATCGTGCTCAACAGCCCGGCCAACCCCACGGGCGCGGTGTATTCGCGCGCCACGCTGGAGGGCATCGCGGACGCGGTGCGCGGCCATGACTGCCTGATCATCACCGACGACATGTACGAGAAGCTCCTCTACACGGGGGAGTTCCTCAACCTGGGCAACGTGGCGCCGGACCTGGTGCCCCGGCTCGTCGTGTCCAACGGCCTGTCCAAGTCCTACGCGATGACGGGCTGGCGGCTGGGCTACGCGGCCGGTCCCAAGGCGCTCATCGCCGCGATGCAGATGGTGCAGGACCAGTCCACGTCCAACGCCTCCTCGATCACTCAGAAGGCGGCGCTGGCGGCGCTCAACGGCCCGTCCGACACCATCACCGCGATGGTGAACGAGTACCGCGAGCGCCGGGATTTGTTCGTCGCGGGGCTCAACGCCATCGACGGCATCCGCTGCCGGCTGCCCGAAGGCGCCTTCTACGCGATGGCGGACGTGCGGGGCCTGCTGGGCCGCACGTACAAGGGCACGACGCTCACCACCACCCTCCAGCTCTCCGAAGCCCTGCTCAATGACTACCTCGTGGCCGCGGTGCCGGGGGATCCGTTCGGCGCGCCCGGCTACATCCGGATGAGCTTCGTCACCTCGCGCGAGGTGCTCCAGAAGGGCCTCAAGCGCCTGCGCGAATTCGTTGCCGCGCTGAGCTGAGAAGTCGCGTGGGAGTGTGAATTTCCCGTGGGGGCCTCGCGTCATGGGGCTCGCATGTCGCACTCGCGAGACGGTTGGACTCGCAGGCGGCGGCACCCGTGCGCAGGCCCGGTGCGCACTCGACAGGGAAGAACACTCACATGCATACGAATCGAAGAGGGGCGCTGAGCGCGCTCGTGGTGGCCATGGCATTGGCGGTCCTGCCGGCGTGCGACCCGGACGCGGAGAAGGATCCGGACCCTGCCCCCGAGAACCGCAAGGGACGGATCACCGGGACGGTCCAGCTCGCGGACGGCGCGTCCCCCGCGGGCGTCGAACTCCACCTCTACGAAACCGATGCCCGCGTCACGACGAACGCGCAGGGGACGTTCGCCTTCGAGGGACTGAACGCGGGCGAGTACACGCTCGTGGCCTCGAAGACGGGCTACCAGTCGCAGCAGGAATCGGTGGACGTGGGGGAGAAGCTGACGACCAGCCTGGCCATCGTGCTGGAGCCTGGCGCGGCCACGTCCCGCATCTCCGGCACCATCACGCTGGATGGCGCCACCTCCCACGAGGGCATCACGGTCTCCCTCGATGACACGACGTTCACCACCACCACGAACGCCCAGGGCGGCTTCGTCCTGGAAGGGGTGCCGTCCGGGTTCTTCATCCTCGTGGCCTCGAAGGCGGGCTACGACACCAAGGAGACGACCGTCTTCGTGAAGGGCGAGCCGGAGACGGTGACGCTCACGCTGGGGCGTCAGACGGGATCCTTCGCGGGCAGCGTCACGCTGGAAGGCGCGGCTTCGAACCAGGGGGCCACCGTCACCCTGACGGGCACGTCGTTCAGTGGCATCACGAACGCCGACGGCATCTTCGCGATCATCCAGGTGCCGCCGGGGACCTACAGCGCGGTGGCGTCGATGACGGGCTACGCCTCCGTGACGCAGGAGGTGACAGTGGAGGCGGGCAAGACCGCCGTCGCGACCTTCACACTGAAGGCGGGCGCGGGCCTCGTCGGGCTGGAGTCCGCGGCCGCGCACTGAGGCGGCAGCAGCGGGGTTTCAACGGGGGGCGCCGGGCGAAGCAGGCCCGGTGCCCCTTTTCGCGTCAGTCCGTATAGGCGAAGGCGTGCCAGTTCAGGTCGGAGCCGCCACGGAAGAGGAAGATGGCCGCGTGGCCGGACAGGTTGCCCACGGCGGCCCAGGTGTCCTTGAGCGCGCGCGGATCCAGGCCCAGGCGCGCGGGCGGCTTGCCGTACTTCTTCTCCATCTCCGCGAAGGGCAGCACCTCGATGTCGTAGAGCGTGACGAGGTCGGTGCGCCGGGCGCGCAGTTGCTTCACCCACGTCTGCACCAGCTCCTCCGGCGTGTTGAAGCGCTTCTCCTCCAACTGGAACGGGTACGTCAGCTCCGCGGACGCGGACCGCACGTCGCCCGTCAGCAGGCTCTGGAAGAGGAAGCGCGCCTCGTCGTGGATGACCGACCGGGTGAGGCCCTCGGGCGACAGGTCGTCGGCGAGGGGGCGCGCGGCGTCGCGGCCTGGGGCGGGCGTCGGGGCCGGCGGAGCCGGAGCACGGGT
>NZ_RAVZ01000098.1 GCF_003611635.1 Corallococcus terminator | reverse complement strand
CGCGCCCCGCGTCGCTCCGGCAACCAGGGCAATCCGTCCTTCGAGTGGCTTCATGGTGGTCCTCCCCTTTCAAGCCTCCACCCTGCACGCCCAATCCTGACATCCCCTGTCATGATTGCCGGGCGAAGCTGCCCGCTCCCGTTGATGGAGGACACGCCCTGCGCGCCGACCGACTCGTGCACCTGCTGATGCGCTTGCAATCCCGGCCCCGGAGCACCGTGGGCGAGCTGGCCCGCGAGCTCCAGGTCTCCGGCCGCACCGTGCACCGCGACCTGGACGCCCTGTCCACCGCGGGCATCCCCGTGTACGCCACGCGCGGCGCCGCGGGTGGCGTGGCGCTGATGGAAGGCTGGCGCACGCAGCTCACCGGCCTCACCCGTCCGGAACTCCAGGCCTTGGCCACGGTGGGAGCCCCGGGCGCCCTGGACGACCTGGGCCTGTCCGCGCCCCTGCGCACGGGGATGGTGAAGCTGGCGGCGGCGCTCCCCGCCCTCCAGCAGCCCGCGCTGGAGCATGCGCGCCAGCGCCTCCACGTGGACGCGTCCGGGTGGTTCACCGGCCGCGAGCCCGTGCCGCACCTGGGCACGCTGCGTGATGCCGCGTGGCAGGACCGCCGCGTGTCGCTGAGCTACCAGGACTTCGACGGGGCCAGCACCCGCCGCGCCGTGGACCCGTACGGGCTCGTCATCAAGGCGGACCGCTGGTACCTGGTCGCCGGGACGGAGAAGGGCCCGCGCGTCTTCCGTGGCGCGCGCATTGGAAGCGTGCGGCTGCATCCCCAGGGCTTCACACGCCCCGCGAGGTTCGACCTGCCCGCGTTCTGGAAGGACTGGTGCGCGAAGTTCGCCGTCGAACGTCCGCGCTACGACGTCACGCTGCGCTTCACGGCGGAAGGGGAAGCAGCGCTGCGGAAGATGCGTCCCCCGGCCGACGGTGAGCGCCTGGACGGGGCGCCCGCGGCTCGCGGTGGGAAGCGGAAGGCGACGCTGGACTTCGAGCGGGAGTCCATCGCGGTCTCCCAGCTCTGCGAACTCGGGGCCGGCGTGGAGGTGCTCGCCCCGGAGTCGCTGCGACAACGACTGGCCGCCCTGGCGGCCTCACTGCAGGCGCTCTACGGCGGCCCCGGAATCACCCCGGGCCGCCGTGCGCGCCGCACCCGCTAGAAGTGCAGCGGGTGGCCCAGCGTGGCCTCGGCGCCCTCGTGCATGATCTCGGAGAGCGTCGGGTGGGCGTGGATGGTGTGCGCCAGCTCCTCGGTGGTGATCTCCAGCTTCATCGCGACGCAGGCCTCGGCGAGCAGCTCCGTGGCGTGCGGCCCGATGATGTGGATACCCAGCACCTCGTCGTACTTCCGGTCCGAGACGATCTTGATCATGCCGATCGACTCGTTGGAGATGGCCGACTTCGTGACGGCGCCGAAGGGGGCGATGCCCACCTTCACGTCGTAGCCGCGCTCCTTGGCCTTCTTCTCCGTGAGGCCCACCGACGCGACCTCCGGGTAGCAGTAGGTGGCCGACGGGGTGAGGTCGTAGTTGATGGGCGCGGGGTTCTTCCCGGCGATGTGCTCCACCACCATCACGCACTCGGCGCTGGCCATGTGCGCCAGCATCGGCGTGGGGATGACGTCGCCAATGGCGTAGACGTTGGGCTCGCTGGTGCGGCACTGCGCGTCGACCTTGATGAAGCCGCGGTCGGTCTGCACGGCCGTCTTGTTCAGGCCCACGTCCTCGGTGACGGGCGAGCGGCCCACCGCCGACAGGAGGATTTCGGCCTCCAGCGTCTTGGTCTCCGTGCCCACGGTCATGGTGACGCGCACGCCGTCCGCCGTGTGCTCCACCTTCTCCACCTTGGCGCCGGTGTGCACGTCGATGCCGCGACGGCGGAAGATCTTGTCCAGCTCCTTGGAGACGTCCGCGTCCTCGATGGGCAGGAGCGCCGGCATGTACTCCACGATGGCCGTCTTGCTGCCCACGTGGTTGAACACGGAGGCGAACTCGCAGCCCACCGCGCCCGCGCCCAGGACGATGATGCTCTTGGGGATGCGGTCGATGGTCAGGATGGAGTCACTGTTCATCACCCGCTTGTGGTCCACCTGCACGTTGGGCAGGGACTTGGGCACGGAGCCCGTCGCGACGATGATGTTCTTGGTCTCCAGGGTCTGCTTGGAGCCGTCCTCCGCCGTCACCTCCACCTTGCCCTTCCCGCTGATGCGACCATGGCCCTTCACGACCGTGATCTTGTTCTTCTTCATCAGGAAGTCGATGCCGTTGGCACCCTTGGTGACGACCTTGTCCTTGTGCTTCTGGGCGTTGGCCCAGTTGACGGTGGGGTTGGCGGTGTCGATGCCGAAGTCCGCCGCTTCCTTGATGTGGTGGAAGAGCGACGCCGTCCACAGGAGCGACTTCGTCGGGATGCAGCCGCGATGCAGACAGGTGCCGCCCAGGCGCTTGTCCTTCTCGATGATGGCCGTCTTCAGCCCGAGCTGGGCCGCGCGGATGGCGCCCACATAGCCGCCAGGACCCGAGCCGATGATCACCAAGTCGAAAGTCTCAGCCACGCACGCCTCCGTCATTAAATTCGGATGGAACTCGCGGGCGCTGATAACCCCCGGTCCCGGTTGGAATCAAGGAGTTTGCTCGTGCGCCGCTTCCCACTTCATCGGCTCCTGTTGATGGTAGTAGCGCTGCTGGCCTTTGGACGCCTGTATTACGTGACCCACCGCGACACGCCCGCTCCGGCCCCCCGGAAGGGACCGGCCGCGATGCCTGGCCCGCCCGACCTGGGCCCCGCCGCGTGCCGGAGCCTGGACGCGGCGCTGGCGGACGTCCTCACTTCCCCCCCGCCTGCCGAGGGAGAGGCCGGCGCCGAGTGGTTCGGGCTGCTCCGTCAGGTTGACGACTGTCCCACCCCGCCCGCCGCGGCCTGCGCGCGGAGTGCCGGCCTGTTCCCCTACGCCACGCTGAGCTTCCAAGGGGAAACACCGCCCCGGAAGATGCTCGGAGTGCTGTGCGAGCGCTGCGCGCCCCAGGACAACCCCTGCGCGTCGGCCGTGACGCGCGCGTTGCAGGAAGCGGCCCGTCGCGGCAGGCAGGACCTGGAGATGATCCGCTGGAGCCTGGAGCGCTCGGGGGCGGCGATGGGCACGGCCTGCCAGGAGCTCGCCCGCCTGGCCGTGGGGCCCGCCGCCCTGTCGGGGCCGGATCTGGAGCCGCCCCTCCTGGCGCTGATGGAGGAGCTGGCGCCCACGTGCGTGAAGACGCAGCAGTTGCCCACACCGCTGCTGAACGCGGCGGCGGTGCAGCAGGGCGCACGGGCGCCCCGGCTCGCGTCACTGTTCACTGGGAGCGCGGTGGAGACGGCGCCCATCGAACCGGATCAGCAGACCGGCCCCGGGGAGGCGTTCCGGGCGTTCGATTCAGACGAGGTGTCGGGCGTGAAGCTGCCGGTGGGCACGGGCGGTGACGGGACGAAGGGCGTGCTGCGCCTGGGCTATGCGCCGTCGCTGAAGCACGTGGTGTCGTTCCAGGTGCGCGCCACGGGACCGGGCACACTGCGCGCCATCATCCGCGCGCCGGAGGGCGTGGGACGCAAGGACAGCCAGGGCGCGGCCTTCCACGTCGATCCCACCGTCTGCCGCTTTCACGGGACGGGCGGATGGGAGATCTGCAAGCCCGCCGTTCCGCTGCTCGACGTGGACGCGGTGAGCGTCCTACCGGAGCGGCCGGGCGTGGAACTGAAGGAGCTGGAAATCATCGGCGCCCGGTAACGCGGGCGCCAGCAATCACGCGGCGTCGGAACGGGGGTCCGACGTCGCTCGCGTGGGACTCAGGCGATGAGGCCGCGCTCGCGCGCAGTCTTGAAGATGCCGGACGCGTCGCGCTTCAGCGCGGTGGAGACGTCCTTCACGATGGCGTCCGCCGACTTGGCGACCGACAGGTAGTTGTCGAACGTGCGGGTGAGGATGAGCACGCCCGAGATGATGACTCGCTGGAGGTTGTGCTGCAGGTCCGTGCCTTCGTACACCAGCCAGGACTGCTCACAGAACCGCCGGCCCTCGGCCACCATCTGGTTCAGGTGCGCGCGCTCGGTCGCGTCCGGAACCTTGGCCTTGGGGCTGATGGAAGCGATGTACAGCACGTTCGTTCCCAGCCGCTGAGTCGCCTCCTCCATCTGCGCCATGATGGCCGCGACGTCGTCCTTCGTCGGCGGGTTGTGCCAACGGGAGAAGAACACGCGGTCGATGAGTTCGGATTGGTACGTGGAAGTCACGAATCCTCCGGTGAAGCGAACGCTGAGAACTGGGGCGCCTCGTCTGGCGCGGCCCGCGCCGCAGGCCGGAATCTGTACCAGGATCGCAAGGGCGGTTGAAGAGTAGCGGACACACTCCTGTACCTTTGGCGCGCCTGTGTGCCAGCCACGCTGTCCGGCTGCAGTACGACTGGACAACTCCGCCTGGGTCGCAACCGACACGCCCTGTTTTTCGAGCTGATCAGCCCTTCACGGGACGCGCGCGGGTGGCCAGCACGGCTTTCACGTCTTCCAGACCGAGCCCCAACGGACGGACGGCGACGAGCACGTGGTAGAGCAGGTCGGCTGCTTCCTCGGCGGCCCGGTGTGGATCCGCGTCCGCGCAGGCCGTCACGAGCTCCGCGGCCTCTTCGCCCAGCTTCTTGAGGCGCAGGTTGCGGTCCTCCAGCAGCCGCCGCGTGTAGCTGGGCTTCTCCCCTTCCGCCGTCGGAGTGCCCGCTCGGTGGGTGAGCGTCGCGTCCAGGTGCGCGAGCGCATCCCAGCGGCCCGCGCCGAAGCAGGTCTCGTCGCCGGTGTGACACGCGGGGCCGGCCTTCTCCACGCGCGCGAGCACGGCGTCGCCGTCGCAGTCCGCGCTCAGGGACACGACCTTCTGCGTGTTCCCGCTGGTGGCGCCCTTGTGCCAGAGGCCGCGCGTGCGGGAGCGGTAGTGCATCTCTCCGGTGGAGAGCGTGAGCTCCAGGGCCTCGCGATCCGCGTGCGCCACCATCAGGACATCGCCGGTGCGCGCGTCCTGCGTCACCACCGTCACCAGGCCCTGGCCCTTGTCGAAGTTCAACATGGACACGTCCAGCGTCATGGCCTGCCTCCCGCGCCCAGCACTTCGCGCACGCGCGAAGCGAGCACCGCGTTGGTGGCGATGCCGTCACCGCCGAACGCCGTGCGCTGCCCCTTCCAGTCGGTGAACACGCCGCCCGCCTCCTCGATGATGGGTTGCAGCGCCGCCGCGTCCCAGGGCGACAGGCCCTCGTCCACCATGACCTCCGCGCGCCCGGTGGCGACGAGCAGGTAGCCGTAGCAGTCGCCCCAGGTGCGGGAGAGGGAGGCCTGTCGGGACAGCTCTCTCCAGCCCGCTCCCTTCGTGGGGTTCTGGAGGAAGCGCTCGTCGGTGACCAGGACCACGGACTGGGACAGGTCGGCCTGCGATGACACGCGCGCGGCGGATCCGTTCCAGAAGCAGCCCAGTCCCGGGGAGGCGACGAGCAGCTCGTTCACGGCCGGGAAGTACGCCGCGCCCGCGAGGATGCGCTCCCCTTCCGCGACCGCCACCAGCGTGCCCCACAGCGGGACACCCCGGATGAAGGTCTTCGTTCCATCGATGGGGTCGAGGATCCACCGGCGCTTCGCGCCCGGCCGCGTCTCCCCGAACTCCTCGCCCAGGATGCCATCGTCGGGGAAGCGCTCCTCCAGCCACTGGCGCGCGGTCCATTCAGCGGTGCGATCCGCCACCGTCACGGGGGTCCCATCGCTCTTGGTGTCCACGGCGATGCCGCCTCGGAAGAAGCCCAGCGCCACGTCACCGGCCTTGCGCGCCACGTCGGCGGCGGCCTCCATCAGGTCTCGGGAATCCGCGTTCATGTCGTGCTCCGGATGGGAAGGCCGCTGTCACGCAGCAGGGATTTGAGGGCACCCACGGTGGTGACGCCGTCGTGGAGGATGCCCGCCACCAGCGCGGCGTCCGCTCCGCCCAGCGTCAATGCTTCGCGCACGTGCTCCGCGCGACCCGCGCCCCCTGAAGCGATGACGGGCACGTTCACGGCATCCGCCACCTCGCGCGTCATGCCCAGGTCGTAACCCGTGCGAGCGCCGTCGCGGTCGATGCTGGTGAGCAGCACCTCGCCCGCGCCGCGTCGGACGCACTCCTTCGCCCAGGCCACCGCATCCAGGTCGGTGGGGCGCCGCCCGCCGTGCGTGTAGACGCGGTAGCCCGCCCCTTCCCGCTTCGCGTCGATGCTCGCCACCACGCACTGGGAGCCGAAGCGCTCGGCGCAGCCGGTGAGCAGCTCTGGCGTGGCCACCGCCGCGGAGTTGATGCTCACCTTGTCCGCGCCGGCCCGGAGTGCGCGGCCCACGTCGTCCACCGTGCGCACGCCTCCGCCCACCGTGAGCGGAATGAACAGACGCTCGGCGGTGCGCTGGACCAGGTCCCACAGCGTCTCGCGCTCCTCCGCGCTGGCGGAGATGTCCAGGAACGTCACCTCGTCCGCCCCCTCCTCCTCGTAGCGCAGCGCCAGGGCCACGGGGTCTCCCACGTCGCGCAGGCCCTCGAACTGGACGCCCTTCACCACGCGTCCGCCCTTCACATCCAGGCAGACGATGAGCCGTCGGCTGAGCATCACGTCACCTCCAGGGAGACACTGCCCTTCATGCTGAAGACGACCCCGGAGTCCACCATCGCGTCGCGCAGCGCGAGCCCCAGGGCCTTGAAGGCTGCTTCGGTGAGGTGGTGGCTGTCCCGGCCCCGCAGGACGCGCAGGTGCAGCGTGATGCGCGAGTGCTCGCAGAACGAGCGCATCCAGTGCTCGTACAGCCGGTTCTTCAGCGGCCCCCGGTAGTAGAAGCGCCCGCCCGCGTCCAGGCACGCCTGCACCAGCGCGTCGTCCATGGGCACGGTGCGCTCGCCGTAGCGCGCCGCCGTGGCCGGCACCACGCGCTGCACGGCGGTGCCCAGCGTGATGGCCACGTCCTCCATCAGGTGGTGGCGCAGGTCGCCCCGCGCGTGCAGCGTCAGCTCCAACCCCGCGTAGCGCGCGAAGGTGGCGAGCATGTGGTCGAAGAACTTCAGGCCCGTGTCCACCCGGGCCGCGCCCGAGCCCCGCGCCAGCTCCACCGTGACCTTCGTTTCCTTCGTCTCCCGGACGACCCTGGTGCTCGTTGCCGTGCTCATTCCGCGAACTCCTGCGCGACCGCGCGCGCGTCCAGCCGTCCCGTGTACAGCGCCATGCCCACCACCGCCCCGTGCGCGCCCACCTTCGACAGCGACCGCAGGTCCTCCAGGGTCGTCACGCCCCCGGACGCGTAGAGCCGGTGCCGGCTCGTGCGAGCCACCTCCTCCATCAGGGGCAGGTCCACGCCCCCCAACTGCCCCTCCTTGTGCACCGCCGTGACGAGCATCCCGCCCAGCGGCAGCGGCTCCAGCGCGGCCAGCACGTCGCGGATGTCCCGGGCACTGCCCGACGTCCAGCCGCGCGTCACCACCTCACGCCCCTTCACGTCCGCGGCCACCACCACGCGTCCGGGGAAGCGCTCCGTGACTTCAGTGAGCCACGCGAGGTCCTCGATGGCGCGGGTGCCCACGACGACCGACGACGCACCGCCCGCGAGTACCGCCTCCACCCGGGCGCCATCACGCACGCCGCCGCCCACGGTGAAGGTGAGCCCCGGCAAATGGGATACCAGCCGCGTGACAACGTCCGCGTTGGAGCCCTTGCCCAGCGCCGCGTCCAGGTCCACGACGTGGAACGTGCGGAAGCCCAGGGCCAGCCATTGCTTCAAGGCATCCAGCGGATCATCCACGCGGACGCGCTCCGCCTCGTAGGATCCGCCCACCAACTGCACGCACGCGCCTTCCCTCAGGTCGATGGCCGGAATGGCGATCACGGGGCCACCTCCTTCAGGAACGCCTGCACGAAGCACACGCCCGCACGGGAGGACTTCTCCGGGTGGAACTGCACACCCAGCACCTTCCCGCGCCGCACCGAGGCGGGGAACCGGTCCTCTTCGTGGGTCGTCCAGCCCACGACATCCGACGGATCCGCCGCGCGGCAGGCGTAGCTGTGCGCGAAGTACACGGAGGCCAGCTTCGCGGACTCAAGCGCCCGGTCCTCCTCCACGTCGTTCCAGCCAATCTGCGGCACCTGCCGCGCGGTCAGCCGGGTCACCCGGCCCGGGAAGTAGCCCAGGCCCTGACCCGCGCCCTCATCGCTCTCATCGAAGAGCAACTGCATGCCCAGGCAGATGCCCAGGCACGGCAGGCCCGCGTCCAGGGCCTTGCGCATCGCCTCGCGGCCCGGGGCCAACCGAGCCGCCGCCGAGCCGAACGCGCCCACGCCGGGCAGCACCAGCACGTCGGTGTCGAGCGCACGCAGCGGATCCTCCTGCACCCGCACGTCCACGCCCGGCGCGGTGGCCAGGGCCTTCGCCAGCGAGTGAAGATTGCCAGCGCCGTAGTCGAACAAGGTCACTCGCATCACAGCGCCTCCTTGAGCGCCTTCAGCGCCGTCGCCATCAAGGGCCAGGGGCCGCAGCCGATGCGCAGCGCGTCCCCCACCCCGGCGAGTCCTTCGAACACCCGCACATTCACGTTGCGCTCCCGCATCGCCTCACCCACCCGCCGCGCTTCCGGCACGGGGACGAGGAGGAAGTTCGCTTCCGAGGGCAATGGCTCCAGCCCCAACACCTTCAACCCACCGCGCAGCCGCTCGCGGTTCTCAACCGCCTCCGCCGCGCAGGCCTCCATCCACGCCACGTCTTCCGCGAGCGCGGACACCGCCACGGCCTCGCCCAGCGCCGTGTGCTTGTAAGGGCCCCGGGCCTTCTCCACTTCCGCCACCAGCGCGGGAGCCCCCACCGCCCAGCCCACCCGCAGCCCGGCGAGTCCGAACGCCTTGGACATCGTGCGCGTCACCAGCACGTTGGGCCGCGTGCGCGCCAGGTCCATGAAGTCCCCGCCCCGGGAGAACTCCACATAGGCCTGATCGATGAGCACCACGCCCGGAGCCCGGTCCACCAGCCGCTCCAGCGCCGCGCGAGCAGCCACCGTGCCGGTGGGGTTGTTGGGCGTGCAGACGTAGATGAGCTTCGCGCCCGTCGCGAGCAGCCCGTCCACGTCCAGCGACAGGTCCTCCTTCAAGGGCACCGGCACCGGCCGCAGCGCACTCAGGCGAGCGAACAGCGGCACCATCACGAACGTCGGATCCGGGAACGCCACCACGTCTCCCGGCTCCAGGAACGCGCGCAGCGCGCAGTCGATGACGTCGTCCGAACCGCAGCCCGTCGTCACGTTCTCCACCGCGACGCCCGCGTACGCGGCCACGGCGCGCTTCAACTCCGGCGCATAGCTCGCCGGATAGCGGGCCAGGTGCTGGAGCCCCTCCTCGCGCAGCACGCGATCCGCCGACGGCGGGGCACCGAAGAGGTTCGTGTTGTCGCTCAGGTCCACCCGGCAGGGCTTCCTCGCGGGGGAGTACAGCGGGATGTCCCGGTACGTGTCGCGGAACGGAATCACGGCAACCTCCAGGCCCGCGCCGCGTCCGCGTGGGCGAAGAGCCCCTCGCTGTCCGCCAGCGTCCCCACGTCGTCCGCCATCGCCGCCGCCGCTTCCGGCGTCACGCTCTGCCACGTGGTCCACCGGTAGAAGTCCAGCACGCTCAGCCCCGAGTACGCCCGGGCCAGCCCCGCCGTGGGCAGCACGTGGTTGGCGCCCGTCAGGTAGTCCCCGAAGGCCACCGACGCGCGCTGGCCCACGAACACCGTGCCCGCGTTGCGCACCCGCGCCAGGTCCGCCGACGCCGTCGCCGTCGCGAGCAACAGGTGCTCCGGCGCGAACTCCGCGACGAAGGGCCACGCCTCCTCCAGCGAGTCGATTCGCAGCACCGCCCCACGACTCCCGAGCGCCGACAGCACGATCTCCCCCCGCTTCGCGGCCCGGGCCTGACGCGTCACCGCTTCGCTCACGTCCTGGGCCAGCGACTCCCCCAGCACCAGCGCCACGCAGCACGCCTCCGGATCATGCTCCGCCTGGGCCAGCAGCTCGCGCGCCACCGCGTCCGCACGGGCGCGGCTGTCGGCGACCACGAGGATTTCACTCGGCCCCGCGGGCGCGTCGATGGCGACCGCGTCCACCACCTGGAGCTTCGCCGCCGCGACGTACGCATTGCCCGGTCCGACGATGCGGTCCACCCGGGGCACGCTCTGCGTCCCATACGCCAGCGCCGCCACCGCCCCCGCGCCTCCCAGCGCGAAGACACGATCCGCGCCCGCCAGCGCCGCCGCCGCGAGCACGCCCGCGCTCGGCAGACCGTCCGGTCCCGGCGGGGAACAGACGAGGATCTCCCCCACGCCTGCCACCTTCGCGGGGACCACGCCCATCAACACGCTGCTCGGATACACCGCCCGCCCCCCGGGCGCGTACACGCCCACGCGGCCCAGCGGATCCGGCCGGCGGCCCACCACCACGCCGGGCTCCGTCTCCACCTCCATCGGCACCGGCCGCTGCGCCGAGTGCGCCCGGGCGATGTTGCGCGCCGCGCGCTCCAGCGCCCCACGCACTCCGGAAGGCAGCGACTCCAGCGCCGCATCCCAACGTTCGCGAGGCACTTCCAGGGCCTTCAACTCCACGCGGTCGAACTGGCGCGCGAAGTCGAACAGGGCGCGGTCTCCTTCGGCGCGCACCCGGGCGATGAGGGCCTGCACGCGGGTGGCCACCTGGGCATCGGCTTCATTCCCGGCGCGCTCCAGCAACCGGCGCCGCGCTTCGGAGCTCAGGGCCGACAGGGCGCCCTGGTACTTGAGGACGGGGGCGCTCATGCCATCAACCTCTCGATGCGCGTGACGAGGATGCCCTGACCGCCCAGTGCCTTCAGCGCGTTGACCGTGCGGTAGATGGTGCGCGACGACACCACCGCGTGCACCGCGACGAAGTTGCCCCCGTCCATCACGTCCACCACCGTGGGACCGTTGAGGCCGGGCAGCACCTCGCGCACCTGCTCCAGGGACGACCTGGGCACGTTGGCCATCAGGTAGCGTCGGCCCCTCGCGGCCAGCACCGACCCCAGCGCCTGCGTCAGTTCGTCCAGCGACCGCCGCGCGTCCGCGCCATTGCTGGGATACGCCACCAGCCGGGCGCTGGACTCCAGCACCGTGGACACCTCGCGCAGGCCGTTCATCTTCAGCGTGGAGCCCGTGGAGGTGAGGTCCACCACGATGTCCGCGATGCCCAGGTGCGGGGCGATCTCCGCCGCGCCGCTCACCGGCACCACCGTCACCCGCTGGCCGCGCTTCTGGAAGTAGGCCTGCGTCAGCCGGGGGAAGCAGGACGCCACCCGCATCCCGTCCTTCACGTCCTCCACGCGCACGACGCCGCTCTCGTCGCGCGCTGCCACCACCAGCCGGCACCGGCCGAACTCCAGATCCAACAGGGATTCCAGCTCGCGGCCCGCTTCGTTCACCAGGTCCCAGCCGGTGACGCCCGCCTGCGCCGCGCCGTCCGCGACGAACTCCGGGATGTCCTGGGCGCGGACGAAGATGGCCTCGAACTCGCCGCCCAGCGACGCGGTGAGGGCCCGCTCGCCCCGGCCACGGACCTCCAGGCCCGCGTCGTTGAACAGCTCGCGCACTTCCTCGGACAGACGGCCTTTGTTGGGCAGGGCAATCTTCAACATGGGTGGGCTCACGGAACTGGAGAGGGGGAGGCGGAAACGAAAAAAGGCCCGTCCTGGGGGGACGGGCCTTCGATCACTGCGGCAGGTGCCGGAGGAGGTGCGCTTCTAGTGCGTCACCCAGGCATGCGCGCGGCGAACGGTCCCGTCGTGGGCCGGCCGATGATGCGCATGATGGTGATGCACGGAGATGGAACGCACGCCCCTAGGGTTAACGACCGGAGCCCCCGCCGTCAAGCCACCCCCGGGTCCAGGGTTGTCTTGAAGCTTGCAAACCCGTCCCTGCTTGAGCACAAGCGGCGCATGCGGACCTCGGACGTCCTGGTGGTTGGCGGTGGGTTGATGGGCTGCGGCATCGCGCTGCGTCTCAGGCAGGCGGGCGCGCGCGTCACGGTGCTGGAGCGCTCCATTCCCGGCGCGGAAGCCTCCAGCGCCGCCGCCGGCATCCTCGCGCCGCAGTGGGAGTCCGACGGTCCGGGGCCCTTCTTCGAGCTGTGCCTGAGAAGCCGCGCCCTCTATGGAAGCTTCGCCGCGGAGCTGCGCGAGCTGACGGGTGTGGACATCGCCTACCGCCCGTGTGGACTCTTGCGCATCGCGTTCGATGAAGCCGACCTCCACCACGTGGAGTCCACCGTGGGCTGGCAGCACGGCATGGGCCTGCGCGCGGTACTGCTGGACGGACAGGCCGCGAGGGAGCTGGAGCCCCACCTGTCACCAAAGGCCTTGGGCGCGGCGCACTTCCCGGATGACCATCAGGTCGACAACCGGCTGCTCGTGCGAGCCCTGACCATGGCCGCCGCGCGCGTGGGGACCACGTTCCGCAGCGGCCACGTGAGCGGCATCGTCCACGAGGGCGGCCGGGCGGTGGGCGTGGATCTGGATGGCGAGGTGCTGCGCGCGGATGCCGTCGTGCTGGCTGCGGGCTCCTGGTCGTCCCTGGTGCAGGGCGCGGGCGTGGCGGCGCAGGCGGTGAAGCCGGCGCGCGGCCAGATGATCCAGCTTCAAACGCGGCTGCCCCTGCTGGAGCGGGTGGTGACGTCCGCCAAGGGCTACCTGGTGCCGCGCGCGGACGGGCGGATCATCGCCGGCAGCACCATGGAGCACGTGGGCTTCGACAAGCAGGTGACGGCGGCGGGGCTGGCGCGGATCCTCGACATGGCGCTGGAGCTGTGCCCGGACCTGGGCCCCGCCCCGGTGACGGAGACCTGGGCCGGCTTCCGCCCGTGGACCCGGGACGCGCTGCCCTACATTGGCGAAGGGCCCGTGCCCGGCCTGTTCCTGGCCACCGGCCACTTCCGCAACGGCATCCTTCTCACCCCCATCACCGCGAAGCTGGTCGCCCAGGCGGTACTGGGCGAGAAGCCCTCCGTGGACCTCACCCCGTTTCGCTACGACCGGGCGCCCCTGACGCGGGGCTGAACGCCCCAGGCGCCCTACTCCGAGGGGCGGGAGCCATGACGCGGACCTGGGAGATGCCCCAGGCACCCAGGGCCTGCCCCCCGCCCTGGGCGGCAAGGAGGCGAGGCGGGTGGTAATTTCTCGCACTCGTTCGCCTTTAAGACCCGGAAACCTCTAGAATCTTCCTCCGTGGAAGCCATCCCCCCCGCCCCGCCTCGAATCCTGATCGTCGACGACGACGACTCCGTCCGCGACGTGATCTCCGTGCTCCTCCGTGAGGAGGGCTACAACTGCGTCGTGGCCAATGGCGCCGAGATGGCGCTCGATGTCGCGGGCGAAGAAGAGACGCCGCTCGTCATCAGCGACATGAAGATGCCGGGCCGTGACGGGCTGTGGCTGCTGGAGAACCTGCGCGAGCGGCTGCCGGACACGTCCGTCATCATGCTCACCGGCTACGGCGACACCGAGTCCGCGGTGGACTGTCTGCGCCGGGGCGCGGTGGACTACCTGCTCAAACCGCCCAAGCTCACCGACCTCATCCGAGCCATCGAGCGCGCGCTCGCCAAGCGCCGCATCGAGATGGCGCGCAAGCGCTACCAGAAGAAGCTCGAGGGCAAGGTGCGCGACCGCACCGCCGAGCTTCGCAGCGCGCTGCACAACATCGCCAACACGTACCAGAACACCCTGCTGGCGCTGGTGGCGGCTCTAGACGCGCGCGAGCACGAGACGAGCGACCACTCCCAGCGAGTCGTCAGCTATACGAGCGCCATCGCCAGCCGCATGGGCATCCACGGCAAGCAGATGGAGGAGATCGGCCGCGGGGCGCTCCTGCACGACATCGGCAAGATTGGCGTGCCGGACGCGGTGCTGCTCAAGCCCGGCAAGCTCACCCCCGACGAGTGGCTGGAGATGCGGCGTCATCCGGAGATCGGCTTCCAGATGATCCAGAACATCCCCTTCCTCTCCACCCCGGCGGACATCGTCCTGTCGCACCAGGAGCGGTTCGACGGCGCGGGCTACCCCCGCAACCTCCAGCGCAATGAAATCCACATCGGCGCGCGCATCTTCGCGGTGGCGGACACGCTGGACGCGATGACGAGCGACCGGCCGTACCGCAAGGGCACGACGTTCGCCAACGCCATCCAGGAGATCAAACGCTGCGCCAACACCCAGTTCGATCCGGACGTGGTGAAGGCGTTCCTGGACATCGGCGAGGAGGGGCTCATCCGCATCAAGAAGGAGATGGCGGAGAAGAAGCTCAACCCGCTGCAGGCCGCCGCCGACGCCGCCGAGGCCGAGACGGAGCTGGCGCGCCTCACCGACCTGGATGATGAGACGGACTCGCCCCCGGTGGGCCCGGCCTCCAGCGCGGTCGCGTCCCCTCTTCCCGGGGCCCCGCCGGTCGCGATCCGTTCAGCCTCGGGCACCGAGGGCTGATCGCCCCCACCGGGAGCGATGATTTCCCCGGGCGGGTTGTTATGAAGGCGGAAAGCCCCGTGATGACCGCCCCCCCGCCCGCATCCAATCCGCTCGCCCCGCCGTTGCTCGACGCGCAGGGGCGCTGCATGACGTACCTGCGGCTGAGCATCACGGACCGCTGCAACTTCCGCTGCTCCTACTGCTCCCCGGCGTCCTGGGGCGGCAAGAAGGACCTGCTGGACGCCGCGGAGTTCGAACGCATCGTCTCCGTGTTCGCGCGCATGGGCATCCGCCGCGTGCGCCTCACCGGCGGCGAGCCCCTCATCCGGCCGGACATCCAGGAGATCGCCCGGAGGCTCGCCGCGGTGCCGGGCATCCAGCACCTGGCCATCACCACCAACGCCAGCCGCCTGGAGACCCTCGCCGTCCCCCTGCGCGAGGCGGGCGTCACCCAGCTCAACCTGAGCCTGGACACGCTGTCCGCGGAGACGTTCCGGCGCATCTCCAAGCAGGGTGACTTCGACGCGCTGATGCGCGGCATCGACGCGGCTGCGGCGGCGGGCTTCCAGTCGCTGAAGCTCAACGTCGTGGTGATGCGCGGCATCAACGACGCGGAGGTGCCCGCGCTGGTGGACTTCGCGCACGCACGCGGCATCACCCCACGCTTCATCGAGCTGATGCCCTTCGGTCAGGGCACGCCGGTGCCCACGGCGGAGCTCCTGGAGCGGCTGGCGGCCACCGGGAGGACGCTCACCGAGGAGCCCCAGGAGGACGCTGCGTCACCCACTTCCGGGCCCGCGCGCTACTGGCGCACGACGGGCGGACGCGTGGGGTTCATCTCCCCCCTGACGCAGAACTTCTGCGGCGGGTGCAACCGGGTGCGGGTGGCGTCCAACGGGGACCTGCGAAGCTGCCTGGGCGGCCGGGCGCAGGCGCCGCTGCACCAGCTCATCCGGGGCGGGGCCACCGACGCGGAGCTGGCCATGGCCGTGCGCCGCGCGCTGGGGGACAAGCCGGAGGGACACCGTTTCACGGAGGCCGGAAACGGTGCCACGCTCCTGCCCATGATGGGCATCGGCGGCTGACGGCTACTTCACCAGCCGGAGGTTGACGGGGTAGCGGTACAGCTCACCGTCGTTGGCCTTCAGGCCCGCGATGACGGTGAACACGATGGAGCCCAGCGCCACGATGGGCACCAGCAGGAAGCCCACGCCCACGCACATCAGCACGGCGGAGACCGCCATCGCGAGGAAGGTGGTGATCTGGAAGTTGAGCGACTCCACCGCGTGCGAGCGGACGAAGGAGGACTCCTTGCCCTTCGTCAGCATCAGGAACAGCGGCACCGCCCAGCCCAGGAAGCCCGCGCCCACCACGATGCCGGCGATGGAGCCCAGGTGCGCCAACATGCCCATCGTCTTCTCATCCGTGCTCGCCGTGGGCGAACCCGTGATGAACGACCCGAACTGCTGCTCCTCGCGCTGCTCTGGCTCCATGAAACGCCCTCCAAAAATGAACGGGGCGCGACGGGTTGCGCCCTGAAGGTTCGCAACATGGCACGGCGTGTCGGTGCCTGTCATCCAGCGGACGAGGAGCCTCAAGGAGGCCCCCGCCCGCCTGGAGGCTTCAGCGGTACAGCTCGCTGCCGGCCTTCTTGAATTCCTCGCTCTTCTCCTGCATCCCCGTCTCCAGCGCCTGGACCTCGTTGACGCCCACCTTGTCGGCGTAGTCGCGCACGTCCTGGGTGATCTTCATGGAGCAGAAGTGCGGGCCGCACATGGAGCAGAAGTGGGCGACCTTGGCCCCTTCGGCGGGGAGCGTCTCGTCGTGGAAGGCGCGGGCGCGCTCGGGATCCAGCGACAGGTTGAACTGATCCTCCCAGCGGAACTCGAAGCGCGCCTTGGACAGAGCGTTGTCGCGCGCCTGGGCGCCCGGGTGACCCTTGGCCAGGTCCGCGGCGTGGGCGGCGATCTTGTACGTGATGACGCCTTCCTTCACGTCATCGCGGTTGGGCAGGCCCAGGTGCTCCTTGGGCGTCACGTAGCAGAGCATCGCCGTGCCGAACCAGCCGATCATCGCCGCGCCAATGCCACTGGTGAAGTGGTCGTAGCCGGGCGCGATGTCCGTGGTGAGGGGCCCCAGCGTGTAGAAGGGCGCCTCGTGGCACACGGCGAGCTGCTTCGTCATGTTCTCCTGGATGAGGTGCATGGGGACGTGGCCGGGGCCTTCGATCATCACCTGCACGTCGTGCTTCCAGGCGACCTTCGTCAGCTCGCCCAGCGTCTCCAGCTCCCCGAACTGCGCGGCGTCGTTCGCGTCGGCGATGGAGCCGGGGCGCAGGCCGTCGCCCAGGCTGAAGCTGACGTCGTACGCCTTCATGATCTCGCAGATCTCCTCGAAGTGCGTGTAGAGGAAGTTCTCCTTGTGGTGCGCGAGGCACCACTTGGCGAGGATGGAGCCGCCGCGGCTGACGATGCCGGTGAGGCGCTTCGCGGTGAGCGGGACGTACTGGAGCCGCACTCCGGCGTGGATGGTGAAGTAGTCCACGCCCTGCTCTGCCTGTTCGATGAGCGTGTCGCGGAAGATGTCCCACGTGAGCTCTTCGGCCTTGCCGTTGACCTTCTCCAGGGCCTGGTAGATGGGCACGGTGCCGATGGGTACGGGCGCGTTGCGGAGGATCCACTCGCGCGTCTCGTGGATGTTGCGGCCGGTGGACAGGTCCATGACGGTGTCCGCGCCCCAGCGGATGGACCAGACCATCTTCTCCACCTCCTCCTCGATGGAGGACGTGACGGCGGAGTTGCCGATGTTGGCGTTGATCTTCACCAGGAAGTTGCGGCCGATGATCATCGGCTCCAGCTCCGGGTGGTTGATGTTGGCGGGGATGATGGCGCGGCCCCGGGCGATCTCCTCGCGCACGAACTCCGGTGTAATCACGCGCGGGATGGCGGCGCCAAAGGAGTTGCCGGGGTGCTGGGCGGCGAGCGACGCGTGCAGCTTCTGGTTCTCACGCACGGCGACGTATTCCATCTCCGGCGTGATGATGCCCTTGCGGGCGTAGTGCATCTGGCTGACGTTGCCGCCTGCCTTCGCGACGCGGGGCTTGCGGATGTGGTTGAAGCGCAGGCCGGCGAGGCGAGGATCGGCTTCACGGGCGCGGCCGTACTCGGAGGTGATGCCGGCGAGTTCCTGGGTGTCCGCGCGGGCGTGGATCCAGTTCTCACGCAAGGCGGACAGGCCCCGGCGCAGGTCGATGTCCGCGGCAGGGTCGGTGTAGGGGCCGCTGGAGTCGTAGACATGAACGGGAGGGTTGGCCGTCTCCGGGCCGGAGCCTACGGGGCCGTGGTGGCGGGTGGGCGTCTGGGCGATTTCGCGCAGGGGGACACGGATGTCGGGGTGCAGGGTCCCGGACACGTAGACCTTCTGGGAGGCGGGAAGCGGGCCTCGGCTGATCCCCTCCAACACCTTCCCGTCGACCTTCAGGCTCTTGGACGCTCCACTCATCGGACGGCTCCTCGTGACAACGGACGGGAGACGGGACGGGAGCATGGAGCGCCCACACCGCTTCCCTCCGCCGGTATTAACCGGTTCAGGTTCAAAGGGTCGGACGCGGCAACGCGACCGTCTCAGCCCCCTTCCGGAGGCGCCCCTAGCGACTGCGGAGCGGTGTAGCGCAGGGGGAAGCGGGCTTCAACCGGGGCACGCACGAGCCCCTGGCCAGTGGACGCATGGTGGCCCTGCGGGGAGGGGCTCAGTAGGCTCTTCGATCAGAATCACTGATCTTGGCGTTAGCCTTGATCATTAATCTGCAAGGTTAGTCACTTCCACAACTGTTGAACTGCCGCGGGTCCTGTAAAGCTCCCCCGACACACGTCTCCGCTGGCCAAGAGATTCAAGAGCTGACTTAAGAACGGCAGTGTTCTTAAAAAAGCATTTATACGACCGCTTATCCACATTAATTCGCATTGATCGCTGATCTATATCGACCGCACGAATAATACCAACCTCATCGAACTCTTGGGGCGGGCGGCGCTCCTTAACAACCGTAAACATACGCTCTGCATAATACGGCTGAATCTTCACAGGCTGCAATCCAGGAATAAACCTACCCCCCAGTTCAACCATCCGAATTGACTCCTCCTGACTTGGCACAAGCCTCATTGCCAGCAATGCGACTCTCTCAGGAAACTCTTCCTCTGGGAGCTTGTCTATCAACGACTCAATAGACGCATTCGACGTAGCAGCCCAATCATTTACAGCAACCAATTGCGCAAGCCCGCGCTGAACCTCTTGTGATCGGCTAGATTCCACCTGATCAAGCGGCAGCACAATGTGGGCAGGAACTCCGTTTGCTGGCACAACGATTACATCTGGCATTGCAAAGTCGATGGCCTCCTCTAACTCGTGGGATGCACGCCCACGCGTACCAGTAGGCCTGGAGACCGCGCGGAGCACACGATGCAACTCTTCGTAGTACGAACTCAGAGAGGAGGCTCGAGGAATTGAAACAGACTCACGTAGCCACAATCTCAGGACGAGGTCGTGGCTCGCGAAGATATTGTCGGGCTGCATGTCGCGAACAATGTGCTCGCTGAGTCTCTTAAGGAGGCTGATGAATTCACTTTCTCGGCCATATCTTTTGGTCAAGCCGAATAGTGGATAGGGCGGCGCCTCGGGAAAGGTTTGCCTCAGAAATCCGTGATACTCATCAAGCACTGCCCGAGGGTTACTCTTCTCAATTTCTGGGCGAAGCGTTACCGACCGAAACTCAAGCAGTTGCAATACTTGCATTTCGACACTCTCATCAGAGCCCCACATCTTAGGCGCCGAAAGAATGGCTTCTATCTGTTCGTCAATATACGCAAGGATTGTCGTCTGAAGAGCGCTCATACAGGGTGGATCTCTAGGTCGTCAGGATGCTCCCAGTGGGTCTGAAGGTAGTTGGTAGCAACGGTACCGTCTGGGCCGGTCAGAGCATCGACGTAATGGAGCATGACTTCGTTCATATAGTGCACATACCAGGGTTCCCCCCACTTTGCGGTCCTACCCACCGGTATAATGAAGCGGGCTCGCTTCAGTTTGGAACTCGGAACAATTTTCAGGACTTGGGCACTACCGTCCAACTCCTTGGCAATCGGAAGAATCGCCTCTGCAGCCGCGTCGCATTGTCCGCCTTCAGCGGGATACTGCTGTAGAATTGAGTAAACAGCTTTTTTTTGCGTCGCCTTCCAGTCAATAGTCATTCTATCGCTCTCCAGTGTTGAGCATCTCATTATCAAGCTACCGCAAATTCTATAGAAAGCCCTACTCTAACACCTGCAGGCCGCCCTTGACGCATCGCTCCAAGACATTGGCGAGAGGGGTAACTGCACGGCACAGAGATGCCACGCAGACTTCGGACTTTTGGGGGCAAGCCCTCTTGGCGCTGCAGGCTGGCTACAGCGCATGTGGCGGAAAGGGAAACGTGGGCCGCAGGCACAGCGGCATGTCGCTGCGTTACGCATCGCGCCTGCTAAAGTAAATTTGTCACCTATGATCCACTGAAAGCTCGACATCACACCTTCACGGTCTTCACCAACGGCAGCTCCCGCACCCGGGTCCCCGTGAGCGCGAACACGGCATTAGCCAGGGCCGGGGCCACGGGAGGCACTCCGGGCTCGCCCACGCCTCCCGGCGGACCATCGCTCGGGATGATGTCCACGTGGATCTTCCGGGGCGTCTCCGCGATGCGCGCCAGCCGGTAGTCCCGGAAGTTGCTCTGCACCGTGGCGCCGTCCTTCATCGTGATTTCGCCGTACAGCCCCAGGCTCAGGCCGAACACCACCGCGCCCTCCATCTGGGCCCGCACGCGCTCCAGGTTGATGATGGTGCCCGCGTCCGCGACGATCCACGCCTCGTCCACGCGGATCTGCTCGTTGGCGTCCTTCACCACGGACACCACCACCGCGACGTAGGTCAGGAAGCTGCGGTGCGCCGCGAGCCCCAGCGACCGACCCTCACGCTTGCGCTCATCCCACCGCGCCAGCCCCGTCACCCGCTCAATCACGCGCCGGAGCCGTGCCGTGTCCACCGGGTGCTGTTCCAGCGACTGCCCGTAGTTCGGCACCTTCGCCACGCCCAGGTCCTTCGGCGTCACGATGCGGGAGGGCCCCAGCACCTCCAGCAACGTGTCGCGCGGATCCGTGCCGCGCGTGTGCGCCAACTCGTCGATGAAACTCTGCACCGCGAACGCGTGGTAGATGTTCGCCACGGACCGCAGCCAGCCGATGCGCGTGTGTGCCCGCGCTTCGCAGTTCTCCATCCGGACGTCGGGGATGGCCAGCGGCAGATCCACGATGCCCTGCCCCATCTCCCCGTCCCCCGCGAACGTCGCGTCGGAGAACGTGGAGCCAATGGGCGGGAACGCGATGCGCTGGTGCCACGCCACCACCTTGCCGCTCGCGTCCAGGCCCGCCTCCAGCCGCTGCGCGCTCGTCGAATGGTAGTAGTCGTGGCGCACGTCATCCTCACGCGTCCACTGCAGGCGCACCGGCGCGCCCACCGCCCTCGCCACCAGCGCCGCCTCCACCACGTAGTCCGGCTTCGACTTGCGGCCGAACCCGCCTCCCAACAGCGTCACGTGGATCGTCACCTTCGACGGATCCATCCCCAGCGCCGTCGCCACCTCGCTGCGCGCCTACTTCTTCAGCGTCTCCGGCGAGCGCGTGGTGATGCGCCTGCGCCGCGACTTCTTCCGCGGGCTGATGAACCAGGAGGTGGCCTTCTTCGACACCCACCGCACCGGCGAACTCACCAGCCGGCTGTCGTCCGACACCACCGTCCTGCAGAACACCGTGAGCGTGAACGTCTCCATGGGCCTGCGCCACGCCATGCAGGCGCTGGGCGGCATCGCGCTGCTCTTCTACACCTCGCCCTCGCTCACCTTCCTGATGCTCGCCGTCGTCCCGCTGGTGGCGGTGGGCAGCGTGCTCTACGGGCGGCGCGTGCGCCACCTCGCGCGGGAGGTGCAGGACGCGCTGGCCAAGGCCGGAGAGGTCGCCGAGGAGAGCCTGTCCGGCCTGCGCACCGTGCGCAGCTTCGCGGCGGAACCGTCGGAGGTGATGCGCTACGGCAACACCGTGCAGCACGCCTTCGAGGTCGCCCGCAGCCGCGTGCGCCAGAGCGCCATCTTCATCGGCGCGGTCTCCAGCGCGGGCTACATCGCCGCGGTGGCGGTGTTCTGGTACGGCGGCCGGCTGGTGGTGGACGGACAGCTCACCGTGGGCGCCCTCACCTCGTTCCTCATCTACACGATGCTCGTGGCCATGTCCCTGGGCTCCCTGGCGGACCTGTGGGCGGACTTCATGCGCGCCTCGGGCGCCGCCGAGCGCGTCTTCGAACTGATGGACCGGCAGCCCGCCATCCCCATCGCCCAGGGTGAACGCCCCGCCACCGTCGAAGGCCGGGTGGACTTCCAGGACGTGAGGTTCGCCTACCCCTCGCGCCCGGACGTGCAGGTGCTCCAGGGCATCGACCTCACCCTCCAGGCCGGAGAGGTCGTCGCCGTGGTGGGCTCCTCCGGCGCCGGCAAGTCCACCCTCGCCGCCCTCCTGTCGCGCTTCTACGACCCGCAGCAGGGCCGGCTGCTCCTGGACGGCCGCGCGCTGGACACGCTGGACCCAAGCTGGCTGCGCACGCACGTGGGCATGGTCGCCCAGGAGCCCCTGCTGTTCTCCTGCTCCATCGGGGACAACATCCGCTACGGCCGCCCGGACGCCACCGACGCGCAGGTGGAGGCCGCCGCCCGGGCCGCCCACGCGCACGACTTCATCAGCCGCTTCCCGGACGGCTACAAGACCGCGGTGGGCGAGCGCGGCGTGCAGCTCTCCGGCGGCCAGAAGCAGCGCGTCGCCATTGCCCGCGCCGTGCTCAAGGACCCGCGCATCCTCGTGCTGGACGAGGCCACCTCCGCCCTGGACGCGGAGAGCGAGCACCTGGTGAAGGACGCCCTGGAGCGACTGATGCGGGGGCGCACCACCCTCATCATCGCCCACCGCCTGTCCACCGTGGCCAACGCCCACCGGGTGCTGGTGCTGGAGTCGGGCCGTGTGGTCCAGAGCGGCACACACGCCAGCCTCATGAGCCAGGACGGCCTCTACCGCCGCCTCGTGGAGCACCAGGTGGTCGCCGCCTGAACGGTCGTTCCCCGGCCGGCACCCTCCATCCCGCAGTCCCCGTGGCGCGAAAAGCAGGGGCGCATTATCTCAAGCGCCTCAAGAAAGGAGGTGATGCCTTGATCGACAGCAAGAATCAGGCGTCTACCTCCGTCGCGGTTTCCTGCTAGCCCAGGGGTCTCCCGGCGGTGGTTGACGTCCGCGGTACCGGTCGCCCTCGTCTCCCGACGGGGGCGACTTTTTTTGTCCGTCCTACCCCCTGGGAATGTCCGTCCGACCTGCCGGTTCGAGCCGACGGGGGGAGAAGCGCCATCCACGACTGCCGTGGTCGCCCATCGGAGAGCTCCGTGTCCATCACGCCGTGTCCCATCCCCCTGCCTTCCGCCCTCCGTGACGAGGAGACGGTGGACGACCAGCGCAACCTCTTCTGCCCCAACTACGACGCCTGTCTCCACCAGGTCGTGAAGAAAGGCTGGGAAGGCTGGAGTTGCCGAGGTTGCGACCTGCGCCGCTTCCGCGTGGGGCAGCCGTCCGCCCAGCAGTTCGCGGTCGCCAGGCCGGGGGGTTGGGACGCGCAGTGAACCGCCGGCCGGCCTCCCGGGGCCAGCCAGCCGTTCACCCGGCAGAGATTATTTGACGCACCCTGGCCCTCTTGGCAGGAAGGGACATGCGCTCCAAGAAAACCAAGTTCATCTTCGTGACGGGCGGCGTGGTCAGCTCGCTGGGGAAGGGACTGGCCTCCGCATCCATTGGCGCCCTCCTGGAGAACCGCGGGCTGGACATCACGCTCATCAAGCTGGATCCGTACATCAACGTGGATCCGGGCACGATGAGCCCCTTCCAGCACGGCGAGGTCTTCGTCACCGAGGACGGTGGCGAGACCGACATGGACCTGGGCCACTACGAGCGGTTCACCCACGCCCGGATGAGCCGCCTCAACAACTTCACCTCCGGCCGCATCTACAACGCGGTCATCACCAAGGAACGCCGCGGTGAGTACCTGGGCAAGACGGTCCAGGTGATTCCCCACATCACCGACGAGATCAAGGCCAGCATCCGCCAGGCCTCGCAGGACGTGGACGTCGTCATCGTGGAGGTCGGCGGAACGGTGGGCGACATCGAATCGCTGCCCTTCCTCGAGGCCATCCGCCAGATGCGCTACGACGTGGGCAGCCAGAACGCGGTCTACATCCACCTGACGCTCCTGCCGTACATCGGCGCCGCGGGCGAGGTGAAGACCAAGCCCACGCAGCACTCGGTGATGAAGCTGCGCGAAATCGGCATCCAGCCGGACTTCCTCCTGTGCCGCACCGACCGGGAGATTTCGCGCGAGCTGAAGGACAAGATCGCCATGTTCTGCAACGTGGACAACGGCAACGTGTTCACGTCCCCCGACGTGCGCAGCATCTACGAGCTGCCCCTGGAACTGCACCGCCAGGGCCTGGATGAGCGGCTGGCGGAGGTGCTCAACATCTGGAGCCGCGCGCCCCACCTGGAGAAGTGGGAGACCATCGTCCGGAAGATCTACGAGCCCGCGCGAGGTGAAGTCACCGTCGCCATCGTGGGCAAGTACGTGAACCTCACGGAGAGCTACAAGAGCCTCAACGAGTCCCTGCTCCACGGCGGCATCGCCAACGACGTGCGCGTGCGCTTGCGCTTCGTGGACAGCCAGGACGTGGAGGCCCAAGGGGCGGAGACGACGCTCGCGGGCGTGGATGCGGTGCTCGTGCCCGGCGGCTTCGGCGTGCGCGGCACCGAAGGGAAGATCGCCGCGGTCCGCTACGCGCGCGAACAGAAGCTGCCCTTCTTCGGCATCTGCCTGGGCCTCCAGATGGCGGTGGTGGAGTTCAGCCGCTCCGTGCTGGGCCTCCAGGGCGCCAACAGCCTGGAGTTCGACGAGCACACCGCCCACCCGGTGGTGACGCTGATGGAGAGCCAGGTGAAGGTGCAGGACAAGGGCGGCACCATGCGCCTGGGCAGCTACGCGTGCGCGCTCAAGGAAGGCACCGTCGCGCGCAAGCTCTACGCGCAGGAGGCCATCCAGGAGCGCCACCGGCACCGCTACGAGGTGAACAACGCCTACCGCGGCCGGCTCCAGGAGGCGGGGCTCGTCATCTCCGGACACAACCCGGAGCTGAATCTGGTGGAGATGATTGAACTGTCGGATCATCCCTACTTCGTCGGCTGCCAGTTCCACCCGGAGTTCAAGAGCAAGCCCTTCGCTCCCCACCCCCTCTTCTCTGGCTTCATCGGCGCGGCGCTCGCCCAGCGGGACTCCTCCCGCGGCGCGGCTCCCGCCACCCCGGTGCGCGCATGAGCACGACGCCTTCCATCCAACTGTGCGGCCACAAGGTCGGCCCCGGTCAGAAGCTCTTCGTCATCGCCGGCCCGGACAGCATCGAGTCCGAGGAGATGGCCCTGCGCCACGCCCACCTGCTCAAGGGCATCACCGACCGGCTGGGCGTCCCGTATGCCTTCAAATGTTCCTATGACAAAGCCAACCGGACCAGCGGCAAGTCGTTCCGTGGACCGGGTTTGAAGGAAGGTCTGAGAATCCTCGACCGCGTGAAGCGGGAAGTGGGCGTTCCCGTCCTCACGGACGTCCATGAAACCAGCCACGTCGGGCCAGCCGCTGAAGTCGTGGATATCATCCAGATACCTGCCTTCCTGTGCCGGCAGACGGACCTGGTGGAGGCGGTGGCGCGCTCGGGCCGGGGGGTGAACTTGAAGAAGGGACAGTTCGTCGCTCCCAAGGACATCGTCCACTCGGCGCGCAAGGCCGTGGAGACGGGCAACCCCAACATCCTCGTCACCGAGCGGGGCTCCTCCTTCGGCTACAACAACCTCGTGGTCGACATGCGCGGCCTCGCCCAGATGCGCGAAGCCGGCCTCGTCGTGTGCATGGACGCCACCCACGCCGTGCAGCTCCCCAGCTCCAGCGACGGGACGACGGGCGGCGAGCGCAGGTTCGTCTCACTGCTGGCCCGCAGCGCCGCTGCCGCCGGGATTGACGCTTTATTCACAGAAGTCCACGAAGACCCCGACCGTGCCCTGTGTGACGGTCCGTGCTCGCTCAATCCACAGATGTTCGAGGACGTGGTACGAGATGTGCTCAGCATCCGTCGCGCGCTGGGTCACGAAGCCGGTTGATGGACGCGAAAGGTGAGGAGGCCATGCAGACGGAAGCGCCTTCCAAACCGGGCAGGGAAGAGCTGACGTCTCGTGCGTCACGCGTGCGCCTGCTTGTGTTCGACGTCGACGGCGTCCTCACCGACGGCGGCCTGTATTACGGCGACAACGGCGAAGCGATGAAGCGCTTCAACGTGAAGGATGGCCATGCGCTGGTGATGGCCCGGCTGGTGGGCCTGCCCGCCGCCATCCTCACCGCGCGCACGTCGCGCATCGTGGAAGCGCGCGGCCGCGAGCTGGGCCTGGCCGCCGTGTTTCAGGGCCGCAAGCAGAAGGGCCCGGCGCTGGAAGAGCTGCTCGCCCAGCTCCAGGTGCCCGCTGAAGCGTGCGCCTACATGGGCGATGACCTCAACGACCTGGACCCCATGTCGCTCGCAGGGCTTTCCGCCTGTCCGGCGGATGCGGTTCCTGAGGTGCGCCAGGACGCGCACTTCGTTACCCAGAACGTTGGCGGTCACGGAGCCGCCCGCGAATTGGTGGAGTTGTGCCTCCGTGCCAGTAGCCGCTGGGATGACGCCGTGGGTCTGATGAGAAGTCCTGATAAACGCAGCAGGTAGGTGGGTTGATCAAACCCCGCATCCAAGGTAGGTGTTTATTTCCATGGCAAGTGGAACGATGCAGTCCGAGGGGAGTACGGCGATGACGGACCAGCTCTACACGACGCACGACATCAGTCGGTTGCTTCAGGTGGATCCGTCGACGGTGAGCAAGTGGATCGACCGGGGCATCCTGATGGCCTTCCGCACGCCGGGCGGTCACCGCCGGGTGCGCTCGACCGACCTGCGCACCTTCCTGGTCACCCACCAGATGCCCGTGCCCGAGGAGCTGGGCAGCAGCACGGTGCGCCTGCTGATTGTCGACGACGAGCGACAGACGCTGGATGCCATCAAGCGCGCGTTCAAGCCTTACGCGAACCAGGTGGAGATCCAGACGACGACGAGCGGCGTGGAGGCGCTCCTGCTGGTGTCGGAGCAGAAGCCGCACGGGATGCTCATGGACATCAACATGCCGGACATCGACGGCATCGAGGTCTGCAAGCGCATCCGTGCGCGCAAGCAGATGGAGGGCGTGCGGCTCATCACCATGACGAGCAATCACACGCCGGACGTCGTGGAGCAGTCCAAGCAGGCCGGTGCGGTGGCGTGCCTGGCCAAGCCCCTGGACGTGAACGCGGTGCTGGAGCTGTTCCGGGTGCCCATGGCCCTCGGCGCCAGCGCCAACCGCAAGTAAAGGACGGGGGCTTCCGCCTGGCCCACAGCGGAAGCCCTCGGGTCGGTTGATGCTGGCGGGAGTCGCCGCACCTCGTCTTTCGCGAGGACAGCGGCCTCCCTGAGTGGCGTCGGGTGATGCACGTGCATCAGCCCTGGACCTTCACCTCGACGACGCGGGGCTTGGTCTCCTCGCGACGCGGCAGGGTGAGGGACAGCACGCCGTTGTCGTAGCGGGCCTCCACACGGGTGGCATCCACCGTGTCGGGCAGGCGGAACTGACGCGCGTAGACGCCGGTGGAACGCTCCTGGCGGCGCAGCGTGGTGCCCTCCGCGACGGCCTCCCCCTTGCGCTCGGAGCGCACGGTCAGCACGTTGTTCTCCACCTTCACCTGGATGGCCTTGGCGTCGTGGCCGGGCAGGTCGATGCGCAGCGTGATGCCGGCCTCGGCTTCGAGGATGTCGGCCGCGGGCGTCAGGGTGTGCTCCATGTCCGGGCGGGTGTTGGCGGTCGCCGAGGACAGCTCGCGGAAGAGCAGGTCGAAGTCGCGCAGCAGGGGCAGCGTGACGGCGGCGTTGTAGGCATTGCGGTTGCTAAGCATGGACTTCTCCTGTGCGTGTCGTCCCATGGGACGCACGTCGTGCGGGTTCACGGTCGTTGTTGAGTGCGGCGGGCGGGCCCAGGCTTCGGTGTTTCAGGAGGGCCCGTCAGCGCCTCACAAGACTCAAGAGAACCATGCTTTGAAACGTGTCAAGCAACGGCCCCGGCCGTTCCGGACGCGGTGCGGGAGGCACCCTGCCTGTCCGCCTGGCCGCCTGCCTTCCGGCCGGAGAGGCATTGGCCGGCAGGCTCAATCGTCGTCGCGGCCCAGGGTGACAGAGGGCCCGTCCTCGTCCCGGGTGACCTTCACCTCCCAGGGCCGGCAGCAGACGGGGCAGTCCTCCACGTAGGCCTCGGAGGAGGCGCCCAGCGAGTCCACGTCGACTTCCACCTCTTCACCGCAGTACGGGCACGTCTGGGTGGCGGCATCCGCGAAGGGCTGCATCGTCGGCCTCCTGGCCTCTTGGTGAGGCAGTTCGACGACGTGGACTGAGCGTCCGCGCCATCAGACGCTAGAATCCCCACCCCATGGCTCCCCCTTCCCGAAATCGCATCGCCGACATCCTCATCAAGGCGCGCGTCATCGACGAGTTGCAGCTTCGCAGCGCGCTCGCGTCGCTGGACCAGTGGGGCGGGCGCGTATCGCGCGTCGTCTCGGACCTGGGACTGGCGTCCGAGGAGACCATCACCCAGGCCATCTGCCAGGGGCTGGGAATGCCGCGCGTGCAGTTGGGAAACCTGACGAAGGACGCGGCCGCGCTGTCGCGCGTGGACGTCATCCTCGCCGAACAGAAGGGCGTCTTCCCCGTCCAGCTCAAGGACAACGGCAAGACGCTGGTCCTGGCGATGTCGGACCCCACGGACCTCGCGACGTTGGACCAGGTGGCGGCGCGCAGCCGCGCCCGCGTGGTGCCCATGGTGGCGGGCGACCGTGAAATCGAGCACGCCATCCTGCGCCACTACCGCAACCAGGAGCCGGTGGAGAAGAAGCGCTTCAAGCCCGACTCGAAGCAGCAGGACGCGGGCGAACTCCCGGAGGAGGAGGAGTTCAAGGTCGTGGACATGAGCGGCAAGACGGTCGTCAAGCGCATCAGCGACATCGTCGACCCGAACGCCGCCCCGCCCGCCGC
>NZ_RAVZ01000097.1 GCF_003611635.1 Corallococcus terminator | reverse complement strand
GGCGGGCAGGGTGGGGTTCGTCACGTAGGTGGCGAACTGGCCGTCGTCCTTGGGCTCGCTCGCGTTGAACTTGTCCTTGTCCGGCAGGCCGATGACGATCTCGTTCACCAGCGGCATGCCCAGGCGGCTGACCTGCTGCCACGCACCGCCGTCACGCGAGGGCTTCGCGAACGTAGGCGCCGGGTTGATGGCGCGCGCCTGGCGCACGCTCGCGGACGTCCAGCCACCGATGACGTCCTGGGTGCCGGCCTTGAGGCAGGCGATGGGCACTTCCAGGGCCAGCGTGGTGATGTTGTTCTTCGCCAGCGGGTTGGGCACCGCGTTGCGCTCGGCCGCATTGGCGATGACCGACGCGGGCGCGTTCACCAGGTCGAACACCGGGCCCAGGTTGACCGCGAAGGACTCCTTGCGCTGCCCGACGAACACGCGGCCCGGGGTGGCACAGTCCGGGATGTTCACCGAATAGATGTGCTCCTTGGCGTAGGCCTCGTACACGGCCGGCAGGCCCAGCGACTTGGTGCCGATGAAGTCCGTGGGCTTGCGGAACGTGGCCGAACCGCCCGCCGCGTTGGTCACGTCCTTGGCGGTGCCGGTGCGGCGGTCACCGCGGACGACCTTGAGCGTGAAGGACTCCTGCACGTTCAGGTTGGCCTGGTTCGCGGTGGTGATGGGACCCACGTTGAAGAGCGGCACGGCGACCGTCTTCGCCTGGGCGCCGGTCCCGATGGTCAGCGCCGCGCCGTTGTTGGAGTTGGCCAGCGTGTTGGTGAAGCGGAACTGGAAGGTGAGGTCCTCTTCCCCGTTCCCATCGTTGTCGATGTGGATCTCGTACAGCGCTTCGGGATCCAGCGTGAAGAAGTTGGGACCGCCGTACGGCTCCTGGAAGGGGATGTAGTTGGCGATCAGCGTCACGAAGTCCGCGCGAGTCGCCTCATAGCTGCGGAACATGTAGAAGTCGGTCGCGTCGACCTTGGGCGACTTCGTGATGAAGGGTGCTTCCCGGTGACTCGACGCAATGGCGCTCGACGCGCCCAGCGCGGTCGCGACGGTGAGGACCGCCGCGAGCTTCTTCGCTCTCATCTGAACCTCCTGCTGCGTTGGATGTATTTGTTGGAGTCCCCGGGTGTCTTGCAGACGCAGGACATACCTCCGGGTCCTGGCAATACGCTGCCCGGATTCACGTGGATTTCCGGAGCGGACGGAACCCTGCCCCGCAGGGCAGGCCTGTCAGGTGAAGGACACGCCGACGCCGAACGCGCGCTCCGCGAACCACGCGCACGCCACCAGGGCGATGACCGCGGAGCCGCCCACGAGCAACGCCCTGCGGTACACGGGCGTGCCGCGCAGCAGGTAGGCCAGGGGCAGGAAGACGGCCACGCACGCGAGCTGGCCCAGCTCCACGCCGACGTTGAAGCCCAGCAGCGTCACCGCGAGGCTGCCCGCGGGCAGCTCCAGATCCGCCAGCACCGACGCGAAGCCGAAGCCGTGCAGCAGCCCCAGCGCGAACGCGGCCATCCAGCGGGTGCGATCCATCAACGGGAAGACATTGTTGAGCGCGGCGACGATGACGCTGGCCGCGATGGCGGACTCCACCAGGCGCGACGGCAGCGACACCCAGCCCAGCGATGCGGCGCTCAGCGTCAGCGAGTGCGCGAGCGTGAAGGCGGACACCACCTTCACCACGTCCTTCACCGCTGAACCAAAGTTCGTCACCGGCACCCACCGCCCCGTCTCGCGGTCGCGGCGCAGCACGGACGGCAGGAGCAGCGCCAGCAGGAAGAGCAGGTGATCCACGCCCGCCCAGATGTGTTCGACGCCGGAGTGCACCATCTGCCCGAAGCGTCGCCAGGGCGACAGGCCCTCCAGGGACACGCGGGCGGTGTGCCGCGTGGCGGAGAGGATCAGCGGTTCGCCCGCGCCGTCGCTGCCCACCCGCACGATGCCCCGGTGCTGCGGGTCGCGGTCGAAGAGCAGGGAATAGTCCACGTCCAGCGCCACGGGCGTGGCCGGGCACGCGGCGGTGAAGTCCACGACGGCATAGGCCCCGTCGGAGTGACGCACCACCCGCAGCGCGGACGACGGGGCCAGGGGGCAGATGTGTCCTTCCGCGGACAGCTTCAGCCGGGCGAGCGCGTAGCCCGCGACGTCCGCCTGCCGCGCGCGCAGCTCGCTCCAGGTGATGGCGCCGTCGCCATCCGCGTCGAGGATGAGCACCTCCTCCAGGTCGCGCAGCGCCACGTCCCAGCGGCCGGTGAAGCCGTCACCGGCGCGGTCCAGGTGCAGGTAGCTGTCGCTCGGCTTGTGGGCCAGCGCCGCCAGCGGAAGGAGGAGCAGGGCCAGCGTCAGGGCCTTCATGGGGACGCCTTTCGCGCGCGTTCAGCGAGCGCCAGCAGGCCGGGGTCGTCCGCGCCGCTCGCCTCCAGGAAGCGCAGGGCGGGGGCGGCGGCCTCGGGGGTGTGGTTCGCGAGCGCGGTCTCCAACAGCAGGCGCACGTCCCACGGTTCGTGCTGCACCTCCCAGTTCACCTGGGCCAGCTTCAGCGCCTTCGCCGGATCCTTCAGGATGTGGAGGGCGAAGCGGGCTTCCTCGCGCGCGTGCAGGCCGTCGCCCCGCAGGTGGCTGACGGCGTGGCGCGAGCCCAGTTCGGCGGCGAGCGCGGGTGCCTCCGGCGTGCCCAGCGCTGCTTCCGCGAGCACGCGGCGCAGCAACTGGTTGTCGTCCTGGCCGTGGTCCTTCACCAGCGCGATGACGTCGCGCGGCCGGCCCAGGTCCAGCAGCAGGTCCGCGTAGGCGGCGCGCGTATAGGCGTCCGACGGATCCAGGGTCAGCACGCGGGCGAAGAGCTTCGCGGCGCGCTCGGTGTCGCCCGCGCGAGCGGTGGCCTCCGCGAGGGTGGACAGCGCCCACGCCTGCTCCTCCACCCCGTGGGCCCCACGGGCCAGGGCGGCGGACAAGAGCGACTGGGCTTCCCTGGAACGACCCGCCAGGCTCTTCACCTGCGCCTGACACACCGCGCCGGCCAGCGAACCCGCGAGGGGCGCGAGCATCGTGCAGCTCCTCGCGGCCTCCGCGTGTTCACCGCGCACGCCCAGGACGACGGCGCGCGTGAGCCAGGCCTGGGCGTCGTCGGGGGATTCGCGCACCAGGGCGTCCAGGTCCGCCAGCGCGGCGGGAAACTCATGGCGGCCCTGGAGGATGGTCGCGCGCAACAGGCGCACGCCCGGAGGCGGGGTGGCCGCGTCCCACCAGGGCGTAAGCGCCGCCTGCGCCCGGCCCAGGTAGCGCGGGTCCCCGGAGGCCCGCCCCTCCTCGATGTCCAGCCGCGCCAGCCGCAGCGCCAGATCCAACTGGTCCGCGCGCGCCGCCAGGGCCCGCCGCAACGCGGCGCGTTCCCGGGCCTTCGCATCCGTCGCGGTCGCTGGAACCTGCTCCAGCACCGCGCTGTCGGTGGTGGGCGTGAAGGGCACGCGCTCCGTCGCGGGCGTCTGGCCACAGCCAGCGAGGCCCAGCGACACCGCGAGGGTCAGGCCGAGCGCGGTGCGTGAGACACCTTTTGACGACAGGCTGTGCGAACACATGGGTGCAGGACTCTACGGAGCCCGCGCCCGGGTGGATGCCTGGACGGCGGTCGGGATTGTCGCGCGGCGGACGTCAGCTTCCGGCGGCGCGGCGCGGCGTCTCGGTCAGGCCCGCCGCGTCACCGTGCACCAGCGCGTACGGGTCGAGCGGATCTCCGCCCAGCCCCTCCAGCGCCACCCACGTGCCCAGCCCCATGCGCCGCGCGTGCTCCAGCAGCATGCGCGTGACGACCTGGTCCTCCAGCGCGTGCCCGGTGGAGTCGAACACCGTGTTGCGCAGCCGCCAGCCCTGGAACTCCTCCGGCTGCTGCACCACGGTGGCCAGATCTGGACCTATCTGATCCGGATGGAGCTGCTGACATTCCCCCTCCAGGCGCGCCTGGCTGGGAAAGTCCGGGCACACCAGGCTGCGGCGCAGGAGCGCCAGCGGCAGCTCCGTCTTGCCCGGCCGGTCCGCGCCCACCGCGTTGATGTGCGCATGCGGCTTGAGCGCGTGGCCGGAGATCACCGGCCCGGAGCCCGCCGTCACGGTGGTCGCGGTGCAGAGGATGTCCGCTCGCGCCTCCAGGTCCGCCAGCAGCGTGGGCCGCACATCCAGCCCCAGGAACGCCACGCGCCGCACGAAGGAGCGCGCCGCGTCCGGATCCAGGTCATGCACCAACACCTGCTCCAGCCGGAACACGCGGCTGAGGGCATGAAGCTGCGTGACGGCCTGCGCGCCGCAGCCCACCAGCCCCAGCACCGTGCTGTCCGGCGACGCGAGACACCGGCTGGCCACGGCCGACGCGGCCCCGGTGCGCAGCGCGGTGGCGAAGACGCCGTCCATCACCGCCATCAGATGGCCCGTGCGTGCGTCGTACACGCTGTGGGTCGCGATGAGTGTCGGCAGGCCGGCCTCCAGCACGTTGGCCGGGCAGGAGCCTGCCACCTTCATCGTCAGGGTCTCGCCCCGCCGCAGGACGGGCATCCACTCGAGCGCTCCCAGCGGAAGCGCCCCGTCCGACAGCGAGAAGCCCTCCCGCTTGTGCACCTGCGTGAGGGCGTCATCCAGCTCGCGCAGGGCCACGGTGAGTGACTGGATGAGCTCATCCATCAAGGCGTGCAGGCCCACGCCCGCCACGATGGCGCGCAGGTCGGTGGGACTGATGAGGAGCGTGCGAGGGACCGGGGGCGTCATGTGTTGAGAATTTACGCCCCTGACAGGAATTGCAACCTGACAGTTTTGAGCATGAATTCCTCCCGCGCTGTGTCTTTTGAATACAGGTGCAGGGAACAAGGCTGCTCCCGGTCCCTGTTGGACGTGAGCGCTCGACGCCCAGCGGAGTTACAGACGCCACGCCCCTGTCTGCCACCCGAGCCCCTCCACCCCAACGCCCGAGTGACAACCCCCGTGACGCCTTCCGGCCCCAGGAATTCCGTGCTCAGCGCCGTGTCCGACATGCTTTCCGGAGGTCCACCCCCGCCCTCCAACGAGCTGCGCCGCGCGCGGGTGCTGCTGGTGGACGACGTACCGGCGAACCTGCTCGCCCTGGAGGGCATCCTGGAGCCGCTGGGCCAGCAACTGGTGTCGGTGCGCTCCGGCGACGAGGCGCTCAAGGCGCTGCTGCTGGACGAGTACGCGTGCGTGCTGATGGACGTGCAGATGCCGGGGCTGGACGGGCTGGAGACGGCGAAGCTGGTGCGCGCAAGGGAGCGCACGAAGCACCTGCCCATCCTCTTCATCACCGCGCTCAGTCGCGAGACGGCCTACATCACCCGGGGCTACGAATACGGGGCGGTGGACTACCTGCTCAAGCCCGTGGATCCGGACATCCTGCGCGCGAAGGTGTCGGTGTTCGTGGAGCTGTACCTTCGCGGCGAACAACTGCGGCAGCAGGCGCTGGAGCTGGCCGAGCGGCGGCGCGTGGAGCAGGAGCTCCAGCGCACGGCGGAGCTGGAGCAGCAGATCGTCGGCATCGTGGGGCATGACATCCGCTCCCCCCTGGCCGCCATCCTCACCACCGCGAGCATGCAGCTTGCGCGCGAGTCGCTGCCGGAAGGCCAGCGCAAGGCCTTCGAGCGGGTGGCCCGGGGCGGCGAGCGCATCCAACGCATCGTGGAACAACTGCTCGACTTCACCCGAGCCCGCCTGGGCGGAGGCATCCCGGTGGAGCCACGTCCGGGCGACCTCAACGAGCTGTGTTGCAAGGTGGCGGACGAGCTGCGCGCAGCGCAACCCCACCGCACCGTCCAATGCGATTTCACCTGCGACACACTGCAGGGCGCGTGGGACCTGGACCGGCTGGCGCAGGTGCTGGCCAACCTCCTGGACAACGCCCTGAAGTACAGCCCCAACGACAGCCCGGTGCGCATCCGCACCTTCGAGCAGGGTGAGGACACCGTCCACGTGGAGGTGCACAACGGCGGCGCCCCCATCCCCACGCACCTGCGCTCCACGCTGTTCCAGCCCTTCCGCCGGGGCGTCGATACGGAACGCCGGGAGAGCCTGGGCCTGGGGCTCTACATCGCGCACAGCATCGTGGAGGCCCACGGCGGAACCCTCCGGGTCGAGTCCACCCTGGAGTCAGGAACCACCTTCTTCGTGTGCCTGCCGCGTCACGCCCAGCGCGACGGGCGCCACCTCTCCGCCTGCGCCGACGCGGCACAGCCGGAATCGCTGACGGCCTGAAAACACAAGTCCCGTCGCGTCAGGTGAGTATTGCAGTGCCGGCTGATTACTTCAGTCAAAGGCATACAACTATCCGCCCTCATCAAAACCTCTCATTCTCTCAGCGAAGCTCTGGGCAGTTTGCTACAATGCCAGACGTCCGGGAGGTGAGGTGCCACCGGACTTACATGTCCGCTTTGGGGAGGGTGCGAGACAATGACGACCGACAACTCGATGTGGATTCCCGTGGATGGAAACGACCCGATGAGGGCCTGGATCCGTCGTCCAGCATCCGGGAGTGGTCCGGCGTTGGTGGTGCTGATGGTGGAGGCGTTCGAGGGCAACGAACACCTGAAGCACATGGCCGAACACTTCGCGGAAGAAGGTTACGTGGTGGTCGCGCCGGACCTCGCGTCGAGGGGGGAGCCGGAGGAAGCGGATCTGAAGGCGGTGGTGGCCTACGCCCGCGCCCTGCCGGAGGTGACGGGCCTCAAGGGCAAGAAGCAGGTGGGCGCGCTGGGCTTCGGACTGGGCGGCACGCTGGCCGCGCAGCTCGCGGTGCACGGCCAGGTGGACTGCGCGGTGGCCTACTGCGCGCCGGGCATGGAGGACGTGCTGGCGGAAGCGGGGCCTGACGCGTCCCCGATGGTGCTCAACTTCGCGGAGTGGGACGGCTTCGTGCCCCCGTCCGCGGTGGCGCGCGTGCGCAAGCACGTCACGCCCGACGTGGAGCTGTACGTGTACCCGGGCGTCCGGCACGGCTTCTTCCGCACGGGGTCTCCGGCGTACCACCGGCCCTCGCAGATGATGGCCCACACCCGCACCATGGCCCTGCTGCGCAAGACGATGGGTCCGCACTACGACCTGTCCGCGCTGTGGGACCGCCACACGGAGCTGGAGTTCGCCATCCGGGACGCCGACGCGACGATGGCCACCATGGTGGCGCACCCGTACGTCAACAGCATCCCGGTGATGACGGGCGGCGTGGGCGCCAATTACCTGCACCGCTTCTACGAGAACCACTTCATCCACGCGAACCCGAAGGACACGAAGATGATCCCGCTGTCGCGCACCGTGGGTGCCGACCGCGTGGTGGACGAGTTCATCTTCTGCTTCACCCACGACATCGAGATGGACTGGATGCTCCCGGGCATCCCGCCCACCGGCAAGTACGTGGAGGTGCCGTTCGTCGCGGTGGTGAACTTCCGCGGCGACAAGCTCTACCACGAGCACATCTACTGGGATCAGGCGACGGTGCTGGTGCAACTGGGCCTGCTCAACCCCCAGGGGCTGCCGGTGTCCGGCGCGGAGTCCGCGCGCAAGCTGCTGGATGAGCAACTGCCGTCCAACACCCTGATGGAGAAGTGGGACGACAGCGCCCCCACCAAGCGCCAGGCGGGCTGAAAAAAGGGATGACGCCCGCGCCCCGGGGTGGTGTCTACCCAGGGCGCGGTGTCTCACTTTCATGCGGGAAACGCGCGGGACCATTGCGCGGGCTCGCTGGGGGTGTTCACAATGCGGCACCTCACTGGATAGTCCAGGGGGGCATCGTTTCCCAGATTTCCCTCTGGAGTGGCTTCCGCGCGCTGGCGACAGCGTGGAAGGAGGCCGCCACCGACGCCCGGATGCGACTTTCCCTGTCCCAGAAGCTCTCGCTGGCGCCGCTCCTGGTGGCGCTGTTCTTCACGGTCCTCTTCTTCGGGTACCTCATCCCGCGCGTGTCCAACGCCTTCGAGGCGCAGGGCCGGGACGTGGGGGTGTCCATGCCCGCGGCGCTCGCCTCCACGTTGGCGGGCGTCATGGCCTCGGGCCAGACGGAGTCGCTCCAGGCGCTCCTGGAGCCGGTGGCCCGCAACGGGAAGGTGGCCTACGTGGCCGTCTTTGACGGGTCGGGACAGCTTCGCGCGGTGGCGGGGGAGTACGGCCCGGCCATGCGGGAGCTGAGGGACAGGCTGGGCAAGGCCACGGGCGAGGCGACGTTCTACGTGCGCGACGCGGAGCTGATGGACCTGAGCTCGCGGATGGCGAACGGGGCGGGCAGCGTGCACGTGGGCTTCAACCGCACGGCGGCGCGGGCCCAGGTGGCCAGCCTCACCACCGGCGTGAGCGTGGTGCTGGTGCTGGCGCTGGTGCTGTTCGTGGTGGTGGGCCTCGTGCTGGCGCGGCGCATCGCGGGGCCGCTGGTGCAGTTGACGGAAGCGGCGCAGCGCATCGCGGAGCACGGCGACCTGCGGGAGATGGTCCGCATCGACTCCACCGACGAGGTGGGGCAGTTGGCGGGCGCCTTCACGCTGATGGTGACGAAGGTGAAGGACCTGCTCGTGCAGTTGCAGCAGTCGTCGGATCTGCTCAAGGGGTCGGTGGACCATCTGAATGATTCGGCGGGCCGGCAGAACGAGATGGTGTCGCGCCACGCCGCCGCGCTGCAGGAGACGCAGGTGACGGCGCAGGAGATCCGCCAGACGTCGGTGGTGGCGTCGCGCGCGGCCGAAGCGGTCATCGACGTGGCGGAGCGCGCGGAGGCCCTGGGCAAGACGGGCGAGAGCGCCATCACGGACAGCATCGAGGGCCTGGTGGATCTGCGCTCGCAGGTGGAGCAGATCGCCGAGCGCATCATGGCGCTGGGCGAGCGCACCGAGCAGATCTCCGGCATCACGGAGACGGTGAAGGACCTGGCGGACCAGTCGCACCTGCTCGCGGTGAACGCGGCCATCGAGGCGGCGCGCTCCGGGGAGCACGGCAAGGGCTTCGCGGTGGTGGCCCGGGAGATCCGCGGGCTGGCGGACCAGTCCATCCGCGCCACCAACCAGGTGCGCGGCATCCTGGCGGACATCAGCGCGGCCATCTTCGCCACGGTGGAGATCACCGCGGCGGGCACGCAGCGCATGGAGTCCGGGCTCGCGCAGGTGCGCACCTCCGGGGACACGCTGCGCCAACTGTCCTCCATCGTGCGCGACAGCGTGGTGTCCGCGCGCCAGATTTCCCAGACCGTGAACCAGCAGGCCACCGGCATCGAGCAGATCTTCACCGCGGTGAACGAGCTCAATGCGGTGATGGGCGACACGGTGAAGCGCATCTCCACCACCAGCGAGTCCGCGGTGGCGCTCAAGATGCTGTCCGAGCGCGTGGCCGCGATGGTGAAGGACTACCGGCTGTAGTCCGCCGCTGTGTGCAGGGCCCCCGCGCTTCGGGGCCTTGTCAGGGGCGGACGTCCGGGGAGCGGGCCTCGCGCAGCGCGGGGCGGAGGCGGGGCAGGAGCCGCTCCAACACCTGACCCACGGTGCGCGCGGTGGCCGCCCCGGGCTCGTTGACCCGGGCCGCGAGGAACGCCGCGCCCAGGCGGGCCACCGACGACACGACGAAGAGGACGTGCAGGTTCGCCCACACGTATCCGCCCAGCATGAACTGCTGGGGGATGCGCGCGGCCAGGGCGCCTCCCAGGGCCGCCGCCGCCGCGTAGGCCAGGCCTCCCGCGGTGGCGAACGCCGCCAGGTAGAAGGGCCGTCCCCGGCGCGGCGCCACCGTGAGGGGCAGCGCGAAGATGGCCAGGCCGTGGCCGCTCCACAGCGCGCCCGCCAGCAGCACGTCGAACAGCAGCGGCCACAGCGTCCCCTCGGACGGCAGGAGCCACAACAGCGGGATGACGCTGATCCCCAGCGAGCACGCCATCAGCACCGGCTGCGCGCCCAGCCGGTCGATGGCGCGGCCCCACATGGATGCGGTGAGCACGCGCACCCCCGCCACCGCCGCCGCGTGCAGGGCCATGATGACGAAGGTCATCTTGAGGTTCTGCAGCGAGTGCAGCGCGAAGAAGGGCGCGGACACGCCCACCGCCGCGTTCCACGCCACCTGGTACAGCAGCACGCGCCGGGCGCCGTCGTCCTTCCAGGGCAGCAGCGCCGCCTTCAGCTCCAGCCGGGGCGAGCTGCCCGGGGGCGCGGGGTCATGCTGCGCGGCCATCATCAGGGTGGTGACGAGGCCCATTGCGCACGCGGCCAGCGCCAGCAGCGGCAGGGCCATGCCCACGCCGTCCACCCTGCGCAGCCGATCCATCAGCAGGCCCGCGGTGAGCGACGCGCCGGTGCCCATCAGCGTGGTGAGCGCGGTGCGCTTGCCGAAGAAGCGGCCCCGCACGGCGCGCGGCACCAGCTCCCCCATCCAGGCCACCCAGGCGTTGTTGCCCACCACCGCCAGGAGCGCGGACAGGCCGGCCACGCCCATGAGCAGGTGCTGCTGGCCCGTCAGCGACAGCTTCAGCCAGGGCATCAGCGCCAGGGGCAGCATCACGAGCCGCGACAGGCACACGGCGGTGAGCGCCACCCGCCGGTGACCGAAGCAGAGCGTCAGCCACGCGGCGGGGAACTGGACGAACTGGGCGAAGAACGGCAGCGCCGTCATCACGCCCACGAGGAAGGGGCCCAGCTTCAGCGCGATGGCCCACGCGGTGAGTACCGTCGCACCCGCGCACGCGGTGAACACCTCCGCGAACATCCCCTCCACGATGGACATGCGCAGCGACCCGCGCAGCCGCTGGTGGACGGGCGGGCCCCGGTGGCTGTCGGAGGGTGGGGGAGCACCCAGCAGTGGCGCCGACGCACCGGGCAGCGAAGCCCCGGGACGGAAGAGCGGAACGCCGTTGGCGAGGGAAGCGAAGCTCTGGACGAGGTGGCGGCGGAAGGCGGCGGGGGACACGCGGCCCGGGATGTTCCCTGGCCTTGCATTCCCCCTCAACCGGACCCCCGGTGTGGCCCGGGCGCACGGCCGTCCACCAACCGGCCTTCTCCCCGGCATTCAGCTCGCTGGCCGCCTGCCTGCTGGGCAGAAGGGATTCAGGTGCAGTTCACGCGGTCTTGAACTATATGAACGACTGGAAGGAGACCGCGCACATGGATGTCGCTCACGAGCTGACGGAGTTTCTGGGGCAGGTGGAGCAGCGGCTGAACGCCTTGCTCGCGGATGGCGACGTCGGGCCTGACGTGGAAGGTGACACGTTGATGAACGCGGCGCGGCACCTGTGCCTGGGCACGGGTGGCAAGCGTGCGCGTCCCATGCTCGTGCGCCTGTTCGGTGGCGCCGTGGGCGTGCCGGCGGAGCGGCTGGTGGACGTGGGCGTGGCCGCGGAGATGATCCACTCGGCAAGCCTGCTGCACGACGACGTGGTGGACGCGGGCATGTACCGCCGGGGCCGCCCGACGGTGAACGCGCGCTGGGGCAACATCGTCGCGGTGATGAGCGGCGACCTCATCCTGTCCACGGCGCTCACGCAGTTGTCGCTGCTGGACGCGCGCGTGGTGCAGAGCGGCCTGGCCATCGTCACGGAGATGACCCGCGCGGCCATCGCGGAGGTGGAGGCTCGGGGCGACATGAACCTGCCGCTGACGCGCCTGCGCTACATCGCCGAGGGCAAGACGGGTTCGCTGTTCGGCTGGTGCGGCAAGGCGGCCGCGACGCTGGCGGATCAGCCGGATGCGGTGGCCCGCTTCGACGCGTTCGGCCGGCACCTGGGCGTGGCGTTCCAGATCGCCGACGACATCCGCGACATCCTGGGCACGGACGTGGGCAAGCCCCGGTACGCGGACGTGCACTCGCGCACGCCGTCGCTGCCCATCCTGCTGGCGGTGGCGCGCGATGAATCGCTGCGCCGCAAGCTCAAGGACGCGTGGGCGTTCTCCGTCATCACCCCGGAGCGCACGCGGGAGATTGGCAACGCCATCGAGGCCACCGGCGCGGTGGAAGCGTCCATGGCGATGATGAACACCGAAATCGAGGCCGCGCTGGACAAGCTGGGGCCCTATTCGAAGGACGCCGCGGGCGCGGAGCTGGCCAGTTGGGCGCACCGGTTGGCCGAGGGCATCGCCGATCAGGTCAAGGGACGCGCTGCGTGAAGGGCTACCTGTGGACGGGGGGGGAGCCCGGGAGTCAGAAGACCGTGGCACCGCCGGAGAACGGCCGGCTGGCGCCGTGGGAGTCCATCTCCGTGGAGGCGGTGGGCAACGTCATCGAGTTCTGGGGCTTCAAGCGCAACCAGGGCCGCGTGTGGGCCCTGTTGTACCTTCGCGGTGAGCCGCTGACGGCGGGGGAGATTGAACGCGAGCTGGAGCTGTCCAAGGGCGGCGTGTCCATGCTGCTGCGCGACCTGGAGCGCTGGGGCGCCGTGCAGCGGGTGCGCGTGCCGCAGGACACGGTGTGGCGCTACTCGGCGGAGACGGACCTGGTGCGGATGGTGACGCACGTGGTGGAGGAGCGCGAGGCGGCCTTCGTCACGCGCATCCGGGCGGACCTGGCCGAAGCCCGCAGGCTGGCGGTGGGCGTGGGCGGGCTGCCGGCCGAAAGGCTGCGGCGGCTGGAGCGCATGGCCACGCTGGCCGAGCACGTGGAGCGGGCGCTGCGCCTGTTCATCAGGACCTCGCGCCTGGACGTCGCGGGCGTGCTGGGCGCGTTCCGCGACGGCGCCCTTTCGCGCTAGGGGCAGTGGTAGGAGGGCACGCATGGACTCGCACTACGATCAGGTGATGAAGGCGCGCGCGCAGGCGGATGCGGACGCGCCCCGGCTGTACTTCGCGTATTCGACCATCCTCGACCGGGCCGCCTTCGAGGAGTGGAAGGGCCAGCACAGCTACGGCTTCTTCGAGCTGCCGGAAGGGCAGTTGGCCGAGGCGCTGGACGTGGACCTCGTCTACGACTTCCCCTCGCGCTGGTGGGGCGGACGGGTGGCGGGCCTCACCGACGCGCCGGGCGCGCGCGTATACGGCCGGCTCTTCCAGATCGCCGGCAAGGACTGGCCCATCGTCCAGCACAAGGAGGGCTTCGTCACGAGCATGTGCGTGGAGCGGACGGTGCGCGTGCGCGTGGACGGCAAGGAGCTGGAGGCCACCGCGTTCGTGACCAACCCGCGCCGTGCGTCGTCGGACGGGCCGGTAAGCCCGCGCTTCGTGGAGGCGCTGGTGCGCGGTGCGACGAGCGCCGGGCTGCCCGCCGACTACGTGGAGAAGCTGGGCCGCGGCGAGACGCGCTGAAGCGCGCGCTGCATCCCGCCGCGAGGCCCGTGGCTCACGGCCGGGCGGCGGGCTCCCTGCGGTAGAGGGCACCGGCTTGATCGTCGCTGACGATGAAGCCTCTGCCCGGCGCCAGGGCACGTCCACCGGCCGGCCCCACCTACTGAGCAGGTCCGGGGCCTTGAACCCGGTGACGACGTCCACCTCGCCCATGGGCTGGTCCGTGGCGAGGTCCCACGGGAACGCGGTGACCTTGTAGCCGGTCCGCTCCGTGCGCTTCCTCGACGCCGTGGGAGGCGCCCAGCTTGCCCCTGGGCGGGTTCGTGGCGAGCTCCCTCGGGAACGCGTGGCCCTGTCACAGGTGCGCTCCGCGTGCGGTTCCACGAGCAGTGGGAGGCCACCAGCGCGCCGCGCCGCCAGTCGGGGTGGAGCCCTTCCTCTCCGTCGAAGAACGTCAGGCCCCGGTGCGCCGAGTGCGCCTGGATGGCCTGTCCACCTTCGAGCCGTCCTGGTCCAGGGGCATGGGCTTCAGGCCGCTCGGTGAGCCGGGGTTCGGGGCGCGGAACGGCCAGCCAGATTGCGCAGGTCTCGCGCGAACAACTCCCGTGAGCCGCTGGCCCAGCCGTTCAACGTGCCTCGCCTGCCCCTGAACATCCCTTCAGGCAGGCGGATGGACGTCCGGGCCACGACTCCGAGGCGCGGGCCTCCGCGTTTTGGATGGGCAGCACCGCCGGGAAGTCCCGCTCCTCCTTTCTGACGAGGCTCCTCGGCACAGGGGACTTCGTGGGGCCCCACCCTCTGGCGATGACCAGAGCGGGGTGGAATGAACGGGACCTGAACAAACCTTCAGCCAGTTTTTCAGGGGTCGTAAAGGGCCCTGAACTGGCCTGAACAAACCTTCAGCCAATTCCGAGACCATTCGAGTCGCCATGCCTACATGAACAGAAGAGCACCCATTTCTCCAGGGTGCGTACCCCTTCGTCGACCGCGACCGGAACAGCCAATGTCTGTCATTGTCAATCAAAGACAGTGTTTTGATATGTATTGTTGTCATGTTTCATGTCTGTCTTTGGGCCGTTGGTGGCGGGCATCGGGTCCGGAAACGGCGCGGACCGGCTTGACCCCGAAAGGGCGTTGTGGCTTCATGAATTTGATTTCGATAATCAAAGTCAATTGGAGGTCGCGATGCTCGGTCAGGGATGCTGCAGGGCGGTGCTGGCGCGAGGCCCGTGCGCTGAGGTGACGCGGTGCAGTTGTGGGCACATCCACCTGGCGGTGGGGCCGGTGACGCTCCGCCTGGAAGAGGATGTCCTGCGCGCGCTGGGCCACACGCTGCTGGAGGCCATCCAGCACCTGGAGGAGGTGCCGCAGTCGCCCCGCCACGAGCCCGAGGCCTCGGAGCCGCCGGCCCCCACCTCGCACGGGGTGCCCAACGGCGGGTGGAAGCAGTGAGCCCGCAGGGGACGTTGCGGTGGGGCGGCATCCGTTCCGCCAGGGATCGGCGGCTGGGGGCCGCGGCGGCCTCGCCGGCCGAAACGCCAGTCCAGCCGCTGTCGGTGCGCCTGGAGGAGGGGACGGGCAGCGCGCGGCGGCAGGTGGAGCAGTCCACCTTCCTGGAGGCGCTCTTCCACGGTTCGTGGAACGGCGGCGTGTATGGCCAGTTCGTGCGGGCCCGGCACTACGTGAACCACCTGCGCCAACTGCACGTCCTTTATGAGGCCTTCGAATCCGCGCTGCCGGCGGTGAAGGACGTCGCGCTCGCGCGGGTGCTGCGACTGCCGGAGTTGCGGCGGGCCTCGGCGCTGGCGTCGGACCTGGACTGGTTCTGCGGCGATACGCGCACACAGCCGTTCGCCTGCGCGGAGACGCGGTTGCACGCCGAGCGGATCCACGAGGTGGCCACCGAAGCGCCCCACCTGCTGCTCGCGCATGCCTACGCCCGGTGCGTCCAGGACCTCTTCACGGCGCCCCAACGCTCGGAGCTCGTCGCACAAGCGTTCGAGCTGGAGGGCGGTCGAGGCACCGCCTTCTACAACGCGGTGTCCGCAGGAGAACTGAACGCCTTCCAGCGTCGGCTGGCGACCCGGCTGGATGAGGTGGCGCTGGGCGAACTCGAGTCCCAGGAGGTGATCCAGGAAGCGCGGCTGGCCTTCCGCATCCAGGGCCTCATCTGCGACGAGCTGGCGCGCGATGCTCCTGGCATCGAGGACTCACGCGGCCCGTTCAATCCCTGACGCACGCGGACGACACCACCCGGGGGCTGGGGTGACTGCAAACCCACGCCAGGGTCATCCCACCCCACGGGTCATATCCTCGTCTGGGAGGGCAATATGCCCTTTCGTGACAGGCACGCTAGGATGGCTGATCGTGACGACTCAGATGACCTCGAACATCGATCGCCGATCCTTCCCCCGGCTCCAGGCTCCCCTCTACTCGCGTCCCGCGCGGATGAAGATTGGAGAGAAGAAGCAGGTGCTCGATGTCAGCCTCGGTGGCGCGCGCATCTACTCCGACGAGCCGCAGGACGTGGGCTCCCGCCTGGACCTGGAGTTGTTCCTGCCGGACGGCAGCTCCCTGGAATGTACGGCTCGCATCGTCTGGGCCGTCAAACTACCCAAGGACGCCGTGGCCCGCTTCGAAGTCGGCCTGTCGTTCATCGACGTACCGGACGAGACGCTGGAGCGGTTGAAGACCGTGCTCGTCGCGGATGAAACATAAAGGCTGATACAGGACGCTGTTGATGGCGGGAAGGTGGCCCTGACGTCACCGCGCCAGGGCTCCGTCCATTCACCGCGCGCTACTCCGACGACGCGCTGTCCAGCTCGCGCAGGTCGTCCGCTTCCAGCTTCACGCTGAACGCCCCGAGCAGCTCCTTCACCTGCGGCACGGACGTCGCGCTGGCGATGGGCGCCACCACCGTGGGCCGCGTCGCGAGCCACGCGAGCGCCACCTGCGCCTCACTGGCACCCCGGCGCTGGGCCACCTGCTTCAGCGCGGCGACGACGCCCCAGCCCTTCGCGTTGCCGTACTTCTTCATCACGCCCCCCGCGCGCGCGGACTGCGGCGGCGGCTGTCCCTCCTGGTACTTGCCGGTGAGGAAGCCCGACGCGAGCCCGAAGTACGGTGCCACCGCGAGCCCTTCCTTCTGGCTCAGCGGCTGGAGGGCGTTCTCGAAGCCCGGGCGCTCCACGAGGTTGTACTCCGGCTGGAGCACCTGGTAGCGCGCGAGCCCCAGGCGCTGCTGCGTTGCCAGCGCCTCCGCGGCGCGCTCCGCGGTGTGGTTGCTCAGGCCCAGCGCCTTCACCTTGCCCGCCTTCACCAGCGCGTCGAAGGCGCGGAGCGTCTCCTCGAAGGGCGTGTTCGGGTCGTCGTAGTGCGCGTAGTACAGGTCGATGCGCTCCACGCCCAGGCGGCGCAGGGACGCATCCACGCTCTTCTCGATGTGCTCGCGGGTGAGGCCCTTGCCCAGTGCCGTCTCCGCGCCGACCTTCGTGGCCACCACCACGCGGTCCCTCGCCTTGCGCGAGGCCATCCACCTGCCCAGCACCGTCTCGGATTCGCCACCCTGGTGGCCGGGGATCCACCGCGAATACACGTCCGCGGTGTCGACGAAGTTGCCGCCCCCTTCGACGAACGCGTCGAGCACGGCGAACGAGGTGGCTTCATCACTCGTCCAGCCGAAGACGTTCCCACCCAGACACAGGGGAAACACCTCCAGCCCGGTCGTTCCCAACTTCCGCTTCGTCGCTGCCTGCGAAGCCATGCGCGCGTCCTTTCGCTGCCGCCGTGAAGGCCGGACGAAAGGACGCGCTCGAAGGCGCCCTTCTCAGCCCGGCGTGAACCACACCACCGACAGCGGGGGCAGGGTGAGGGCCACCGAAGCCGGCTGACCGTCCCAGCCCGTGGGCTCTGTGTGCACCTGGCCGTTGTTGCCCAGGCCGCTGCCGCCGTACTCGCCCGCGTCGCTGTTGACCAACTCCACATAACGGCCGACGAGCGGGAAGCCCACGCGATAATTCTCGCGCGGAACTGGGGACAGGTTGGCCACGCACACCACGTGGCGCCCGGGCGTGCGCGAGCGCCGCACGAAGGCCAGCACGTTCGCCGCGGAGGCGTCCGGCTGGAGCCACTGGAAGCCCACCGGCTCGCTGTCGGCGTCGTGCAGCGCGGGCAGCTCGCGGTAGACGCGGTTCAGGTCCCCCACCAGCTTCTGGATGCCCTTGTGACCCGGGTCGTCCAGCAGGTGCCAGTCCAGGCTCTTGTCGTGGTTCCACTCGCCCGGCTGGCCGAACTCACCGCCCATGAAGAGCAGCTTCTTGCCCGGGTGGGCCCACATCCACGCGAAGAGCGCGCGCAGGTTGGCGCGCTTCTGCCACGCGTCACCCGGCATCCGGCCGTAGAGGCTGCCCTTGCCGTGCACCACCTCGTCGTGGCTCAGCGGCAGCATGAAGTGCTCGCTGAACGCGTACAGCAGGCCGAAGGTGAGCTGGTTGTGGTGGTACTGCCTGTGGATGGGATCCTTGCCGAAGTACGACAGCGTGTCGTGCATCCAGCCCATGTTCCACTTGAAGTGGAAGCCCAGGCCGCCCTCGCTCGTGGGCTGGCTCACCTTGGGCCACGCGGTGGACTCCTCCGCGATGACCACCACGCCCGGGTGCTTGCGGCGGATGGTGTCGTTGAGCTCGCGCAGGAACTGGATGGCCTCCTCGTTCTCGCGACCGCCCCAGCGGTTGGGGATCCATTCGCCGTGTTTGCGGCTGTAGTCCAGGTAGAGCATGGAGGCCACCGCGTCCACGCGCAGCCCGTCGATGTGGTACTCCTCCAGCCAGAACAGCGCGTTGGCGATGAGGAAGTTGCGCACCTCGTTGCGGCCGAAGTTGAAGACGAGCGTGCCCCAGTCCGGCTGCGCTCCCTTGCGCGGGTCCGCGTGCTCGTAGAGGGCCGTGCCGTCGAAGTTGCCCAGCACGTGGGTGTCGCGCGGGAAGTGACCCGGCACCCAGTCCACGATGATGCCGACGCCCTCCTGGTGCAGGTAGTCCACCAGGTAGCGGAAGTCGTCCGGGTGGCCGAAGCGCGACGTGGGCGCGTAGTAGCCGCCGACCTGGTAGCCCCATGAGCCGCCGTAGGGGTGCTCCGCCACGGGCAGCAGCTCCACGTGCGTGAAGCCCAGCTCCTTCACGTAGCGCGACAGCTCCGGCGCCAGCTCGCGGTACGTCATGGGCCGGTCGCCGTCCTCCACCACGCGGCGCCAGCTTCCCAGGTGCACCTCGTAGACGCTCCAGGGCTGGCGCGCGGCCTCCGTCTGCTTCTCCCGGGCCTCCAGCCATGCCGTATCGCCCCAGGCGTAGCGGGCCAGGTCGTGCACCACCGACGCGGTGGCGGGCGGCGTCTCCGTGCGGAAGGCGAACGGATCCGACTTGAGCAGCCGGCCGCCCTGGCCGGGACGGATCTCGAACTTGTAGCGGGTGCCCTCGCCGACCTCCGGGACGAACAGCTCCCAGATGCCGGAGGAGCCCATGCGCCGCATGCTGTGCAGGCGCCCATCCCAGCCGTTGAAGTCGCCCACCACCGACACGCCGGACGCCGTGGGCGCCCAGACGGCGAAGGACGTGCCCTTCACCCCGTTGTGGTGGATGAGGTGCGCGCCCATGCGCTCCCAGAGCCGCTCGTGGCGTCCCTCACCGGCGAAGTACAGATCCAGCTCCCCCAGCGTGGGCAGGAAGCTGTACGGGTCGCGCAGCGTGAAGACCTTCTTGCCCGGGTACTCCACCTCCAGCAGGTAGCTGAAGGGCTCCGTGCGGCCGTTGATGCGCGCCTCGAAGACGCCGCCGGTGCGGTGCACCATGGGCACCTTGCCGCCGAACTCCGGCAGCACGTGCAGGGACACGGCCTCCGGCCGGTAGGCCCGGACGACCATCCCGTCCCCGTCCGGGTGGACGCCCAGCACGGAGTGCGGCTCCGGATGGCGCAGCTCCACCACGCGTTGCAGCTCCGCCTCCACCTGTGCTCTGTCCGCCGGCTTCCTCACTGGGCATCCTCCATCCGCAACAGGGCCTCGACGGGGATGCGCACCCAGTCAGGCCGGTTCGCGAGCTCGTAGCGCACTTCGTACAACAGCTTCTCCAGCTCGAAGGCGCGCAACATCACATCAAAGGCTTCATCGGTGTCGGGCAGGAAGGGCGCGCCGCGGGTCGCCGTGCGGTAGCCCTCCAGGAACGCGTCGCGGGTGGGACCCACGCGCCCGCGCGGCTGGCCGCCCTCCAGCGCCACGGTGGCCTCCGCGTAATCGAAGGAGCGGATCATCCCCGCCACGTCGCGCAGCGCGCTGTACTTCTCCCGGCGCGCGGTGAACGAACGCGAGGGCTCTCCCTCGAAGTCGAAGAACAGCCACTGGTTCTCCGAACGCAGCACCTGGCCCAGGTGCAGGTCGCCGTGGATGCGGATCTTCTGTCCGGACGGCGTCACGTGCGCAAGCCGCTTCGCGTACGCGATGAGCCCGTCGCGCCGGCCCTCCAGGTCCGTGTGCAGCCGTCCCGCGTCCGCCAGCGTCACGCCCAGTTCGCCCACGATGGACGCGCTCCAGCGCTGGAGGTCCTCCAGCAACAGGGGCTCCGGGGAGAAGGACAGGTCGTCCGGCCCGGCGGAGGCGAAGGCCTTGTGCAGGTCCCCCAGGCGCGCGCCCAGCTCCCGCATGTCCGTCAGGAAGCCGTCGCCCAGGGCCTTCGTCTGGCGCAGCCGGTCCAGCGTGTACTTCCAGCCGTCCACCGCGTCCGGCACGAAGCGGTGCGCCAGGGCCAACGTCGCGCCCGCGGGGCCCTCCAGGTTGAGCGCGCCCAACAACTGCGGCGTCGCGCGGAAGGACGTCTTCGTCGCGAGGAAGCGGCCCACCTCGTACTCGGGGTTCACGCCTGCTTCGAGCTTTCGGATGACCTTGATGATGACCCGCTCCCCCAGCACGAGCGACGTGTTGCTCTGCTCCACGCTCAGCCGGCGCACCGGCAGCGGATCCGGCAGGGCCACGCCGCTGTCGGTGGAGGCAATCCATTCGCCCAGCACGCGGCCGGAGCCGGAGGGCAGCTCGCGGCCCTCCCGCGCCAGGGCGAAGAGGGCGCGCACGCAGGTGTCGTCTTCCAGCGCGCTCGTCAGGCCCTCCGGTGTCTGCCGCGCCAGGAGCTGGTAGCGCTCCGGCTGGCCCAGCTCGTACACGACCTCCACGATGGCGAGGGTGAACGAACACGCGCCCAGCTCCATGTTCACGTGGTCCGCCACGCTGACGCTCTTGATGGGCCACGCCTTGCCGGCGAACCAGCGCTGGGCCTTGAGGAAGTCGGGGAGCTTTGTCAGGTCCAAGGGTGTCACGCGCGTTTACTCCTTCCCCGGCAGAGGCTTGTCCAACCGGAACCACAGGAACATGTAGGGGCCCATCGACAACTGATAGGGCAGGTCGCTGATGCGGGGGAACGCCGTCTCGCCAATCAACTCCACCGGCACGGAGCCGCTCAGCTCGCGCATGTCCAGCACGGCGGGCTGCGCGAAGCGCGACAGGTTGCAGATGACCAGCACCGTCTGCCCTTCCCATTCGCGCACGAAGGCCAGCACCTTGCGGTTGTCCGTCGTGAGGAAGCGCAGCGTGCCCATGGCGAACACGGGGTAGCGCTGGCGGATGCGGATCATCCGCTTCACCCACTGGAGCAGGCTGGATTTCTGCCGGTCCTGCGCCTCCACGTTGATGGCCTGGTAGCCGTAGACGGGATCCGCGATGACGGGCGCGAACAGGCGCGCGTAGTCCGCGCGGCTGAAGCCCGCGTTGCGGTCGCCGGTCCACTGCATGGGCGTGCGCACGCCGTTGCGGTCGCCCAGGTAGATGTTGTCGCCCATGCCGATTTCATCCCCGTAGTAGAGGACCGGCGTGCCGGGCAGGGTGAACAGCAGGCTGTGCATCAGCTCGATGCGCCTTCGGCCGTTGTCCATCAGCGGCGCGAGCCGGCGGCGGATGCCCAGGTTGATGCGCATGCGCGGGTCGGTGGCGTACTCCCGGTACATGTAGTCCCGGTCCTCGTCCGTCACCATCTCCAGCGTCAGCTCATCGTGGTTGCGCAGGAAGATGGCCCACTGGCAGTTGTCCGGGATCTCCGGCGTCTGCTGCATGATCTCCACGATGGGTGTGCGGTCCTCGCGGCGCACCGCCATGAACAGGCGGGGCATCACCGGGAAGTGGAAGCCCATGTGGAACTCGTCGCCCTCGCCAAAATACTTGCGCACGTCGGCGGGCCACTGATTGGCCTCCGCGAGCAGCACCTTGCCCTGGTACTCGGAGTCGATGGTCTTGCGCAGGCGCTTGAGGAAGGCGTGCGTCTCCGGGAGGTTCTCGCAGTTGGTGCCCTCGCGCTCGAAGAGGTAGGGCACGGCGTCGCAGCGAAAGCCGTCCACGCCCATGTTGAGCCAGAAGCGCATGACGTCCAGCATGGCTTCCTGCACTTCGGGATTGTCGTAGTTCAGATCCGGCTGGTGGCTGAAGAAGCGGTGCCAGAAGTACTGCTTGGCGACCGGATCCCACGTCCAGTTGGAGCGCTCCGTGTCGGTGAAGATGATGCGCGTGCCCTTGTACTGTTCGTCGGTGTCGCTCCAGACGTACCAGTTGCGCTTGGGGCTCTTCGGGTCGCGGCGGGCCTCCTGGAACCAGGGGTGCTGGTCGCTGGTGTGGTTGACCACCAGCTCCGTGAGGATGCGCAGGCCGCGCTTGTGGGCCTCTTCCACCAGCCGCTGGAAGTCCGCCAGCGTGCCGTAGTCCGGGTGGATGCCGTAGTAGTCCGCGATGTCGTAGCCGTCATCGCGCAGCGGGGACGGGTAGTGCGGCAGGAGCCACAGACAGTCCACGCCCAGTTCCTGGAGGTAGGGCAGCTTCTCGATGAGGCCCGGGATGTCCCCGTGGCCGTCCCCGTTCGAGTCGTGGAATGCGCGGATGTGCAGCTCGTAGATGAGCGCCTTTTTGTACCAGAGCGGATCCAGGTCCATACGCCTCTCGGAGGGTGTCACTCGAAGTAGTCGAACGCGTGCTCGGTGCGGCGGAAGCGATACACGGCATACACGGCCGCGGGCTGTTCCGGCGTCAGGCGCACCTGCACGTCCGGTCCCTGCCACAGGGAGCGTTGGTCGGCCATCAATTCATGCACCTGGTACGTCTCTTCTGGCTTCACGCCCAGCCACTCCATGGGCACGTGCAGGAGCGCCTCCTGCGGCGCGTACGGATCCAGGCTCACCGCCACCAGCACCGTGCTGGTGCCGTCCGGCGTGCGCTTGCCGTAGAACAGGACGCGCTCGTTGTCGGACGTGAAGAAGCGCAGGCCCGAATACTGCTGGAGCGCGGGGTGCTGCTTGCGCGCGGCGTTGAGCTTGGAAATCCATTCGGAGATGTTGCCCGGCTTGTCCCAGTCCCAGGCGACGAGCTGGTACTTCTCCGAGTCCAGGTACTCCTCCTTGCCCGGCACCGGCCGGCCCTCGCAAAGCTCGTAGCCGGAGTACATGCCCCACACCGACGACAGCGTGGAGGCCAGCGCCACGCGCAGGCGGAAGGCCCCGGGGCCCGCGTTCTGGAGGTTCTCCGGGAGGATGTCCGGCGTGTTGGGCCAGAGGTTGCCGCGGAAGTAGTCCGCCACCGGAGGCTGGGTGATCTCCTCCAGGTACGTGCGCAGCTCGTCCTTGAAGAGGCGCCAGGTGAAGTACGTGTACGACTGGGTGAAGCCCACCTTGCCCAGCGCCTTCATCACCTTCGGGCGCGTGAAGGCCTCCGACAGGAAGAGCACGTCCGGGTGCAGGTCCTGCACTTCGCGGATGAGCCAGTGCCAGAACTGCATGGGCTTGGTGTGGGGATTGTCCACGCGGAAGGTGCGCACGCCGTGGTCCACCCAGAACAGGACGACGGACTTCAATTCGTTCCAGAGGGCGTCGCGCGCGGGGCCCATCCAGTCGAAGTTGACGATGTCCTCGTAGCGCTTGGGCGGGTTCTCCGCCGTCTTGATGGTGCCGTCCGGGCGGTGCTGGAACCACTCCGGATGATCCTTCACGTACGGGTGGTCCGGCGCGCACTGGAACGCGAGGTCCAACGCCACTTCGATGCCGTGCGCCTGCGCTGCGTCCACGAACGCGCGGAAGTCCGCGAACGTGCCCAGCTCGGGATGGATGGCCTTGTGGCCGCCTTCCTTCGCGCCAATGGCCCACGGGCTGCCCACGTCACCGGGCTGCGCGTTGAGGGTGTTGTTCTTCCCCTTGCGCGCGGTGCGGCCAATGGGGTGGATGGGCGGGAGGTAGACGGTGTCGAAGCCCAGCTTCTGGATGTACGGCAGCCACGCTTCGGAGTCCTTGAAGGTGCCGTGCGTCTTGCCGTCGCGCTTCGCGGAGCGCGGGAAGAATTCGTACCAGGCGGCGTTGCGCGCCTTCTCTCGGTCCGCGAATACCTCCAGCACCTCGTCGTAGCGGCGAGCGAGCGTCCGGTCGGGATGCCGTGAGGCGACGTCCGCCAGTTCAGGTGACAGGGCGGCGAGGAGGTGGTCGGGCGAGGGCGGGGTGCGCAGGCGCGCCCCTGCCTCGCCGAGCGTGCGTGCGTCCTCGGCGGAGAGGGCCTTCGCGCGCGCGGCGGCGCCTTCGAGGAGCGCCGCGCCTTCGAGCAGCTCGCTCTTCACGTCGCGGCCCGCATCCACCTTGCGCTTCAGCTCGTGGGCCCAGGTGCGGAAGAGATCCGGCCACGCTTCAATCGTGTATTCGTAACGGCCATTGCGAGCGAGGGGGATGACACCCTCCCACGCGTCGTTGCTCTTGGGTGTGAGGGGCACCTCGGCCCAGTCGGTCTTCTGGGCGGCGGGGGTGACCTGACGCCAGCGCGCGACGGCCACGAGGACATCGTGACCTTCCTTGAAGATGTCCGCGCGGACGGTCAGGCTCTCCCCGGCGATGCGCTTGATGGCGTAGCGCCCTGCGTCCAGCTCCGGCTGGACGTTTTCGATGAACACGCTTCCGAGTCGGTCGGTCATATCGGCTGGCGGTGGCTTATAGGACTGTGAGTGGGTGGCTCCAGGCGGCAATGCGCGGGTGTTGTTGATTGAAGAGGGCGCTGGCCTGGTCGCGTTGGCCTGTCAACGTTAGGGATGGAGGGGACAGGCGACTACCCTCCGGGGCTGGGTGAACGGGCTTCGATAGTTGAAGCTGGGATCCGCCCCATCGGTTGCGGTATCCGGGAAGAACATGGCGCCAACCGACTCCGCTGCTCAGCAAGCGAGTGACCTGTCGGCCGATCGCGACCTGCTGCGGCAGGTGGCACTCGGCAGCGCGGAGGCCATGCGCGCGGTGTACGCGCGGTGCTCAGCACGGGCGTTCGCCATCGCGGTCCGGCTGCTGCCCACGCGCGCGGACGCGGAAGAGGTGCTGCAGGAGATCTTCCTGGACGTGTGGCGGCGCGCGCGCGAGTTCGATCCCGCGCGTGGCGGACTGGAGACGTGGGTCACGACCATCGCGCGCACGCGCTCCATCGACCGGCTGCGTTCGCTGGGGACGGTGTCGCGGATGGTGGAGGGCGCCAGCCATCAGCCGCCGCCGGTGAGCGCCACGCCGCCAGCGCCGGATGCCTCCGCGTCCTCGAAGCAGGAGCAGGCGCGGGTGCGCGAAGCGCTGACGCAGTTGCCGCCGGAGCAGCGCGAGGTGGTGATGCTCGCGTACTTCGAAGGCCTGTCGCAGAGCGAGATCGCCCAGCGGACGGGACACCCGCTGGGCACGGTGAAGACGCGCGCGCGGCTGGCGCTGGAGAAGCTGGCGGTGCTGTTGGAAGAGCGCCCCGCCGCGGCGTCCGGCTGAAGTCCGCAGGACATCCTCCCTGGACCGTGGGGATGGGCGGTGGAGCAGGCCCGGGCCGTGTCTGCCTTGCCGCCGTCGCCCGGCACCCCAAACGTTGCGACTGTTTCGAGAACCCCAGGGAGGGGCGGACATGCGCAAGGTGAAGGATCCAGGTGTGTCGTTGATGAACGAGCGGGAGATGCGGTTGGTGCTGGCCAGTGCTCCGCGAAACGTCGCGGAGCTGTCCGAGCGCGAGCTCAAGGGGATGGTGAAGCGGGCGCGCGGGATGATGGACAAGTACACGCAGCGCTCGCACACGCTGCGGCGTGAGGCGTCCGGAAAGCGCCTCCCCACGCGCAGCCGCAAGGCGGAAGGGGACATGAACACCCGGCGCAAGGCGGCGCTGTTCCGCACGGCGCTGTCGCGCTTCGAGATGCAGTTGGGCCGGATGGAGAAGGCGGCGATGCGCAAGGCGCGTCCCGCGATGCGCAAGGCACGTCCGGCGATGCGCAAGCGTCCGGTGGCGAGGAAGGCGACGCGCGTCACGCCCGCGCGCAAGAAGACCGCGATGGCGAAGCGGACGGCGCGGCCCGCGGGCTACTCGCGTCGGGGGCCGGTGAAGGGCGGGGCGCGCAAGGCGCAGCGCTTCTCGTCCATGAAGACGCAGGCGCACCGGGCTTCGCAGGGCCGCCGCACGCAGGCGCGGCGGGATGCGATGCGGTAGCGGATGGGCGCAGCGTCCGCCTCACGGGGGAGTGGGGCGGACGCGGACGGGGGCCCGGTGATGGTAGAAGCCGGCCCATGCGGACCCAATGGATCATCGGCGGGGTGTTGGGGGTGGCGCTCGCCGTCGTGCCCCGCGTGCTCGCCCACTTCGAGCCCGAAGCCTATGAAACGGCGCGCTCATTCGCCCCCTCCATTCCCTACCTCCTGATCCCCTTGAGTGGGCTGCTGGCCCTCTACTTCCTGCCGCGCTACCGCAGGAGCAAGGCGCTCACCGACGAGGGGCTCCAACTGCTTTCGCAGGGGAGGGTGGCCGCCGCGCTCGACAAGTTCGAAGCGTCGCGTCCCCTGGCCAAGAGCCCGGTCATTCCCACCTACAACATCGGCATCAGCCGGCTTCAGCTCTGGCAACTGTCGGTGGCGGAGCGTGAGCTGGCGGGTCTGGAGGCGCGGACGGATCTCACGCCGCGGTTCCGGGAGCTGCTGTCGGCTTCTCTCGCGATGGTGTCGGCGATGGACGGGCGGGTGGCGCTGGCGGAGAAGCGGCTCTCGGTGAAGACATGGGACGGAACGCCGCACCTGATGGCGGTGCTTGCCTCGGGGGTGGTGGCTTGCCGCACCGGACGTTGGGCCGAAGCGCTCGAGCAGCTCGGGCACTCCTCGTTGCAAGAACTCACCGGACCGCTGCGCGGACTGCGGGAGGCGCTGGAGGCCTGGTGCCAGGAGCACCTCACCGGGGAGCAGCGGCCGGTGGATGCCGTCGCCGTGTTCGGTGAGGCGTCCCCCGACGTGCTGGAGGCCTGCTGGCCGGAGCTGGTGACCTTCCTGCTGGAGCGTTCCGGGAGGCGTGAGGCGGGAGCGCTGTAGGTCCCAGCTCAGGCCGGGGGCGGCATCAGCGGCCCCGTGAAGCCGACCTCCAGCCCTCCGTATTCGGACGGGGCCAGGGTCAACTTCCAGCCGTGCAGCTCCACGACGTTGTGCACGATGTGCAGGCCCAGGCCCTGTCCCTGGGGATCGCGGGTGCGGGCCGCGTTGCCCCGGAAGCGACGCTCCAGGAGCCTGGAGCGTTCCTCCTCCGAAATGCCCGGCCCATCGTCGATGACGCGCAGGTGGAAGGTCTGCTGCCGCGTCGTCTCCAACACCACCGCCACGTGGCCGTCCAGGCGCCCGTAGCGGATGCCGTTGAGCACCACGTTGCTCACCGCCTGCTCCAGCAGCGTCTCGTCGCCCATCACCCAGGTGGGGCTCGCCGGCACGCCGCTCTCCAGCGCGATCCGCTGGGGACGCGCGATGGGCTGGTGCCGGCCCAGCACCCGCGACACCAGCGCGTTCAGGTCCACCGGCGCGTGCTGCACCTGGGGCGCTCCGGCCTCCAGCCTCGCCGCCGCTCCCAGGTTGTGCACCAGCGAGGCCATGTAGTGCGCTTCGCTCATCGCGGAGTGCATCAACGTGGGCTCCAGCGGCTCACCCTTCCTGAGTTGCTGCTGCATCGCGGCCAGGTGGCCCTGCAACACCGTCAGCGGCGTCATCACGTCGTGCGTGGTGTTGGCCAGGAAGTCGCGCAGCGTCTGCTCGCGGGCCTCCTGGTGCGCCATCTGGGCCTGGATCTCCTCGCGCGCTTGCTGGAAGGCCCTCGCCAGCTCCGCGATCTCGTCGTGGCCCTGCACCGTCACCGGCTGCTGGTAGCGGCTGCCCGACGACGCTCGCACCTCCACCGTGAGCCGGCGCAGCCGCTGAACCACCGGCCCCAGCGCTACCACCATCGCGGACAACAGGATGAGCGTGGGCACGCCCCAGATGTACAGCGGGGGCAGGCCCACCTCCGGCGAGTCCGCGGGCTCCACGCGCCGGGCCAGCACGTACTCGCACGGACCGCCGTCCCAGGGCATGCGCAGGAGCAGGTCCTGCACCAGCGCGCCGTCGTCCTTGGTGTAGCGACGCACGCCCACGCCGTCCGCTCGCGCGCCTTCGCGCAGGTCGTCGTCCAGGGCGGGGGCCTGCGCGTTGCCAGGAACGAACGTCCCGTCGAACGGGAAGAGACTCACCGGAGGCAGCCGCCTTCCGAAGGGACCGCGTTCGCCGGGCCGTGAGCGGGGGGGCCCGTCACTGCCCGGTTCGCGGGGCCCGGAGCCCGGCGTCTCACCCGGAGGCGGACCATCGAGCGCGCCGGACGGGGGACCGCCTTTCAGGTCGGGGACGCCCTCCCGCTCCCACGGTGGACGCTGGGAACGCGTGCGCACCATCCAGGTGTCGGGCGCGGCCTCGCAGCGCTCGCGTCCACCGGATTGCATCTGCGTCAGGACCGAACCGGCGATGACCTCATCCGTCGTGCGGCGGCGCACCGAGTGCTCCACCTGCACCAGCGCGAACACCGCGGGCACCGTCACCGCCACCGCGGTGAGCGCCAGGCGCAGTCGCAGCTTCACGCGTCCTCCCCGGGGACCAGCCGGTAGCCCACGCCCCACACCGTCTCCACGCACTTCACCGGGCCCAGCTTGCGCCGCAGCCGCGACACGTGGACGTCCAGCGTGCGCTCCGTGCCTTCGCGCTCCGGATCCAACACGTGCTCCACCAGCCACTGCCGCGTCACGGCCTCCTGGGGCCTGCGCGCCAGCGCCGCGAGCAGTTCGAACTCCACCCGCGTGAGCTCCACCGGACGCCCCTGCACCTGGACGGCGTGCGCCTGGAGGTCGATGCGTAGCGGGCCCACCTCCACCACCGCCTGCTCCTTCTGGAGGGTGGGGCGGCGCAGGCGCGCTCGCACGCGCTCCACCAGCTCCTCCGGCCAGAAGGGCTTGGTCATGTAGTCGTCCGCGCCCAGCTTCAGCGAGCGGACCTTGTCCAGCGTGTCGTTGCGCGCGCTCAGGATGAGCACCGGGACCTCCGAGAAGGTCCTCAGCGCCTTGAGCATGTCCAGGCCGTAGGTGCCGGGCAGCATCAGGTCCAGCACCACGAGGCTCACGTCAGGAAGCTCGCCGGCCACCAGCATGCGGCCCTCGCGCCACCAGAGGGCTTCGAAGCCCGCGCCCTGGAGGTGCCCGACGATCTGCGACCCGAGCTGTTCGTCATCCTCCACCAGCAGGATGCGGTCCCGCATGCGCCAGCGCTCCCTTCGGACTGGAAGCCCCGGAGGCTTCCGGGGCTCCCTTCCACCCTAGTTCACGGCGTTCCGGCGTCGAAGCCCGGCGGAGGTCCGCCGAAGCCACCGTCGCCCGGGGGCGGACCCATGCCGCCGTCACCGAACGGCGGGGGACCGCCAC
>NZ_RAVZ01000096.1 GCF_003611635.1 Corallococcus terminator | reverse complement strand
GACGGGCGCAGGGGCTTTCCCGGTGCAGGTGCCGGTGGGTGCGCAGGGTGAAGCGCCGGACGTGGCGGCCCTGAGGGCGGAACTGGCGCAGAAGGACGCGCAGCTCAAGGCAGCGCTTTCCAAGCTCCAGATGTACGAGGAAGAGGCGGACCTGATCCGCGCGGAACAGATGGGCGTCGTCGAGGCCGTGCGCGCCTCCGGGCTTCCCGAGCGGCAGCAGCGCCGGCTGGCCGTCGCCATCGTTCGCGAGGCGGAGCGCAACAACCTGGATCCGATGCTGGTGGTCGCACTGATCCGCTGCGAGTCCTCCTTCAACAACTACGCGGTGTCCGGGGTGGGCGCCATGGGCCTCATGCAGGTGATGCCGGACACGGGCAAGTACCTGGCGGGCAAGGCGGGCTTCCAGTTGGGCCGGCACACCAACCTGTTCGACTTCGAGACCAACGTGAACCTGGGCACCGCCTACCTCGCGGAGCTCATCGGCCGGTTCGGCTCCGTGGAGAGCGCGCTCGTCGCCTACAACGCGGGCCCCACCACCGCCCGGAAGATCCTGGCGAAGAAGGAGAACCGGGTGAAGTTCATGGCCGGCTATCCCGCCAAGGTCGTGAAGGAGTTCCAGAAGCTGAAGGCCCAGCAGGAGCGCGCGGTGAGCCTGCGTGCTGCCCAGCCGACGGAAGGTCGCAAGGGTTGACCGTTGCGTGACACGCCTTCCGCCCGGTCGCCAACACTCGGGCGGAAGTTGCACGCCTGCCACTGACTGAAACACCCGTGAAGGTGCAGTGTGGTTCTCCGGCTGCGCACCCCCACGGGTCACCTTGGGAAAGCCGGACCCCACAAAGGGTCCGGGATGTGCTTCAGCCGCCATCACCATCGCAGGCGGCACACAGGTGCACACCTCAGCAGGAGCACGGAACATGACGGGGCTTCAGATTCTTCGGGAAGAGGCGGCGGGACGGGTCACCCTGCGCCTGGAAGGAACGTTGGACGGCCGTACGGCGCAGGAGCTGAGCCTGTCGCTGCAGTCGCTGGCCAAGAGCGAGGTCGTCCTGGACTTCGCGCACCTGCGTGAGTTCAAGGACAGCGCGGTGGGGGTGCTCACCCACGGCCTGAAGGAGGGCGCGGTGCAGATGCGCGGCCTGGCCACGCACCACGAGCGGATGTTCCGCTACTTCGGCGTGCTGTCCTCGCCCGCGACGAACCGGGCCTACTACACGCCCGAGGACGTCCTCTCCGTCTAGAAGCGGCAGTGCCCCGGGCGGTCCCCGCGCACCCTGGAAGCCCCCGCGCAAGCAGGCGGGCTCCGAATGCGAAGGTGCCGCCCTGGAGGGTGTGCCGGCTCGCGGTCGCCTGGGTTAGAGTCCGCCCAGGATGACCCAGCCCGCCCGCGTCCTCGGTCCTGTTCCCACCCCTGCTTCCGCGCGTGCGGTCATGGAGCGGCTCGCCGCCCAGCTTGGCCGCGCCGTGCAAGGCAAGCCCACGGAGGTGCAGCGCGTCGTCACCTGCGTGGTGGCGGGCGGGCACCTGCTCCTGGAGGACATGCCGGGTGTGGGAAAGACGACGCTGGCCGAAGCCCTGGCCCGCGCGTGCGCCCTGTCCTTCGCCCGCATCCAGTTCACCGCGGACCTGCTGCCGGCCGACATCCTGGGCGCGCAGGTGTTCCACTCGCAGACGGCCACCTTCTCCTTCCGTCCCGGGCCGCTGTTCCGGCAGTTGGTGCTGGCAGACGAGCTCAACCGCGCCCCGCCGCGCACCCAGTCCGCGCTGCTGGAGGGCATGGCCCAGGGTCAGGTGTCGCTCGACGGTGAGACGCACCCCTTGCCCTCGCCCTTCACCGTGGTGGCCACCCAGAACCCGGTGGACTTCTCCGGCACCTACCCCCTGCCGGACTCCCAGTTGGATCGCTTCCTCGTGCGCCTGTCCCTGGGCCACCCGGCACCGGACGTGGAGGCGCGCCTGCTCACCACGCGCGGCGCGGCATCCCCCCTGGCGTCGGTGGAGGCGGTGACGGGGCCGGAGGAGCTGGCGTCGCTGCGCGACTTCGCCGCGGAGGTGAAGCTGGACGCGTCGGTGGCGGAGTACGTGGTGCGGCTGGCCCAGGCCACGCGCGAGCACGGCGACCTGGAGCGCGGCGCCTCCACCCGCGCGGTGCTGGCGCTGGGGTCCGCCGCCCGGGCCCAGGCCCTGTGGGAGGGGCGCGACTTCGTCACCCCCGGCGACGTGCGCACGATGCTGGTGCCCTGCTGGGCGCACCGGGTGCTGCTCAGGAGCGCGGTGCAGGGCGTGTCCGCGCGCGACGAGGCGGCGCACCTGGTGGAGGAGCTGTCCCGCAAGGTGGCGGCGCCCCGGTGAAGGCCCTCGCCCGCCCTCCCTTCCGGGCGCGGCTTCGCGCCCTCTTGCGTCCGCCGCGCACGCTGTCGGTGACGAAGACGGGCCGCACCTATCTGGTGGTGACGTTCGGCGTGGGGCTGGGCGCGCTCAACACCGGCAACAACCTGCTGTACCTGCTGTTGGGCCTGCTGCTCAGCATGGTGGTGGTGTCCGGCGTGCTGTCGGAGCGCTGCCTGCGCGACCTGACGGTGCGCCGGATGGGCGCCGACGCGGCCTTCGCGCGCGAGCCCTTCGCCTACCGCTGGGCGGTGTCGCGCAAGGCGGGGCACGGCTTCGCGCTGACGCTGGCGGAGGACCTGTCGCCGCTCGTCGGCACCGGCCGGCTGGGCTACCTGCCGGCGGGCAAGGAGCTGGTCGTCCGGGCGGACCTGGCCGCGCCCCACCGGGGGCCGGTGCGGCTGACCGGCGTGCGCGTCACCACCACGTGGCCGCTGGGCCTGTTCGCCAAGACGCGGGTGTTCTCCCTGGAGGGGACGCTGCTCGTGTACCCGCGCCGGGGCTACGCCTGCCGGGAGCCGGGACAGGCGGAGACGGGCCCCCGGGGCGAGTCGGGCAGTCCGCGCCACCAGGACGGCACCGGCGACGTGGCGGGCCTGAAGGAGCTGGCCCCGGGCGAGGATGCGCGCCGCATCCACTGGAAGAAGAGCGCCGCGGCGGGGCGCCTGCTCAAGGTGGAGCGCGAGCGCGAGGAGCGCCGCATCTGGAAGCTCGCGCTGCCCCCCGGGCTCACGGGCGACGCGCTGGAGCACCAGTGTGAAGAGGTCGCCGCCCAGGCGCACCAGCTCCTCGGCGCGGGACACGAAGTCGGGCTCCAGCTTCCGGACCACGTGCTGCGTCCGTCGGCGGGCGCGGGGCAGGAGCGGCGGATCCTCCAGGCGCTCGCGTGGGTGGGCTTCGAGGACGTGGACGCCATCACGAAGCAGGAGGCGGCGTGAAGAGGCCCCTGCGGTTGCGACTGGTGCTGCGAGATCTGGGCGCGGGCGCCGCGTTTGGCGCCATGGCCGTGTCCGGGCAGCTCCCCCTGTGGGTGCTGGGCGTGTTCCTGCTGTCGCTGGTGCTGGCGCTGTCCGACGTGCGGATCGTGGCGCGGCATGCGCGCCTGTCGGCGGTGCTGCTGTTGATCGCGGCCGTCCTTTTGGGCCTGCGGCTGACGTCCGGCGCGATGAACGCGGTGGTGGCCGCGTGCGCCTTCGCGGGCCTCATCTCCGCGCAGCGGATGCTGTCCACGCCGGACAGCTCCGCGGACGGACAGACGCACCTGACGGGGCTGTTGATGGTGGCCGGCGGCGCGGCGCTGTCGGGCGACATGACGTACGCGCTGTGCCTCATCGCCTTCGGGGTGCTGGCCAGCCTGTCGCTGGCGCTGGGTGTGGTGGAGGCGGCGGTGCCGGACGGCGAGCCCGTGCCGGTGCGCTCGGTGCTGCTGCCGCTGTCGGGAGGCCTGAGCTTCGCGGTGGCCGGCGCGATGGCCTTCTTCATCCTCTTCCCCCGCCTCAACTGGGCCATGGTGGGCCCGCGTTCGGCCCCCGGCTTCGGCGCGGTCAGCAGCGCGGGCTTCTCCGACACGGTGCGGCTGGGCGGCGCGGGCACCATCAAGAGCAACCCGCGCGTCGTGCTGCGCGCCACGCTCACGCCCGACCCGGGCCGCGAAGAGCTGGACGCCTACTGGGTGGGCCGCACCTACGACACCTTCGACGGCCAGGAGTGGACCAACGTCGTCGGGGCCCAGCGCACCGAACGGCAGATCACCCTGCGCCCGGCCAGCGACACGCTGCTGCACCAGCGCGTGGAGCTGCTGCCCGCCTACGGAGGCCGCACGCTGGTGGCGCTGGAGTCTCCGTCGCGGCTGGGCAACGCCCTGGCCCTCACGCCCACCGGAACGCGGGCCAGCACCGTCCAACTGCACGGCGGTGGCGAGGTGCGCTTCACCATCACCGCGCCCGCGTACACGTACGAAGCCTACAGCCTGCCTCCGAACGCCAAGGCGGATGCCTCTTCCGGCCTGCGGGCCGAGGAGCGCGATCAGCTCCTGGCCCTGCCTGAACACCTGGATCCGCGCGTGGCCCAGCTCGCGGCGAGCGTCCTGGATGGAGAGAAGGAACCGCTGGCCGCGGCGCGCAAGCTCGTCAGCCACCTGCAACGCGACTACGCGTACACGCTGGAGCAGGGGGGCTCCCTGGAGGATCCGCTCGCGGACTTCCTCTTCGCGCGCAAGGCGGGGCACTGCGAACACTTCGCCACCGCGCTCACGGTGCTGCTGCGCACGCAGGGCATCTCCGCGCGGCTGGCCACCGGCTTCTTCGGCGGGGCGCGGATGGATGGCGGCTACCTGGTGCGCGCTGGTGACGCCCACGCGTGGACACATGTCTTCGTGCCAGGGCGCGGCTTCGTCACGGTGGACGCCACCCCTCCCTCGCACCGCACCAGCCAGGGCTTCGAGCTGATTGAAAAGCTGCTCGCCCTCTATGAAGCGGTGGAGGGGCGCTGGCGGCAGTCCGTCGTCGACTACTCATTCCGCGACCAGTTCGAGCTGGCGAGCAAGCTGGTGCGCCCTCCGCGCCGCACCGCCGAAGGGGCTGCCACCTCCAGCCGCCTGCCCCCGATGCGCGCCTGGGTGACGGCCGCCGTGGTGGCCTTCCTCGTCTGGCGCCTGGGCCGCATCGTCGCCCGCTGGCCGCGCCGCGCCCTGCGCCTGGAGGCCACGCGCTTCCTGGACCGGGTGGACGCGCTGCTGGCCCGAGCCCACGTGCCGCGCCGGGAGGACGAATCGCTGGAGGACCTCACCACGCGGCTGGCGCGCGATGGCCACCCGCTGGCCCTGGCGCTCACGCCCCTCACCCGCCGCTACCTGGAAGCGCGCTTTGGCGGCCGGGCCCTGCGCGAGGGAGAGGCCGAGCACCTGCTGAGGACGCTGCGCCGCGCGCTCGATGCCGAAGCCGCCCGCCACGCGCACAAGCCAGACGAGCAGGCGGGCCCTACCGCCCGCGCCTCCTGAACGGAACGGAAGTGCCCTCCGGAAGGAAGCGGCCTTCCCCTTCAGGTCGCCCGCCCCCCTCAGGGACGTCCGGGCGGAATCGAAATGCCAACACCCGCGCCTTGCGCGGCCATTAAGCGTTTCTGCGAACCCTCATTCGCGAGCGCCACGGCGACGCGCGCCCAGGGACGAAAGAGACGTGCACTTTCTACCCACTCAGGCCCGCGGATTTCCTCCGGTGGCCGGGTAACGGTTACAGACCGCCCTACCCCGGCGCCCCCCTGCGTCCGCCAACCCCTTGGAGACACACGCGAATACATCCGACCGCGGTTGGCATCCCGGTTGCTCAAGGCAATGCACGTCAAGTTGTAGGGCTTGAACCTAGAGCACCTTTCAAACGCCTCCCTCCGAGGAGGCCCAGATTCGGAGAATCCATCCATGCAGGCCTCGACCGAGCAGTCGTCCAATTCCGGCTCCCTGGCGATGTATCTCTCGGAGATCAACCAGTACAACCTCCTGAAGGTGGAGGAGGAGCAGGAGCTGGCGCGCCGCTTCATCAAGGGCGACCTGGCCGCGGGCCACCGGCTCGTGACGGCCAACCTCCGCTTCGTGGTGAAGGTCTCCTACGAGTACCGCTCCTACGGCATCAAGATGTCCGACCTCATCCAGGAGGGGAATATCGGCCTGATGAAGGCGGTGCAGAAGTTCGATCCCGACAAGGGCATCCGTCTCATCTCGTACGCGGTGTGGTGGATCCGCGCGTACATCCAGAACTACATCCTGAAGAGCTGGTCGCTGGTGAAGCTTGGAACCACGCAGGCGCAGCGCAAGCTGTTCTTCAGTCTGGCGCGCACGCGCCGCGAACTGGAGAAGCTGGGCAGCGGCGACGCGGTGGTGAACGTGGATGAGATCGCCCGCAAGCTGCACGTGAAGCCGGGCGAGGTCCGGGAGATGGAGCAGCGCATGGGCGGCCGGGACCTGTCCCTGGACGCGCCCATGGGCGAGGACGGCGGCAACAGCCACGTGGACTTCGTGGTGAGCGCCGCGGCGCCCCAGGACGACGAGTTCGCCGACAAGGAAGAGGCGGGCCTCATCAACAACCGCGTGCGCACCGCGCTCATGCGCCTGGATCCGCGCGAGCGCTTCATCATCGAACAGCGCGTGATGAACGAGCGCCCCATGACGCTCAAGGAGCTGGGCGAGCACTTCGGCTTCTCCCGCGAGCGCGCGCGCCAACTGGAGATCCGCGCCAAGGACAAGCTCAAGTCGGAGCTGGCCGCGCTGATGGCGGAGGTGGATCCGGAGACGCTCGCCGCGCAGGGCTGACGCATCCTGGCAGTGAAGCGCAGGCCCCATGCCGCCCCGCCGCCCCTCGCCGGGCGTGTGGGGCGCGCGTGTTCCAGGGACACGGGTGTTTTCGCTCCCGGGCGGGGACCCTGCTAGAAAGGCCGCCTGATTCCCTGTCAGGAGTGCCTGCTTGTCCCACGCTTCGCAGCCGGTCGTCGATGATCGCGTTCCCCTCGCGGGGGCGCCTGGCCCCGCCACGCACAAACCCTATGTGTCGCCGGAGCAGTCGCCCGCCGAGCTGACGATCCGCGGGCTGGTGCTCGGGTCGGTGCTGGGCATCGTGTTCGCGGCGTCCTCCGTGTACCTGGCCATCAAGGTGGGCCTCACGGTGTCGGCGTCCATCCCGGTGGCGGTGCTCTCCATCGCCATCTTCCGGGCCCTGGGGCGCTCCAGCATCCTGGAGAACACCATCGTCCAGACGACGGGCTCCGCGGGTGAGTCGCTCGCGTTCGGCGTGGCGGCGGCGCTGCCCGCCCTGCTCATCCTGGGCTACGACATCAGCCTCACGCACGCGTTCCTCACCGCGGCCCTGGGCGGCGTGCTCGGCGTCCTGATGATGATCCCCCTGCGCCAGGGCCTCATCGTCCAGGAGCACGGCAAGCTCACCTACCCGGAGGGCACCGCGAGCGCGGACGTGCTCATCGTCGGCGAACAGGGCGGCACCAACGCGCGCACGGTCATCCTGGGTTTCATCATCGGTGGCGTCTACAAGTTCGCCTACTCCGGGATGAAGCTCTTCAAGGAGGCCATCGGGATGCCCATCAAGGGGCTCAAGGCGGCGACGCTCTCCACGGAGGTGTCCCCGGAGCTCTTGGGCGTGGGCTACATCATCGGGCCGCGCGTCGCGTCCATCACCTTCGCGGGTGGCGTGCTCAGCTACCTCATCCTCATCCCGATGGTGTCCTTCTTCGGCAGCGGCATGGACACGCCGCTGCTCGTGCACAACGGGATGCTCATCCGGGACATGTCGCCGGATCAGATCCGCAACGCCTACGTGCTCTACATCGGCGCGGGCGCGGTGGCGACGGGCGGCCTCATCAGCCTCATCCGCTCCCTGCCCACCATCGTGGGCGCCTTCAAGCGCAGCGTGGAGACCCTGCGAGCCTCCCGCACCCAGGGGCCCCTGCCCACGGTGCGGCGCACGGACCAGGACCTGCCCATCACGGTGGTGCTGGTGGGCAGCGCGCTGCTCATCCTGGCCATCTGGCTGGCGCCCCCGCTGCACGTGAACTTCATCTCCGCCATCCTCATCGTCATCTTCGGCTTCTTCTTCGTGACGGTGAGCGCGCGCATCACGGGGGAGATTGGCAGCTCCTCCAACCCCATCTCCGGCATGGTGGTGGCCACGCTGCTCGTGACGTGCCTCGTGTACCTGCTGTTCGGCTGGACGTCGTCGCCGGACCGGTTCATGGCGCTCACCACGGCGGCCATCGTGGGCATCGCGGCGTCCAACGGCGGCACCACCGCGCAGGACTTGAAGACGGCCTACCTCGTCGGCGGCACGCCCAAGAAGCAGCAGATCGCCCTCTTCGTCGGCGTGCTCACGAGCGCGATGTTCATCGGTCTGGTGCTGGTGCTGCTCAACCAGGGCGCCACCGCGGTCATCCCGGAGTCGCACCCCGGCGTGCAGGTGACGGAGATGTCCACGGAGACGCGCACCCAGCACACGTACCGCTGGGCCGTGTCCCAGGATGCGCTCACCCAGCGCGGCATGACGCCCGCGCTGCTCAAGCGCTCGCTGTGGGCGGAGCGCCTGGACGCGGTGCCCGCGGAGGGCGCGCTGGAGCTGCGCAGTTGGCGCCCCATCCCCGCCACGGAGCTCGCGGGGATGACGCTGTCGTCGGCCACGGGGCCGTCGCTGAAGCTGTCGGACGCGGGGCTCGTCACCGCGGGACCGGACCGCATCTACAAGGAAGGCTTCGTGCGCGGCGCGGACACGCCGGTGCCCGCGGGCCGCTACCTCGTGGATGACACGGGCAGCATCCAGTACGTGGTGGACCCGGGCATCGGCGGACGCATCAGCGAGTACGAGGGCCAGACGCTCACCCGCTACTCCGCGCCCAAGGCGCAGTTGTTCGCGCTCATCATCGACGGCATCCTCACGCAGCGGCTGCCGTGGGACCTGGTGCTGCTGGGCGTCTTCATCGCGCTGATGCTGGAGCTGTGCGGCGTGTCGTCGCTGCCCTTCGCGGTGGGCGTGTACCTGCCCATCAGCAGCAGCGCGCCCATCTTCGTGGGCGGCATGGTGCGCCACTTCGTGGACAAGCTGCGCGGCGGCAGCGCGGCGGAGTCGGAGTTCTCCCCCGGCACGCTGATGTCCTCCGGCTACATCGCGGGCGGCTCCATCGCGGGCGTGCTCATCGCCTTCCTGGAGATCGCCAGCGACGGCACCTGGACGCGCGCCATCAACCTGCCAGCGCTCTTCGGCCACGAGAACGCCATTGGCGCCTTCCTCAACGCCGTGGGCGAAAGCGAGCTGGCGCACCCCACCTGGTCCAACGTCTGGGGCCTGGTGTTCTTCGCCGCTCTCACCGCCGTGCTGTTCCGCTCCGCCCTCAAGGGCAAGAGCGGCGCGGAAGCCCCGCCCCCGTCGCCCTGACGCGAGCGGCGTGACGCCCTCCCCCGCTGCCTCGCGCGGGGAGGGCCGCTACAGCGCGGGCACCGAGGCAGGAACCTCGGCCCCGTCGCCTGAAGCATCCGGCCCCTGCGCGCAGACGTATTCGGTGCGCAGCGGGGCCACGATGCCGAAGGTGAAGGCGTAGACGATGGGGCTCCACCACGGCCAGTACACGTCCACCCGCGACAGGCCGTGCCGGCACTCGCCCGCGGCCACGTCGGACGTCGTCAGGCCCGCCACGAAGCTCGCGCCCAGCCGGCTCTCGGGCGCCCCATCGCGCGGCGCAGGGCTTCGCACGCTCATGCGAAAGCAGCCCGTCAGGGACGTCAGGACGAGGGCGGACAGGGCCAATCGCTTCATGGGCGGCACCTCCAGGAGAACGGGGGCCCCTGCGTAACACACCGGGTATTCCCCGCCAGTCCACCAACTGTTGCACAGGTGTCACGCCAAACCCCTGGATTCAGGGCGGTTCTGGGATTGGGACCCAGCCTGGGACGGGAGTAGGATGGACGTCTCTCATGGCACAGCCCCAGAAAGTCACGGACGCGAGCGCGAGCGCCGAGGCGGAGCAGTCCCCCGAGGTCCGCGAGAAGGTGGAGCTTGCGCGCACGTTCGCATTCCACCTGCTCAAGGGCATCAAGCAGATCGGCATGTACCGCCACAACGAGGCGCGCTTCCCGGAGTTCCTCGCCAAGGCGCAGGAGGCCATCTCCGCGTACACGGAGAAGTTCGGCCCGCTGTCGCTGAAGGTGGAGCAGCAGAACTTCACGCTCCACAACGAGGCGCTCTTCACCGAGGAGTCGTCGCTCCCCTACAAGTTCTTCCGCGACGGCATCCGCCAGCTCATCTTCCGTCCCGGGCTGCCGCTGGAAGAGCTCGTCACGCTCACGCTGATCGCGCTGTCGGAGCCGGAGCGCGGCGCGGAGGACGTGCTCGCGCAGTTGTGGCGCGCGGGCATGCAACAGGTGGAGTACGTCGTCGTGGAAGGCTTCTCCATGGAGGGAGCCAACGAGGACGAGGTCCAGGTGGAGGTGGACAAGGTGGTGGGCTACCTCTACTCCCGCCTCCAGACGAACTCGGATGACTTCCTGCGCTTCGCGCGCGTGTCGGCGGAGGACCTGGACGCGAAGCTGGACGGCGTGGAGCAGATCCGCGGCCTTGTCGTGGGCGGCCGACACGCGTCGGACGACCTGAAGGCCCGGCTGCAGAAGGACATCACCGAAGAGGAGAACGCGCGCCTGTTCCCCAAGCTGGTGGGCGCGGTGTTCCAGGTGGTGGAAGGCGGCGTGGACGACGCGGCGCTGCTGGAGGAGATCTTCCTGCAGCTCTTGGACATGCTGCTGCTCCAGGACGACTTCGGCACGGTGAACCAGATCGTCCTCAAGCTGCGCGCGCTGTCCCAGCGCCCCGAGGGCGGAGACGACCTGGCGCGCCTGTTGTCGTCCTTCCTCCACAAGATGGGCGAGGAGCAGCGCCTGAGCCGGGTGGGCGAATCGCTCAAGACGACGCGCGCGAAGCAGCCCCAGGACGTGACGCGCTACCTGCAGGCGCTGGGCGTGGACTCGGTGCTGCCGCTGCTCAACGTGTTGGAGACGATTGAGCTGCCGGAGAACCGCGCGCTCCTGTGCGACGTGCTGGGCGGATTCGCGAGGGATCTGCCGGAGCCCTTCGTGGCGCGCCTCCTGTCGGACCGGCCGCAGACGGTGCGCGACATGGTCTACATCCTGGAGAAGAGCAACCACCCGGACCGGGTGAAGATGTTCGCCCAGGTGCTCAAGAGCCCCAACCTCGTCGTCAAGCTGGAGGTGATGCAGATCATCGGGCGCGGGCGCACGGCGGAGTCGCGGCGCATCATCCAGGATGCGCTCAACGACACCGTCTCCCAGGTGCGCATGCTGGCCGCGAAGCTCCTGCCGGAGTTCGACCGCGACAAGGCGTTCCCGGACCTAGTGAAGCTGGTGAGGGATCCGGGATGGGACAAGAAGACGTCGGATGAGAAGGCCGCGGTGTACTCGGCCATCGGCGCCACCAACCTGCCCGCCGCGCTGTCCATGATGCAGTTGCTGCTGGCGGTGAAGCCGTCGCTGCTCAACAAGCGCCGGGTGATGGACGACAAGTTCCTGGCCATCCACGGCCTCGCGGGCGCGGGCTCCATCCAGTCCTACAAGTTGTTGCAGGCCGTGGTGGAGGACAAGGCGCAGCCGCTGGATGTCCTCACCGCCGCCCGCAAGGCGATGTATCAGACGCGCAAGGCCCTCTTCGGGGACTCGGCGCTTCCGGAAGAGACGAACTGACGCCATGGCCGACAACCTGAAGATCAGCCACAACCAGGAAGAGAATCTCAGCGAGTACGGCCGCGAGCACAACGAGAAGCTCCAGAGCCTCTCGCGCTCCATGCTCGCGGGCCTCTACATGCTCGTGCGCTCGGTGAAGATGTACGACCCGGAGAACGCGGTCTTCGAGAAGCCGCTGCACCAGCTCCAGGACATCATCAACCAGATCATCGGCAAGGAAGGCCGGCTGGAGCTGGCGGGCGTCAAGGACTCCTTCTACCTGAACGGCATGCTGGTGAAGGTGGACCTGAACTCCATCGAGAACCAGCGCTACCTGCTGGCGGAGATGCGCGCCAAGGACGTGGGCGGCATCACGCTGACGAAGCCCGTCACGGTGCAGGAGCTGAAGAACTTCGTCTGGATCTTCAGCAAGGAGCAGTCCACCGCCGCGGAGGAGGACGGCCTGTCCGGGCGCAAGCTGCTCAACATGCGCGTGGCGAAGTTCTCCAAGCTCAAGGAGAAGCTGAACAAGGACATGGACAACCCGGGCGACCAGAAGGTCGACCGCAAGAAGTACGCGATGACCGTGTACGCCCGGGCGGTGTTCTTCCTGCAGAAGTACCTGGAGTCGGTGCGCGCGGGAAAGCCCATCGGCTCGTCGCGCGCGCTGCGGCTGGTGCAGGACTTCGTGGACATCTCCTACGACCAGCGCACGCACTTCCTGGGCATGACGACGCAGAAGCGCGAGGACGACTACCTCGTCTACCACCAGGTCAACGTCGCGCTGATGTGCATCGTGTTCGGCGCGGAGCTGGGCCTGACGAAGCCGCAGCTTCGCGACCTGGGCTACATCGCGCTCTTCCACGACGCGGGCATGACGACGCTGCCGGAGGAGCTGTCCACCAAGCGTGGAGCCCTCACCGCGGATGAGAAGGTCACCGTCGCGCGCGCGCCCCTCATCAGCGTGCGCAACATCCTGATGGAGAAGGGCTTCAGCCGCTCCACGCTGTTGCGCGTGGTGACGACGTTCGAGCACAAGACGGACTACGGCACCGCGGTGCGCGACGCGCGCGGCAACATCCAGATGATCATCCCCAAGACGAACCTGGGGGTGTACGCGAAGCTCATCGCCATCTGCGACGCCTACGACGCGCTCACCTCACGCCGGCCGTACCGGGATGCGTACGGCCCGGAGGTCGCGCTGATGCTGATGTGGACGGAGATGCGCCAGAAGTTCGACCCGGAGTTGCTGTCCGTCTTCATGCGGGTGATGGCCATCCAGCCCATCAAGGTGCTCTCCCGCCGCCAGCAGCAGATCAGCGTTTCCGGACTCTAGTCGCCTTCGCCGGGGCCTTCTTCGCGACAGGAGGCCCGGCGGGAACGCCCGCCTCCCGCAGCAGCGCCAGGGCCTTCGTGAAGTCCTCCGGCAGGGGGGCCTCCAGCGACAGCGCCTTGTGGGTGCGCGGGTGTTCGAAGGCCAGGCGCCACGCGTGCAGCGCCTGACGGCCCAGCAGCTCCTGGGCCTCGGCCACCGCGCCCTTCGCCTTGCGGCCCGCGCCGTAGAGCGCGTCACAGAGCAGCGGGTGCCCGGCTTCGGCCAGGTGCACGCGGATCTGATGCGTGCGGCCGGTGAGCAGGTCCACCTCCACCAGCGCGGCACCTTCGAAGGCTTCGCGCACGCGGTACAGGGTGATGGCGGTCTTGCCCTCCGTCACCTTGCCGGTGAAGCGCTGGCGGTGGATGGGGTGGCGGCCGTAGAGCGTTTCGATGCGGCCCTCGGCCTGGGGCACCCCGTGCACCAGCGCCAGGTACGTCTTCTGGACCTCGCGCGTCTTGAAGGACTTCTGGAGGGCCACCAGGGCCTGCTCGTGCTTGGCGACGACGAGGCAGCCGGTGGTGTCCTTGTCCAGCCGGTGGACGATGCCCGGGCGCAATTCGCCGCCCACGCCGGCCAGGTCCTTCACGCGGTGCAGGAGCGCGTTGACGAGCGTGCCGGAGGCGTGGCCCGCGCCGGGGTGCACCACCATGCCGGCGGCCTTGTCCACGACGACGAGGTCGCGGTCCTCGTGCAGCAAGGAGAGGGGCAGCGCTTCGGCCTGGGGGATGGCGGCGACGGGCGCGGGGATGTGGACGGAGAGCCGTTCCCCTCCGCGCAGGCGCTGGGCCACCTTGCCGGGCTTGCCGTCGGACAGCACGTGGCCGTCGGCGATGAGGCCCTGGAGGCGGGAGCGGGTGAGGTCCGGGAACGCGCGGGCCAGGTACTGATCCAGGCGCTCTCCCCGGGCTTCGGGGAGGGCGAGGTGCTCGCGCGTGTCGGGTGAGGCCACGGAGCGGGTGACTACCAGATCTTCGACTTCACGTGCGCCTTGGAGCGCAGCACGATGTCGTTGACGGCGCGCTCGAAGAAGTTCGCCTGGGTGCTGATCTCCTGGCTGACGCGGCTCTTGTAGAGAGCGCGCCCCTCCTCCAGCTCCTCCTTGAGGACCTCGAAGAGGTTGTCCTGCTCGATGCCCTTGATGATCTTCTGCTCGTTGTAGAGCGAGATATCCGAGGCAATCGCGCGGGCCAGACGCATCGCCTTGACCTTTTCCTCTTCCGTCATCGTGCCATTACTTAGGCACCCACCCCCTGCGAGTCAACTTTCCTGATGCGCGGCGTGACGACGGGCCGCCCTTCCGGTCAGCGGCCCGACTTGGCGGGTTTCTCGGAGAACAGCCCCAGGTAGCTCTTGGACACGCGCAGGGGGTCCAGGCCCAGCTCGCGGGCGAGGTTCATCAGGATGCCGCGCAGGTACACCGGCGGAGGCAGCGCGGTGTAGCGGTCCGCCTCCACGTTCTCCAGGTGACGCACGGAGATACGGGTGCGGTCGGCGAGCTGCTGGATGGACAGGCTTCGGGCCTCGCGCACGCGGCGCAGCAGTTCGCCGTTGAACTCGGCGTCCGCCGGGATGTCCACGCCCCGGGGGCGGGCGTCGCGCACCCGGGCGGCCACCTGCGCCAGCGCGGACTCCGCGGTCGCGATGGCCGAGTCCTGGGAGAGCACCTGGGCTTCCCCGAGCTTCCGGGTGACGGGGGTCTTGGACCCGGGGACAGGACGGGTGTTCGCGGAGGGACGCGCGTCGATGGGGCGCGCGGTGAGGGGACGCACGGCGGCACGCGCGGCGCCGGTGGCCGGGGTCCGCGACAGCGCGGTGGAGGAGACGTCCGGGGTCGCGTCCGGCGTGCTCGGAGCGCGAGCGTCCGGGGCGGGGTTCGGATCCGACTCCCCCGAGGCCGGGGCAGCGGCGACAGGCGTGCTGTCGACGCCCGGTGCGGACGGGGTTTCCGGCTGGGCGGAATCGCTCGAAGCAGGCGCGGCGCTGGCTTCGGTGGGCGTGCCGGGGTTCGGCTCGTTCGGAGGCGTCACCGGGGCCTCCGTGCGCTCCAACGAGGAAGCCACAAGCGCCGAAGCCGAAGCGGCATCCTCGTGCCCCGACGACGTGGAGGCCGCAGGTTCCGATGCAGCATGACCCAACGTGGAGGCCTCAGGCGCCGAAGCCGTGGCGACATCCGCGTGATCCGACGTGGAAGCAGTCGGCGCGGAGGCCATGGCGTCCGCGCGGTCTGAACTGGCAGCCACGGGCACTGAAGCCGTGGCGACATCCGAAGCTGCGGGCGCTGAAGTGGCGGAGTCCTCCGCACGGGTCGCCTCGGGCATCGAAGTCTTCGCGGCCTCCGAACGGTCCCCCGCGACAGGAGCAACAGGCGTCGAAGCAGCCGCAGGGTGCGACGCGGACTCAACGGGCGTCACGACCACGTCCCCCGAAGCGGAGGCAACAGGCATCGAGGCCACGGCGACAAGGCCCGCCCCGATGTCCGGGGACGTGGCGACGGGCGCGGACTCAACGGGCGTCGTGGACAGGGCACCCGGGGTCTGGGGCGCCTCGGCTTCGGACGAAGCCTGGCCACGGGGCTCCACGGAAGCCGGGGGCGCGCGGGGGACACCCCTGCCCTGCCCTCGCAGCGGACCGGCGGGGACGTAGACGAACGACAGGCTCCGGGTGAACGAGGCGCGGAACGCCTCCACCACCGCCACGCCCCCCACCATCACCGGCTCGGGGGTCATGCCCGACGCGTCCTCCCCCGAGGCCTCCTGCCGCTTCGACTCCTCACCCCGCATCCGCTCCTCGCTCTTTCCGGGCGACCCGCTCGTGCGCGGGGCCTCCTCATCATTCACGGACGCGGCGGCCTTCAGTCGCGACTCCGCCTCCACCCTTTCGGCATCCACGGCGCCCGCGGCCTTCGCCAGCGCAGCGGCGGCGGTGGCCAGGGCCTCCGCGACCCGCGCAGCCGAGTCCGCCTTCTCCACGGCCCCCGCCGCCACGGTCGCCTTCGCGAGCCGCTCCGTCGACAGCCCGATCGAACGGTCGTACTCGACCCGCAGATCCGCGTCGGTGAGCATCTCCATCGCTTCGGTCATCTTCTCGCGCAGCGCATCCACCTGATCCGGGTCGCCCAGCGCGTACACGGCGATGGAGTCCGGCGAATACAGCTCCATCAGGCGCTGATGGGCCGCGCGGATGTCGTCGTCGGACGCCGAGGGCGGGACCTCCAGGATCTCGTAGTAGGTCTGCTGCGCGAAGGGCTTCATGGGATTGCGGACTCGGGGGAAAGGCCGTCGAGCGACAGCAGACGCGTGGCGATGCGCTGGAGACCCAGGGACACGGGCGAGTCGGGACGCTCGATGAGCACCGGCTTGCGCTTGCGCACCGCTCGCCACGCTTCATCGTCGTACCGCAGCGCGCCCAGATCATCCATGTCGATGCCAAAGAACTTCTTCCAGGCGGCCACCATCGCGGCCCCCACGTTGGCATCCGCATCGGTGCGCGCCTGGTTCACCACCAGCCGCACCCGGAACGACGCCAGCTCCCGCTCCAGCCGCTCCGCGTCCGAGGGGGCCTTCTTGCGCACCTGCGCGACCACGTCATGGAGCGTGCGCAACCCACCCTCACGGGTAGACAGCGCGCCCTCGACGAGGTCCTGGATGCCGTACTGCGCCTCCACCTGCTGGAGCTTGCGGAAGAAGGCCGCCTTGACGAAGCGGTACGCGTTCTCCACCGACGTGGGCTCCGGCAGCACCACCAGCAGGCCGTGGTCCGCGAGGAGGAAGAAGTCCAGCGTGTTGAAGCTGGTGCCCGCGCCCAGGTCCAGGATGAGGTAGTCGGCGGTCTGCGCGAGCAGCGTGCGCAGGAGCTTCTGCTTCTGCGCGTACTTGAGGTTCGCCGCGTCCAGCGAGTCCTGCGCGCCAGCGATGAGCGACAGCCCCGGCACGCCGGTGGAGACCATCACCTCTTCCAGGCTCCCCTTCCCGCGCCGCAGGAAGTCCGACAGCGTGGACTCCGGAGGCCCGACGCCCAGGCACGTGTGCAGGTTGGCGCCGCCCAGGTCCGCGTCCACCAGCAGCACCTTGTGGCCGGCCTGCGCGAGCGCGACGCCCAGGTTCGCGGACACCATCGACTTGCCGATGCCGCCCTTGCCGCCGCCCACCGCGATGATCCGGCGGGAGCGGGCCCGACGCGCCAGTCCGGCCGGGCCCGAGGAAGCCACGGTGTCAGGCTCCACGGCACTCAAGGGACGCGCCGGCGCGCTGGCCAGCGAGGCGGGAGCGGATCCGGGCGGCGGAGACAAAGGGGCGGGCTTCACGAAGGCTCGCATCAAAACCCGTCCTACCGCCCGAGTCGACACCCCGCCATTTCACGACCCATCCCCGTACGACGCCCCACCCGCGCCCCGACGCCCGGAGGGTCGGGGGGCAGGCGACCAGAGGGCCGGTCGGTGTCACTCGTCGAGCAGTTCGACGTTCCAGTACGAGATGTCCGCCAGGTGCAGGAACGGCAGCCACTCCCGGTAGGTGACCTTGCGGATGGCGCCACGGAACAGCGGCGTCCAGCGCGGGCGCACGGGCTTCTTGAGCAGCCGCATCCCGGCCTGCTCCGGTGTTCGACCGCCCTTCTTCAGGTTGCAGGGGACACAGGAGCACACCACGTTCTCCCAGGTGGTCTTCCCGCCCTGGGTGCGCGGATTCACATGGTCCAGGTTCAGGTCGCTGCGCGGAAGCTGCTTGGAGCAGTACTGGCAGGTGTCGTTGTCGCGCGCATAGATGTTGAGGCGCGAGAAGCGCACCTTGGCGCGGGGCAGGTGGTCATACGCGCCGAGCACGAGCACGCGAGGCACACGGATGGTGCGGTCGATGGTGGTGATGCTGTCCTGCGTGGCACTCAAGGCCGCCCAGTCGGCGAACTCGTACAGACGGTACTGCGCGTCGATGGCCTTCGCGACGCCCTGATACAGCAGTGAGAACGCCCGTTTAACCGACGTCACATGAACCGGTTGATAGTACCGGTTGAGCACGAGCACGGCGCTGTTGATCATGGCTGGCTTCCCAAACGGGCGGCCGCCACGGATTGCGCGACCACACCCAGGTCCTCCTCAGAGAGACATCGGACGTCGAGGACCACCTCGCCATCCGCGATCCTGCCAATAACCGGCACCTCGCCGCCGCGCAGACGTTCCAGGAATACTTCCGGCGCTCCAACGGTGAGGCTGCAAGCGTAGGAAGGCAACCGGGCCAACGGCATGGCCCCCCCGCCCACCTGTCCATCCACGGACACCACCCATGCGGTGACCCCGTGCGCCTTGAGTAAATCCAACAAGCGATCAGCCCGGGCGCTCAATACTTCTGGCTGCTGGACGAGCAGGCTTTGCGCGGGAACCGCTTCGGGGCGGCCATCCCGGTACAGCTCGAGCGTCGCTTCCAAAGCGGCGACCGTCATCTTGTCGACACGCAACGCGCGTGTGAGCGGGTGGGATTTGATGCGCTGGAGCAGGTCCTTCCGGCCCACGATGACGCCGGCCTGCGGTCCACCCAGAAGCTTGTCGCCAGAGAACGCTACCACATCCGCCCCGGCGCTGATGGCCTGGCCCACCGTGGGCTCCAGTGTGAGACCCGGCCCGACCAGGGGCACGAGCGCTCCGGAGCCCAGGTCCTGGAACACGGGCACGTTGCGGGAACGTCCCAGTTCGGTGAGTTCCGCGAGCGACGCTTCTTCCGTGAAGCCGACGAGGGCGAAGTTGGAGCGGTGGACCTTCACGATGAGGCCGGTGTCGGGACTCAGGGCGTTGGCGTAGTCCGCGCGGCGGGTGCGGTTGGTGGTGCCGACTTCCACGAGCTTCGTGCCGGACTGGCGCATGACGTCCGGGATGCGGAAGCCACCGCCGATTTCGACGAGCTCGCCGCGAGACACGACGCACTCACGGCCGGAGGCGAGCGCGGCGAGGACGAGCAGCACGGCGCCCGCGCAGTTGTTGACCACGATCGCGTCTTCCGCGCCGGTGAGCATGCGCAGGAGGCCCACGAGGGGCGCATAGCGGCTGCCGCGTTCGCCTTCGTCCAGGTCGTATTCGAGGTTGGAGTAGCCCCGGGCGACAGCGACGACGCGCTCCACGGCTTCGGGGGCGAGCGGCGCGCGGCCCAGGTTGGTGTGGAGCACGACGCCAGTGGCGTTGAGCACCGGCCGCAGGTTCGGCGTGGCCAGGGACGCGAGCGCGGCCTCCACGTCCGCGTCCTCGAAGGGCCGCGCGTCACCGCTCAACAGGCGGGCGCGTACGCGTTCAACGGCGAGCCGCAGGGCGGCGACGGCGCGCGCGTGGGGGAGGTTCGCGAGCCGGGGCTCCAGCGACGGCCGCCGCAGGAGTTGTTCGATGGAGGGAAGGTTGCGCAGAAGCGCGTTCTTCCCTTCCGGGGGTTTCGACGCAGCGCCCATGGGCGGGGAGTCTAACCGGAGCACGGCCCGACACGTGACCATCAGCCGGTCCAAAAGCTCCGAGCCAGCGAACCAATTCCATACGCGCGCTGGAGCAATGCATTTCCAGATTGCTGTCTTTACGCCCCTTACCACCCTCCATAGGGGACAGTAATCGCTTCCATGAAGTGTCCCGAGGGGTCCTGGAAGTAGACGCCTCGGCCGCCGTCATGGGTGTTGATCTCGCCGGAGCGCTGACCACGCGGGTCGGCCCAGTGCTGGATCCCACGCTCACGGATCTTGGCGATCAGCGAATCGAACACGTCGTCCGACACGAGGAAGGCGTAGTGCTGGCCGGGAAAGTCGACGTCGGACTGGGCGTAGTCGAGCGCCACTCCATCGTCCAGTTTGACCGCCAGGAAGTGCCCGAAGGGCTGGGGCTCCGGGAGCCCCAACAGCTCCGCGAGGAAGTTCGCGGAGCGCACCTTGTCCTTCGCGGCAACAACAGTGTGATTGAAACGGACGGTCATGGATGGATCCCCCAAAGACCGCCCATCCATATCATCCAAGCGCGTCTGCTGCCGAGCGTGCAGGCACTCACCCAGCCGGCTTGAGCGCCTCCGGCCACAGTTTCGCAAGCTCGACGCGCAGCGCCGTCGCACTGGGGAAACGGTCCTCGGGCCGCTTCTGCATCAATCGCAGCACGAGCTGTTCGAAGGACTCCGGCAGGTCCGCACGCAGCGTCCGGAGCGGCACCGGCGCCTCCTGGACATGCAGGAACATCAGCGGCACGGGCTGCGCATGGCGGAACGGCAACTGCCCCGTGAACAGCTCATACGCCACCACCCCCAACGCATACAGGTCCGTGGCCGGAGACACTCCCGTCCCCATCACCTGCTCCGGCGCCATGTACTCCGGCGTCCCCAGCGTCGCCCCCTGCGCCGTGGCGCCCATCACGTGCGTGCTCTTGGCCAGCCCGAAGTCCATCAGCTTCAGCACCCCGGTGCGCGTGATGAAGAGGTTCCCGGGCTTCACATCCCGGTGCAGCACCCCTTTCGCGTGCGCGTGCTCCAGCGCCACGGTGGCGTGCGTCAGCCAGCGCAGCGCACTGGCAAGCGAAGGACGCCCCTCCAGCAACACCTGCCGCAGATCCCTGCCCTCCAGCAGTTCCACCGTCAGGTAGTGCCGCGCCCCATCCCAGCCCACGTCGAAGACATGCAAGATGTTGACGTGCTCCAACGCCTGCGCGTGCTGCACCTCCTGCCGGAAGCGCGTCACCATCGCCTCGTCCGCGTGAGGCACCGCCAGCACCTTGAGTGCCACGCGCTGCCCCTTCTTCACGTCCAGCGCTTGGTACACCGTGGACGTGCCTCCCACGCCCAGCCACTTCTCCACCCTGTAGCGCTCCGCCACCACCTGCCCTGGAACGAGCCCCAGGGCAGCCGGCGAGGACGGCGTCACCGCGCCCTGAATCAACGTGCCCATCGGGGACATCGGCGGCGTCACCTGACGCAACGTCGCCTCCATCCCGTCCGAGACCGGCGTGCTCTCGGGCCGTGGATACCCCTGCGCGTCCAGCTTCTCCGCGCTCAGGTACGTCACTCCCCCGGAGTCCTCATCCTTCGAACGCACCAGGCCCCCTCCCCTCTCAGGATTCAAGCAGGGAGACAGGAGCCGGTGAGCCGGAGCCCTCGATGTCGAGGTGCGGCGTGGGCAGGTTGTACTCGGCGGCGGCGATGGTGGCCTCCACCAGGATGGGGCCTGCGATCTCCTGCGGCTCGCCCTGGCAGAGCACATCCACCACGTGCTCCAGGGTCCACTTGCCCATCCGGTGCACTTCCAGCCGCTTGCCATTGAACCTGGCGGTGTCCGACAACTGGTCGCTCGCGTTGAGCTTGGCCTCCACGGAATCACCCAGGTAGCCGCGCGCCACCGCCAGCACCCGGTCCACCACCGTGTTCCACGCCTGGAGGAACGTCTTGTCCTGCGCCTCGTCGATGATGTCCAGGCCCACCTGGAGCCGCTCCATGCGCTCCAGGAACTGCTGCACCAGTTTGCCCCGGATGACGCGGCCGTGCTGCGGGGCGATCATCTCCACTGCGGGCGTCAGCTTGCGAATGGCCGCCACCGCGCGCACCAGCGCCGAATTCACCGGCATGTAGATCTGATGGAACGCCCGGATGCCCGTCCAGTCGGACTCCTCCGCCCACAGGCCCTGCGCCTTGGAGTCCGTGAGGCCGCCGAACAGGTCCCCCGTGAAGAGCACCCGCGTCTGCGGATCATAGAGCATCACCGCGCCCCGGAAGTGGCAGAAGGGCGACGGCACCGGCAGCAGCTTGTGCCCCGTGGGCACGCTCAACCCGGTGGAGAACTTCTCCGTGGGGATGAAGCGGTTGCGCGGCAGGTTGAAGTGGACGATGAGCCGCCACGTGTCCTCCGAGCACAGGATGCTCGCGCGCGGTGAGTAGCGCGCGGAGATGATCGCCGCCGACGAACCCACGTCCGGGTCCTGGTGGTTCACGAAGAGCGCGGACAGCCGGTCCATGCCCCCAATCAGCGACACCACCTTGGTGTGGATGGTGGAGAAGTCGCTGCTCGACCCGGGGTCGATGAGGAGGTTGAACTCGGAGGGTTTCTTCGTGCGCACGTCCGTGCCGCGAAAGCGCCGCAGGTACGGGTTGGCGAAGAAGATGCCGCCGGGCTCGCGCTTCCCGACCCAGAAGGTCTCGGGAGCGATTTCCACGGCGGTGCGGTTGAGGTCGGAAGGTGGATTCGGGGCGGGAACGTCGCTGTGGCTCATGGCGTGTTGTCCTTCACGCAAACGAGTGGGGATGAGGACTGCACCCCAAGCCTATCAGCCCTGCGTCCACCCCGACCGCCTGATTCCAGGCGCAGCGGACAGCGACATGAGCCTCGCTTCTTGGTCCTCTTCGCTCCCGGCCCTTGCTCCGAGTGAAAGGCTCAGCCCCAGGGCCGCAGCCAGAGCACGTACCCAGCGAGCCCGAGCTGCACGATGAGGGTCAGCACCGCCCCCACCGCCTGGACACGGCTGGCGGAGAGCATCCCGAACGCATGCGCCAGTCGAGCCACGAGCAGCGTGCCGCCGAATGCATGGAGCGCCAGCGAGTTCCCGCCGCACAGCTCGGCCACCAGCAACAGGATGAGGGCCAGGGGAACGTGCTCCACGTTGTTTCCGTGCGCGCGGATGGCGGCGCTCAGGTTGGCGTGTCCTCCGTCTCCCCGGAACACCTTGAGCCGGGTGCGCACCTGGCTGACATTGAGGCCGAGCCCGACCGTCAGAAAGACATTGAGCGCGGCGTAGAGCGCCGTCACGGGGACTGCGAACAGGTGCGTCCCCAGCAAGGGATTCGTCAAGGGGTGTGCCTCCACGACAAGAAGCCCGGGACCGTAGCCGTTCCCGGTCCGCCGTGGAGGCCCATGTCACACCCTGCGTCTCAGCGGACGCCGGATTCCTGGCCCGGACGGTCGTCGAACAACTGCACCCAGCGTCCGTCGAACCCGCCGCTCTCCGGCAGGTACCACGCCCCGGGCAGCCAGAAGCCCTGCTCCACGCCGTCCGACGAGTCCGTCACGCCCGTGTGCACGAAGTAGTCGTGCTGCCACCAGTACGCATTCGGTGAAGCCGTGTACCCGCTGGCGCTCGCACGCGTCCGGCCTCGCGAGTCCACCACCGTGCCGGCCCAGGACCTGTCGTGGAAGACATTGGACCCGCCGCCGCCCGTGTCCGACGCCTTGTCGTTGAGCTCGAACGTGCCGAAGAACCACTTCTTCGACGGGTAGCCCTCGCGGTCGTCCTCATTCTCGATGTCCCGCGTCTTCGTGAAGAAGCGCTGCAGGCCCGGGCTCACCTCCGCCTGTCCCGCCTCGTTCACGATGGGGCTCTCCAGCAGGAAGGTCTCCGACGCGGAGGGCAGCCAGTGCGTCGCGTAGCCGCCCTGCTCCCAGTGCGTGGGCAGGATGTCCGCGATGTCCTGCAACTCGTACGTCACCCGCTTCACGGCGGGCCAGTTGGCCGTACTCCCGTTGTCGTAGCGGGTGGCCAACGCGTCCGCCGTCGCGTACCGCACCGGCTGTGCGTTGAACGCCGCCACCGCCGCAGCGTCGTCCTCCGGCACGAACGCGATGTGCAGCTTCTTGCGGCCGTCGTCGTTGTTCACGTCCGCCTCCGCCTTCCCGCCCGACGCCATCCGGCCCGCGAAAAAGGAGTACGGCTCGGTGACGAAGCGCAGCTCCTGGCCGTGCGCCGCCAGCAGCTTGTCGGACCACTCCGCCTGCCAGATGAGCAGGTGGCTGCCCGACGGCGTCTGCATGAACTGGAGGTCCGTGTTGCCCTGCCGGCGCACCACGTTGCGCTTGTGCTGCGTCACCACCGCGTACGCCACGGACTCCCCGCTGCCCGGGTTGCCCACCACGTTCTTCACCTGCAACTCCACCCGCTCCCAGTCGTGGAGCTGGTAGTCGCCCGCCGCGTTCTTATCCAGCGCGTGATACAGGTGATACACGAGGACGAGGTTCTTTCCCCCGTCCATGTATTCGATGAGCGACGTGTACAGCGTCGGCCGGATGCGCCAGCGGTCGAAGGCGCTCGGCCCCGCGCGCGACGCGTCCACGTACTGGGGGATCTGCTTCCAGTGCAGCTTGTTGTTGGAGAAGTCCCCGTCCTGGTCGAAGTCGAAGTTCGTCAGCCAGTCGTAGCCGTGCCGGCCGTCATTCGCGTTCGCGCGCTTGAAGATGAGCGGCGCGTAGTAGCGCAGGAACGCCTGGCGCTGCTCCTTCGTCAGCGACCAGCTCTGTGCCGCGGCCACGGCGGGCCAGCACAGGCCCGTCAGCAGCACCGCCAGGACGACGAAGGGACCGACTCTCTTCGGAAGTGGATTCATGGGCGGCCGAGGAAATCACGGCCCGCCCCTCCCCCTCCACGAAGAATCCCAGAATTCAGGATTCAGCCAGGATTACACATCTAACGCGATGCGCTGGGCATCACCGGCGCCTTGGGCACGCGGCCGTAGAGGAGCTGGTACGTGTTGTAGGAGCGCAGCACGCGCTTGATGTAGCCGCGCGTCTCCGCGATGGGGATCTCCTCCACCCACGCATCCAGCGCCAGGTCGGGGTTGGCCGAGCGCCACCGGTTCACCGCGCCGGAGCCCGCGTTGTAGCTGCCCACCGCGTAGGGCGTGTGGCCCTTGAACTGTTTGATGAGCCCGCCCAGGTAGTGCGCGCCGAAGCGGATGTTGAGCTCCGGCTGGAGCAGCGATTCCACGGTGAACTTCTTCACCTTCAGGTCGCGCGCCACGCCCTTCGCCGTCGCCGGCATCAACTGGGTGAGGCCCATGGCGCCGGCCCAGGAGAGGGCCTTGGGGTCCAACGCGCTCTCCTCGCGCATCAGCGCCTGGAGCAGGTCCGGCTCCACGCCCGCGGGCACGGTGTGCTTCTCGATGAGGTCGCGGAAGGCGTTGGGATAGGCCACCTCCCACACCGGCCGAGTCTGCGCGGTGATGCGGCCGCTCAGGTCCTTGCGCAGCGCGAGCCGCGCGATGGCGTGCGCCGCCCGAGCATCCCCGGACTGCGACAGCACCATCACCAACAGGCGCATGGACTCCGGCGGCTGGCTGGAGCGGTTGACGAGCATCAGCTCCGAGGACACCGAGTCCGGGAAGCCCAACCGGAGCAGCTCCACACCCGCGCGGAAGTGCGAATCCTCCCCCATGGGCCCGGCGAACATCGGCCAGGGGCTGGCGGACTCCGGCACCTCGAAGATGGACGGCGACACGCGCTCCAGCCGGGGCTTGTCCAGCTCCCCCAGCTTCGAGCGAGCCATCAGCCCGTAGTAGGTGGCCGGGTGCTCCACCGCGAGCTTCTCCATCAGCTCCGCGGCGCCCTGGATGTTGCCGCGCTCCTCCAGCGTGCGGGCCCGCCAGTACCGCGCGCGCTCCACGTCGTAGGACTCGTCCGCGTTGGCGAACTGCGCCTCGATGCGGTCCAGGAAGGAGAAGCCTCCGTCCTCCGCCTTCGACGTGCGCGCCACCCAGAACGCCTTGAACAGCGCCTCGCCCAGGAAGTCGCCCTTGGGGTACAGCCGCGCCAGCTCGTCCAGGCGCGCCATCGCCTCCTTGGGCCGGGACGTCTTCACGTACAGGTCCGCCGCGTAGAAGAGCGCGTCGTCCGCGAACGAGTGGTCCGGGAACTCGCGCGCCAGCCGCTCGTACGTCTCCGTCCCGCGCGCCTGATCCACGATGGAGCGCGACGAGCCCAGCACGTACAGCGCGCGCGCCAGCAGGTCGCGGTCCTTGCACTGCTCCACCACGGGCGTCAGCACCTGGATGGCCCGCGTGTGCTGGCGCTCCTTGCGCTGCCCCTTGCCGAAGGCGAAGTGCGCCTTGCACGCCAGCGCGTCCGGCAGCTTCAGCGACGGCAAGAGCGGCTCCAGGAGGGTCAGCCCCTGCTTGTTGCGGTGCGCTTCGATGAGCGCCTCCGCGCGGCCCACCTTCGCGTCCAGCGGCGGCGTCTGCCCCTTCAGGCGCTTCTCCACCTGCTTGACGATGGGCGACAAAGGCTGGCTCGCCCACAGGCGCCACAGCGCGGCGCGTTCGGCGGCGCGGTCCTTCTTCTCCACCGCGAGGTCCGCCGTGGCGATGAGCGCCTCGGCGCCCACGTTGCGGCCCCAGCCCGTCATCGCGCGCAGGGTCAGCGGCGTCAGCGCCTCCATGGCGCCGTCGTAGTCCTTCTTCTTGCGCAGCACGCGCGCCAGTCCCAGGCGCGCGTCCACGTACATCCGAGAGTCCGCCGGCACCTGCTTGAAGCTGGCCGCCGCGTCGTCCAGCCGGCCCTGCGACTCCAGCGCCACGCCCGCGTGCGTGAGGCAGCGGTCCTTCAGCGCCGGGTAGTCGTTGGCCAGCGCCGCCATCTCCGTCGCCGCAGCCTTGTCATCTCCGGCACGCACCGCCGACAGCGCGCGCAGGTAGCGCACCGGAGGGCTGTCGCCCTCGCCCTCCAGGAGCGTGCGCGCCTTGGTGTACTGGCCCTTGTCGAACGCGTCCTTCGCGTCCTTCTTCTTGCCCTCGGCGAAGTAGGGCGTGAGGTCCTCCAGCCCGTAGCGCCGGCCCCGGTGCACCACTGGCGTCGGCGGCGCGAGGCCGGGGAACGCCGGGTTGAGCACCTGCACGTAGCCCCCCGGCAACGGGGCCTTGTCCGCGTCCGGCGGCGGCGTGAGCTGCGCCTCTGACGGCGCGCTGTCCGTGCGCGTCGTGGGCGCCTGATCCGTGTCGTCCGTGGACGCCGCGCCCGCGAGCCCTGTCGGGGCCGGAGCCTGCGCGGGGGCCACGGCCGGCGTCGGCGTCACCGCGGGCGTTGGCGTCACGGCCGGCGTGGCGGCCTGCGTCGGGGCGGACGGGGGCGTCGGAGCGGGGACGGGAGCCTGCGCGGACAGGAGGGCCGCGGAGGCGAGGAGGGCGAGATGCTGGAGGGAGACTTTCATTCGCGGGGGCCTCGGGGACCCTGGGAGATGCGCTCGGGCACGCCCGAGGACAACTGGGGACACATGGAAAATTTCCAGCCCCCGTCAGAGGTTAGACTGTCCGCCTGCACATGGATATCCGCACACAGAGCGCACTGCTTGCTTCCATCATCGGCCTGGCGCTGGGCGTGTCCATGTTGTTGCGCCCCGGGCGTCCACGGGTGCTCACCCTCTACTCCGTCTTCACGCTGACGGTCGCCGGGTACTACCTCAGTCTCTTCTTCCACAGCATCTTTCCCGCCCAGGACTACCCCTGGGTGTCGCGCATCGCACTCGGCTCCACGGTGCTCGTCGTCTCCCTGGTGCCCGGGGCGGCAGTCGCCTTCTTCCTCGAATTCCTGGGGGTCAGCAAAGGCACCCATTTGGTCGGTCGGCGGCTCGCCCTCCTGTCCGCCGTGCTGGGGCTCACCGTCGCCGTCACGCCGTTGGCGGACAAAGCATGGGCGCGTGTGGCGATGGGGACCTGGGTGCTGGGAGCCCTGTTCACGTCCGTGTCGCTGCTGGTGCACCGGGTGCGGACGACGGAGTCGCGCATCGAGCAGTTCCGGCTGGCGTACCTGGCCATCGGCGCGGGCGCGGCGGTGCTGTTCTCCGGCCTGGACTACCTCTCCCGCTACGACATCCCCTTCCCCACGCTGGGCCCCGTCTTCGCGACGCTCTACCTGTTCTTCCTCGCGCAGACGCTCTTGCGGCTGCGGCTGATGGACCTGCACGAGCTGTTGGGGAAGATCGCCTCGCAGACGGTGCTGGCCATCATCCTGGCCGCGGTCTTCACGGTGCTCACCGCATGGGTGGATGAGAACACGTCGCTGTTCGTCTTCAACACCGTGGTGGCCGCGTTCGTCATCCTCATCCTGTTGGATCCACTGCGCACCAAGGTGGAGGAGATGGTGGTGCGCATCTTCTTCCGCGAACGCTTCGCCCTGCTGGGCACGCTGGGCGCCCTGCGCGTGCGGATGACGGCGGTCATCGAAATCTCCGAACTGGCGCGCGTGGTGCTGGACGCGCTGCACGAGACGGGGCGCGTGACGCACGCGTCGGTGTACCTGATGGCGGAGGACCGGCCCGGCTACCGGCTGCTGGACTCGCGAGGCCCCCTGCCGGTGCCGCTGTTGGACACGGCGGCCGCGCGCGGCGTGCTGTTCGCGGTGGCGAGCGGCCAGAAGGCGGTGCTGCTGGAGAACGTGGAGCGCCGCATCTCCGTGATGCGGGTGCAGGCGGTGGAGGGCAAGCGCTTCCGCGATGAGCTGAAGCGGCTCAACGACACGCGTGCGGCGCTGCTCCAGATGCGGGCCGGCATCAGCGTGCCCCTGATGGGGAATGACCGGGTCATCGGGTTCCTGAACCTCTGGGATGAGCGGGTGCCGGAGGCGTACGCGTCCGATGAGATCGCCCTCATCCTGGAGGTCTCCGAGCGGATGGCGACGGTGCTGGAGAACTCCAAGCTGTACGAGAAGATCCGCGAGCGCGACCGCCTGGCGGCGCTGGGCGAGATGGCGGCGGGCCTGGCGCATGAAATCCGGAACCCGCTGGGTGCCATCAAGGGCGCGGCGCAGTGCCTGGACCCCAAGAAGCTGCCGGGCGAGGACGGCGAGTTCCTGGATGTGATTGTCGAGGAGGTCAACCGGCTCAACGGCGTGGTGACGGCGTTCCTGGACTACTCGCGGCCGCTCAAGCAGAGCTTCGGGCCCACCGACCTCAACGAGGTGGTGACGCGCACGATGCGGCTCATCCAGAACGACATGCCTGACACGGCGGAGCTGGCGGTGGAGCTGGACTTGCGGCTGCCGCGCGCGGACGGCGACGCGGAGCAGCTCAAGCAGGTGTTGATCAACCTGGTGCAGAACGCGGTGCAGGCGATGGGCTCACAGAAGGGCTGCATCACGGTGCGCACGGAGAAGCCGGAGCGCTTCGGCGACTTCCGCAGCGCGGGCGGCGAGTTCGTGGAGGTGCGCGTCACCGACAACGGCCCGGGCATCCCGTTGGATCAGCAGCCGCACATCTTCGTGCCCTTCTTCACGACGAAGCAGAAGGGCACGGGGCTGGGGCTCGCCATCTGCCAGCGCATCGTGAAGAACCACGGCGGCAGCATCAGCGTGCAGAGCAGGGTGGGCGAAGGCACCACGTTCGTCATCCGGCTGCCGGCGATTCCCCCGGAGCTGACGGAGGGTGCGCTCCCGGAGGGCACCCCCGCGCCC
>NZ_RAVZ01000095.1 GCF_003611635.1 Corallococcus terminator | reverse complement strand
GTGCGCCCGACCCCAGGCCGCCCCAGAAGTAGCGGTTCTGGGTGAGCGGCGGCACCTTCAACGCCGCGTCCTCCAGCTCCGGGTCGCGGTCCGTCTCCAGCCGAGCCAGCGCCTCATCCCGCCGCGCCACCGCCTTCGGATGCCGCTTCACGCGCGTGAGGATGTCCTGGGGCAGGCCCAGCGACTCTGGAGAAGGCGCCGCGCGCCAGGCCTTCTCCGCCTCCACGATGGCTTCCTTGAGACCCTCGCCACCCCGGAGCTTCGAGTCCGCCTCGAAGATGAGCGACGACAGTTCGTCCACCTTGAACTGGAGCTGATCCACCTCGCGGGAGACGACGATCTCCTTCTCCAGCGCCTTCACCTTCGCCTCGGCGGCCTGGAGATCCTCCGCGGGTCGCACCGCGCTGGCCGTCGCCAGGGACGGCGTGCTGCCGGAGGCCTTCGCTGCGGCCACCTGGGCGGACGCCTTGCGAGGCCGACGGGACGGCAGCATCACCAACTGGAGGCAGTACACCTGTTCGAACGTGGTGCGCGGCGGCAGGCCCGCCTGGCCCCGCAGGTACTGGTTGATCTCCGCCGTGTCCGACGACATCAGCTCCGGCTGGCTGGTGGTGGGATTGAGCCGGTGCAGCGAACCGGAACCGCCCAGCTCGCGCAGCACCCGGTACGTCATCCCGTCCTGGCCCACGAACGTCAGCGCGGCCTTGCCGGAGCGCCCGCCCGAGCCCACGAAGCTGGAGTCACCGCCCCGACCATCCGAGAACAGCAGCGACAGCGACAGGCCCGCCAGCGGCAACACATCCGCCGTCGGCGGCTTGAGGATGAGGTACCCGGTCTTCAACGGGAAACGGCCAGCGGGGGAAAACCCGCGGACGTTTTGGATGGCAACCTCGACGAAGTGCATGGCGTGTGCAGTCTAGCCCGAACGAAAAAAGGAGCGTCCAGTGACGGACGCTCCTTCTCGCACGCGGCCACGAAGGCCGCGAGAGGGTTTCTCAGGACCTACTAGCCCTGGGCAGCGGCGGCAGCGAGCTTGGCGGCCTTCTTCGCGGCGCGCTCCGGATCGACCTGCACGTCGACGCGAGAGGCCTTGCCCTTCAGGTCGCGGAGGTAGAAGAGGCGCTTGCGGTTCACGTCGCCGCGGGTGAGGACCTCGATCTTCTCGTAGCGGGGGCTGTGGATGGGGAAGATGCGCTCCACGCCGACGCCGAAGGACATCTTGCGCACGGTGAACGTGGCGCGGTTGGTGCCCTTGGTCTTGCGGATGACCACGCCCTCGAAGGCCTGCACGCGCTCCTTCTCGCCTTCCTTGACCTTCCAGTGGACGCGAACGGAATCACCCGTACGGAACTGGGTGAGGTCCTGGCGCAGGAACTTGTTTTCGACGTGCTGAATGAGGCTGCGGCGCATGACGACTCCAAAAAGCGGAACTTGACGCGTAGGACGCGTGGAAAGAGCGGGCCGTACTAGCAGAGACTGCCGTGTCGGACAAGCCCGCTTCGAAGGGTTCCGCGAGGACGCGCAGGGTTACAACTCTTCCTCACCCCTGGCGAGCAGTTTCTGATCCGCCTTGCCAAACTCCAGCCGCGAATACAGATCGGGACGCCTCGCCTGGGTGAGCTTGATGGCCTTCCAACGACGCCACCGCGCGATCCTGGCGTGATCGCCGGACTGGAGCACGGCCGGGACCTCGACCCCCCGGAAGACAGGCGGCCGGGTGTAGTGCGGGTACTCGAGCAGGCCTTCCTCGAAGCTCTCCGCCACCGAGGACGCCTCGTTGCCCAGCACGCCCGGCACCAGTCGCGTCACGGCGTCCACCACCGCCATCGCCGCGATCTCACCGCCCGTGAGGACGAAGTCTCCCAGGGACAGCTCGCCATCCAGGAACGGCATCACCCGTTCGTCCACGCCCTCATACCGGCCGCAGACCAGGATCAGCCCGCCCTCGTGGCGCACCAGCTCGCGCGCGGTGGCCTGGGTGAAGACAGGGCCCCGGGGGCTCATGAGCAGCGCCTTCGCCCCGGGCAGGCGGGCGCGCGCGGCCTCGATGGCGGCCACCAGCGGTTCGGGCTTCATCACCATGCCGGCGCCCCCGCCATAGGGCGAGTCGTCGGTGACGTGGTGCTTGCCCACGGCGAAGTCCCGCACGTCGGTGAGCGTGACGGAGAAGAGCCCCTTCTCTTGCGCCTTGCCGAGGATGCTCGCGCCCAGATAGCCGGACAGCATCCCCGGAAACAGCGTGAGGATCTCCACGGGGTAGCTCACCCCGCGTCTCCGTCGTCGCGCCCTTCGACCTCCAGGTATTCGGGAGGACGGATCACGATGCGCCCCGCGGCGATGTCCACCGACGGAACGAACTCGTCCGCGAAGGGCACCACCAGTTCGGGACGGCCCTTCGCACGGATCACCAGGTTGGGAACTTCACCCGTGGCCCAGACCTCTTCCACCGTGCCCAGGGAAGCCCCCTGCTCGTCCACGGCGGCGAGCCCCACGAGGTCGCCCTGGAAGAACTCACCCTCCTCGGGCGGCTCCAGGTCCTCGCGGTAGACGAACACCTTCGAGCCCACCAGGGCCTCGGCGGCGACGCGCGTCTCCACGCCTTCGAAGCCGAGCAGGTCTTCCTTGTTCGCGCCGCGGAAGGACTCCACCACCATCTCCCGCTCCTCACCGGAGCGCAGACGCAGGCGGACGCGATCGACGGTGCCCAGGGTCTCCGAGGCAGGGTCGAAGCTGCGGACCGCCACCTCGCCCTTCAGACCGTGCGCACGGGCCACATAGCCCAGCTCCAGACACGTGGAAGTGCTCACCGCGCGGCGTCCGGAGCAGGCGGCACCAGGGGAGAACCCGGGGCACGCCGATCGTCGAGAATCTCCAGGCGGACCTTCTGGCCCAGCTTCTGGGCGGCGGCATTGAGCAGCGTCCGGAGGGCGTTCACCGTGCGCCCATCACGACCGATGACCTTGCCGACGTCCTCGGGGGCGACCTTCAGCTCGAAGAGCTGGCCGCCATCCGCCTCGGAGATGCGCAGGGTGACCTGGTCCGGTTGATCGACCAGGGCCTTCGCCAGATACGTGAGCAGCGGCTCCACGTCTTGTCCAGACGGGTGCGAGCTCAGGCGGTGGTCGCCGGGGCCTGCTTCTTCGCCGTCTTGATCAGGTCCGCGACCGTCTCCGAGGGCACCGCGCCGCTCTTGATCCAGTAGGCCAGACGCTCCTCGTTGAACTGCACCTTCGCGGGGCTGTGGTTGGGGTCGTAGGAGCCGACCTGCTCCAGGAACTTGCCGTCGCGCGGGCTGCGCGAGTCGGTGGCAACCACGTGGTAGTACGGCATCTTCTTGGCGCCCGCGCGGGCAAGACGGAGGACAACGGCCATGGAACGCTCCAGCGAACAGGTGACTTCAACAGTAACAGGCGGAGGGGGGCGCTCTTAGCGCCCCTACATCGGGATTGTCAAGGAAGCTCGGGTGCTTATGTCACGTCGGGGCTTCCGCGGTCGCTTCGCCCCGGTTGGCGAGCTGGCCACAGGCGCCGGCGATGTCCCGGCCCCGGTTCCTGCGGATGTAGGCCGCGACGTGGGCCTCGGAGAGGATGGCGCGAAACTCCTCCGCGCGGGCCTCGCCGGTGGTCTGGAACCCCAGGCCGGGGTTCTCGTTGTACGGGATCAGGTTCACCTTCGCCGGGATGTCCCGCAGCAGCTCCCGGAGCCGGTGCGCGTCCTCGTCGGTGTCGTTGAAGCCCTTGAGCAGCACGTACTCGAAGGTGATGCGCCGGCCCTGGCGCAGCGGGAACTTGCGGCACGCGTCCAGCAACGCCGCGATGTTCCACTTGCGGTTGACCGGCATCGTCTTGCTGCGCTGCTCGTCCGTGCTGGCGTTGAGCGAGATGGCCAGCTTGACGTCCGTCTCCTGACCGAAGCGTTCGATCATGGGCACCAGGCCCACGGTGGAGACGGTGATGTGACGGTGGCTGAAGTTGGGCCCATCCTGCGACTGGAGGATGGCGAGCGCCGTCTTGAGGTTCTCGAAGTTGTGCAGCGGCTCGCCCATGCCCATGAACACCAGGTTCGTGAGTGGACGGAGCGTCTCCAGGGACTCGTTGCGCCGCACCTCGCGGTTCACCGCGTGCACCTGGGCGACGATCTCCCCGGGCGTGAGGTTGCGCTTGAGCCCCAGCGTGCCCGTCATGCAGAAGGTGCACGCCATCGCGCAGCCCACCTGGGTGGACACGCAGAGCGTCTTGCGGTCCTCCGACGGCATGTAGACGGATTCGATGAAGCGCCCGTCGCGCGTCTTGAAGCGGTACTTGATGGTCCCGTCGACGCTGCGCTGCTCCAGGTCCTTCACCAGCGGGACGATCTCCGCCTGGACCTTGAGCTTCTCGCGCAGGCCCTTGGACAGGTCCGTCATCTCATCGAACGTCGTGGCCCCGCGCTGGTGCAGCCAGCGGTAGAGCTGGGCCGCGCGGAAGGCGCGCTCGCCCAGTTGCTCGCTCAGGAACAGGGCGAGCTTCTCCTTGGACAAGCTGGCCACGTCGACCAGCTTCGCCGGCGTGGGCGCGGGCAGGGGCTCGGTGACGGGAAGGACTGTGGCGGTGGACTCGGACATCGTTCAGTCAGGCCTAACGGAAGGCAGCAGGGCGTGCTTCCCACAACAAGGCACGGCAAGTCAAAGGAGGGGCACGCCCCCTTCCCTGCCTACCCCTTGGAATCGTGATGCTCGGCGGCGCCGCGCTTCCAGTAGCCCGTCACGCGCATCCAGTCCTTGTTGAGACCGCGCTCGCCCACCAGGTGTTCCCGGATGGGCTTGAGCGACGTGGCCTCGCCCGCTACGAACACGAAGCCCTCCCCGGGGGGCTGGGTCCACGCCCGCAGCGCCTCCTCCAGGTGCTTCGTCGTGCCCGCTTCCGCGCTTCCCCGGTGCAGCCAGGTGAGCTTCAGGTCCGCCCGGCTGTCGATGCGCTGCTCCTCCGACGCGTCGGACACCTCGATGAAGGCGAACGCGCGCTTCCCCGCCGGCAGCTCCTCCAGGCGGCGGGCAATGGCCGGCAGCGCGCTCTGGTCGCCCGCGAGCAGGTACCAGTCGAAGTCGTCCGCCACGTCATGCGTGCTGCGAGGACCGCCAATGCCCAGGAAGTCACCCGGCTTCGTGTTGGCGGCCCACTGGCACGCGGGGCCTTCCCCGTGCAGCACGAAGTCGATGTCCAGCTCGCCCGCCTTCGGATCAAACCGGCGCGGCGTGTAGTCGCGCGACGCGGGCTTCGTGAGCCCCTCCGGCATGCTGAGGCCATGGGGGCCCACCACCGGCATGTTCGGCTTCTTCGCGCCGGGCTCCGCGAAGAACACCTTCACGTGGTCGTCCGCGCCGGGCGTGGTGAAGCCCTCCAGCTCCGGGCCTCCCAGCGTCACCCGCAGCATTTGCGGCGTCAGTTGCGTCACCCGCAGCACTTCCAGCAGCCGCAACTTGACCGGGAACGGCCCCCGACGATTCACGCGCTCTGATCCACCACTCATACGTTCTTCCTTGCCGATAGTGACTTGCATTATCGGTAGCAAGGACCGTCCGGGAGGGCAACCGGATACCGCCCATGGAAAGCGATGTCCAAGCGGGCGACCAGGCGCGAGAAAAGACGACGGCCCGGGCCTGCGCCTTCGAGGGGCGTGGGCTCCGGGCCGCAAGTCCTGCCCAGCGCGGTGGCTGGACGAAGCGTGACGACTAGTACTTCTGGATCTCGGTCTCGCGGAAGAAGTACGCGATCTCGTTCTTCGCGTTCTCCAGGCTGTCCGAGCCATGCACCGTGTTCGCGTCGATGCTGTCCGCGAAGTCCGCGCGGATGGTGCCCTTCTCGGCCTTCTTCGGATCCGTGGCGCCCATGAGGTCGCGGTTGGCGAGGACCGCGTTCTCACCCTCCAGCGCCATCACGACCACCGGGCCGGAGATCATGAAGGCGACCAGGTCCTTGAAGAAGCCGCGGGCGCTGTGGACCGCGTAGAAGCCTTCCGCTTCCTTCTGGGACAACTGCTGCAGGCGGATGGCGACGGGCGTCAGGCCCTTCTCCTCGAAGCGGGAGATGATCTTCCCGATCACGTGCTTCTTGAGCCCGTCCGGCTTGATGATGGAAAGCGTGCGCTCGATGGCCATGGCGTTGAGTCCTCGTGTGGTTTCGCGGGGATGACTGCTTAGCGGTTCTTCTTGGGGGCGCCGCGCTTGACGACTTCCTGCAGCGTGGTGCCCAGCTCGGCGGGGCTGGCGGCCATCAGGATGCCCGCGGCCTCCATCGCCTTGATCTTCTCGCCGGCCGTACCCTTGCCGCCGGAGATGATGGCGCCCGCGTGGCCCATGCGCTTGCCCGGGGGCGCGGACTGACCGGCGATGAAGCCGGCGATCGGCTTGGTGAACTCACGGGCCACGTACTCCGCGCCCGCCTCTTCGGCGCTGCCGCCGATCTCACCAATCATGATCACCGCGTCCGTCTCCGGATCCGCGTTGAAGAGCTTCAGCACGTCCACGAAGTCGGTGCCGTTGACGGGGTCGCCGCCAATGCCCACCGCCGTGGACTGGCCCAGGCCCAACTGCGTGAGCTGGTGCACGGCCTCATAGGTCAGCGTCCCGGAGCGCGACACCACGCCGATGCGGCCCGGCTTGTGGATGTGGCCCGGCATGATGCCGATCTTGCACTTCGCGCCGGGGGTGATGACACCCGGGCAGTTCGGGCCGATGAGGCGCACCGACTTGCCCTGCAGGTACCGCTTGGCGCGGATCATGTCGTTGACGGGGATGCCCTCGGTGATGGTGATGATGAGGGAGATGCCCGCGTCCGCGGCCTCCATGATGGAGTCGGCGGCGAAGGGCGGCGGCACGAAGATGACGGACGTGTTCGCGCCCGACTGCTTCACGGCGTCAGCCACCGAGTTGAACACGGGGACCTTGCCCTCGAAGTCGGTGCCGCCCTTGCCCGGCGTGACACCGCCCACCAGCTTCGTCCCGTACTCCAACATCTGCTTGGCGTGGAAAGAGCCCGCCGAGCCGGTGATGCCCTGGACGAGGACCTTCGTATTCTCGTTGACGAGGATGCTCATGGCGTTCCTTCAGGAAAGAGTGCGCGACGACTACTGGATCGCCGCCACGGCCTTCTCAGCCGCCTGGCGCAGGTTGTCCGCGGGAGTGATGGCGAGCCCGGAGTTGCGGAGGAGGTCCTTGCCCTTCTCCACGTTGGTGCCCTCAAGCCGCACGACGAGCGGGATCTTGAGCTGCACTTCCTTGGCCGCCGCGATGATGCCCTCGGCGATGACGTCGCACTTCATGATGCCGCCGAAGATGTTGACGAGCACCGCCTTGACCTGGGGATCCGCGAGGATGAGCTTGAAGGCCGCCGTCACCTTCTCCTTGTTCGCGCCACCGCCCACGTCCAGGAAGTTGGCCGGCGCACCGCCCACCAGTTTGATGGTGTCCATGGTGGCCATGGCCAGACCGGCGCCGTTCACCATGCAGCCGATGTTGCCGTCCAGCGCGATGTAGGCCAGGTCGAACTCCTTGGCCTGCGTCTCGCGGGGCTCCTCTTCCGCGACGTCGCGGTACTCCAGCAGGTCCTTGTGCCGGTAGAGCGCGTTCTCGTCGAAGGTGACCTTCGCGTCGAGCGCCACCACGCCGCCATCCTTCAGGATGACCAGCGGGTTGACCTCCACGAGCGCCGCGTCCGTCTCCATGAACATCCGGTAGAGCGCGGAGCAGAACTGCACGAACTTGTTCACCGTGGGGCCCGTCAGGCCCAGCCCGAAGGCCAGCTTGCGGCCCTGGAAGTCCAGGAAGCCCACCGCCGGATCCACCGACTCGCGGAGGATCTTCTCCGGGTGGTGCTCGGCCACTTCTTCAATCTCCACGCCGCCCTCGCGGGACGCCATGAAGGTGATACGGCTGGAAGCGCGGTCGAGCGTCACGCCCAGGTACAGCTCCTGGCCGATGGCGAGCCCTTCCTCGATGTAGACCTTGTGGACCGTCTGCCCTTCCGGGCCGGTCTGGATGGTCTTGAGCTTCATGCCCAGCATCTGGCTGGCGAGCTCCTTGGCCTCCGCGGGGCTCTTGGCCAGCTTCACGCCGCCGCCCTTGCCGCGGCCACCCGCGTGGATCTGCGACTTCACCACGACGACCGGCGTGGCCAGCGTCTTCGCCGCGGCCTCCGCTTCGTTGGGGGAGAGCGCGAGGATGCCGCGCGGCGTGGGCACGCCATACTTCCGGAAGAGTTCCTTGCCCTGGTACTCGTGGATCTTCATCGAATCTCCGGGTGGGACGAGGGGAGACGGGGACGGCCCCATCGGGGCTGTCAACGCCGGCCCTCATTGCGCAGAAAGCGACGCTTGGCAAGGCCGTTTGGCCCCCAGCGTCGTCGCGGGACACACGCCCCGTCCCCGACATAACCCCCGGTGTCCGGGTGGATGAGCGGGCCTTCAGCCCACTGCCCCACCAGCCCCCACCGGGTGGAAGGCCTGGCTGGCAGGCCCCCTTCCCCCGGTGATGAAACGACCGCGGCCCCGCCCAGCGCCCTCGAAGGGGACGCTGACACGGGGCCGCGAGGAGGCACGAGAAGCGTGCGGGAGGGACTACCCCGGACCGCTCGACGCCTTCTGCTCCTCTTCCTTGAAGAAGATGTCCTTGATCATCAGCTTGCTGACCTCGCGGTTCATCACCGCGATGGAGGTCGTCAGCGGGATCTCCTTCGGGCAGACCTTCACGCAGTTCTGCGCCTTGCCGCAGTCCTGGATGCCGCCGGGGCCCATGAGGGAGCGCGTGCGCTCCTCCGCGTTGAGCTTGCCCGTGGGGTTCATGTTGAACAGGCGGGCCTGACTGATGGCGGCGGCGCCGATGAAGTCGTTGTCCACCGTCACCTGCGGGCACGCCTCCAGGCAGCTACCGCAGGTGATGCACGTGGACAGCACGTACATCACGGAGTGGTCCTTCTGCGACTGGCGCGGGCCGGGGCCCAGGTTGTACGTGCCGTCGACGGGGATCCAACCCTTCACGCGCTTGAGCGCGTCGAACATGCGCTCGCGGTCCACGGTGAGGTCGCGCACCACCGGGAACTTCTTCATCGGCTCCAGGGTGATGGGCTGCTCCAGCTTGTCCACCAGCGCGGAGCACGCCATGCGCACCCGGCCGTTGATGTTCATCGCGCAGCTACCACACACCTCTTCGAGGCAGGCGGCGTCCCAGATGACCGGGGCGACCTTCTTGCCGTCGGAGGTGACGGGGTTGCGCTGGATCTCCATCAGACAGGAGATGACGTTGGCGCCCTTGCGATAGGGGACCTTGAACTCGTCGAAGTGGCCCGGCTGGTTCGGATCATCCTGCCGCCAGATGCGGAAGGAGATGGTCTGGGTGCTGACGGCGCTGGCCTGTGCGGTGTCCATGGTGCTCGAGCCCTTCCCTTCACTGCCAAATCAGGTAGCGGATTCCCGCGCCATGGTGCGCGCGGGTCCGAAAAACAGTCGCCCCGCCTATGCGTACCAGCGCGGCTCGGGAGCCAGCACCGGCGTCGGCAGGTCCTGGTAGGAGATCTCCGGGCCCTGGGAGGCGTAGCTGGCGATCGTCGTCTTCGCCCACTTGTCGTGGCGCTTCTGCCACAGCTCCATCCAGCTCGGATCCTGACGCGGATCCTTCGTCTTGGGCTCCGGCAGGGAGAAGTCCGGCTTGTAGTGGGCGCCGCGGCTCTCGTCGCGCATGAGGGCGCTGGTGGCGATGACCTCGCCCAGCTCCAGCATGTTCCACACCTGGTTGGTGTACGACAGCGCCCGGTTGGCGACCACGCCCGTGTCCAGCACGTTGACGCGGTTCCAGCGGTCCTTCAGGTCGCGGATGCTCTCCACCGTCTTCTTCAGGCGGTCGTTGTAGCGCACCACGGTGCAGTTCTCCGTCATCACGTCGCCCAGCTCCTTGGCGATCTGATACGGGTTCTCCGCGCCATTCATGGCCTTGATGGTCGCGAAACGGTCCACCCAGTAGCTCTTCGCGTCGTTGAAGTACTTCTCCGGGCTCGCCGCCGCGCTGACGTCCTGCGACTTGGCGAAGGACGCCATCGCCGGGCCGCCGATCATGCCCGAATAGATGCACGACAGGAGCGAGTTCGCGCCCAGGCGGTTCGCGCCGTGGAAGGCGCCGTCCGCCTCGCCCGCCGCGTACAGGCCTGGGATGCGGGTGGTCTGGTTCGTCGGGCTGCCGTCCAGCGGGGTGTTCGTCTTGGAATCCTTCTCGAAGGACACGTGCAGGCCGCCCATCGAGTAGTGCATGCCCGGGAAGATGACCATCGGCGTGTGGCGCGGATCATCTCCGACGAACTTCTCGTAGATCTCCATGACGCCCTTGATCTTCGCGTCCAGCGTCTTGGCCGGGATGTGCGTCACGTCCAGGTACACGCCGTCGCGCCCGCCCAGGCCCATGCCCAGGTCGCGGCAGACCATGAAGATCTCGCGCGTCGCGACGTCGCGCGGCACCAGGTTCTTGTACTTGGGGTATTTCTCTTCCAGGAAGTACCAGCGCTCCGACTCCGGGATCTCCTTGGGGGCGCGCACGTCGCCCTTCTTGCGCGGCACCCAGACGCGGCCGCCCTCGCCGCGCACCGACTCGCTCATCAGGCGCAGCTTGTCCTCGCCCGGGATGGAGGTCGGGTGCACCTGGATGAACTCGCCGTTGGCGTACAGCGCGCCTTCCATGTACGCGCGGCCCGCGGCGGTGCCGGTGTTGATGATGGAGTTGGTGGAGCGTCCGAAGACGATGCCCGGACCACCCGTGGCGAGGCACACGGCCTCCGCCGGGAAGGTGCGGATCTCCATGGTGCGCAGGTCCATGGCCACGCTGCCGATGCAGCGGCCATTGCCGTCCTTCACCGTGCCCAGCCACTCCCAGTACTCGTACTTGGTGACCTTGCCCTCCGCCTCATAGCGGCGCACCTGCTCGTCCAGCGCGTACAGGAGCTGCTGGCCGGTGGTGGCGCCCGCGAAGGCGGTGCGGTTGTGCAGGGTGCCGCCGAAGCGGCGGAAGTCCAGCAGGCCTTCCGGCGTGCGGTTGAACGTCACGCCCATGCGGTCCAGAAGGTAGATGATGCCAGGCGCCGCGTAGCACATGCCCTTCACGGAGACCTGCTCCGCGAGGAAGTCGCCGCCGCGCAGCGTGTCCATCACGTGGATGTCCGGGTGGTCACCCTCACCCTTCGTGTTGACCGCGCCGTTGATGCCGCCCTGGGCACAGACGGAATGCGAGCGTTTGACCGGGACGAGCGAGAGCACGTCCACCTGGTGACCCGCCTCCGCCAGCTTGATCGTCGTCATCAGCCCGGCGAGACCGCCGCCCACCACCGTGAATCGCGCTGCTGCCGCCATCATCGTCTCCTTGACTGCCAGACGCCGGGCCTGCCTGCGGTGGGTCGCACCAACGCACTTCGCGACACCTCCCCGCGCCCGAGCCATCCAGTGCGAGTCCTACACGCTAGTTAACTTGGAAAAATACCGCCGCAACGACGGTGCGCCGGACGATAAGCCCGGATCATTCGCGGCATCAGGCGGCGGCCCGCCGGCAGCATTCCGGCGGGCCCGACCGACCGATGCGGAGAGGCTACAGCTTGACGAGTTCGACCGTCTGCTTCACCGACTCGTAGGACTTCTTCAGTTCGGCCTTCTCCGCGTCGTTCAGCTCCACGGTGATGACCTTCTCCACGCCGCCCGCGCCGATCTGCACGGGGACGCCGAAGAAGAAGTCGCTGATGCCGTACTGGCCCTTGAGCATGGCCGCGGCCGGCAGGACGCGCTTGCGATCGAACAGGAAGCTCTCCGCCATGGCGATGGAGGAGGCGGCCGGCCCGAAGTAGGCGCTGCCCGTCTTGTACAGGCCCACCAGCTCCGCGCCGCCCTTGCGGGTGCGGTCGATGATGGCGTCCAGCTTGTCCTTGGCGATGAGCTGGGTGAGCGGCACGCCGCCCACGGTGCTGTGGCGCACGAGCGGGACCATGTCGTCGCCGTGGCCGCCGAGCACCAGCGCCTCCACGTCACGGATGGAGGAGCCCAGGGCCTCCGCCACGAAGCACTTGAAGCGGCTGGTGTCCAGCACGCCCGCCATGCCCACGACCATGTTGTCCGGCAGGCCGGCGATCTTGTGGAGCGCGTACACCATCGCGTCCAGCGGGTTCGCGACGTTGATCACGAAGGCGCCGGGGGCGTGCTGCTTGATGTTGGCCGCCACGTCCCGCATGATCTTCAGGTTGACGTCGAGCAGGTCCTCGCGCGTCATGCCCGGCTTGCGGGGCACGCCGGCCGTGATGATGATCACGTCCGAGCCCGCCACGTCCTTCCAGTCCGTGGAGCCGGTGACGCGACAGTCCAGGCCGTCCACCGCGGACAACTGGTTGATGTCCAGCGCCTTGCCCTTGACCAGACCTTCGGCCACCGGGATGTCGTAGAGCACGACGTCGCCGAGCTGCTTCTGGACCGCCAGCAGGGCCAGGTTGCCGCCGATCTGACCGCCGCCGATGAGGCCGATCTTCTTCTTCTTGTGCGCCATGGTTTCGCCCTCTTGCTTGCCGGGTGGGGACTACATGTTCTTGATGATGGCCTGACCGAACTCCGAGCACTTCACCTCGGTCACGGTGCCCTGCGACTCCAGCTTCATCAGGCGCGCGAAGTCGTACGTCACGGTGCGCGCGGCGATGGCGCGGTCCATGCCCTTGATGATCAGGTCCGCCGCTTCGTGCCAGCCCAGGTGGCGCAGCATCATCTCACCGGAGAGGATGACCGAGCCCGGGTTCACCTTGTCCAGGTCCGCGTACTTGGGGGCCGTGCCGTGCGTGGCCTCGAAGATGGCGTGGCCGCTGACGTAGTTGATGTTGCCGCCCGGCGCGATGCCGATGCCGCCCACCTGCGCCGCGAGCGCGTCCGACAGGTAGTCGCCGTTGAGGTTCAGCGTGGCGATGACGTCGAACTCGTCCGGACGGGTCAGCACCTGCTGCAGGGTGATGTCCGCGATGGAGTCCTTGACCAGGATCTTCCCCGCGCCCACGGCCGCCTTCTGCTCGGCGTTGGCGGCATCCTCGCCCTTGGCGGCCTTGGTCGCCTCCCACTGATCCCAGGTGTAGACCTTGTCACCGAACTCTTTCGCCGCGAGGTCGTAGCCCCACTTGCGGAAGGCGCCTTCGGTGTACTTCATGATGTTGCCCTTGTGGACGATCGTCACGCTCTTGCGCTTCAGGTCCACCGCGTACTGGATGGCGGCGCGCACGAGGCGCTCCGTGCCTTCCTTGGACACGGGCTTGATGCCGAAGCCGACGTCGTCCTGGAAGCGGACCTTCTTCGCGTCCTTGGGGAACTCCTGCTGCAGCCAGGCCTGGAACTTCTTGGCGGCCTCCGTGCCGGCCTCGAACTCGATGCCCGCGTAGATGTCTTCCGTGTTCTCACGGAAGATGACCATGTCCACCTTCTCCGGCTGCTTCACCGGGCTGGGCACGCCCTTGAAGTAGCGCACCGGCCGCAGGCAGACGTACAGGTCCAGCATCTGGCGCAGCGCCACGTTCAGCGAACGGATGCCGCCGCCCACCGGCGTCGTCAACGGGCCCTTGATGCCGACCAGGTACGTGCGGAACGCCTCGATCGTCTCATCCGGCAGCCAGTTGTTGACCTGCTTGAAGGACTTCTCTCCGGCGAGGACCTCGAACCAGGAGATCTTCTTCTTGCCGCCGTACGCCTTCTCCACCGCCGCGTCGAACACGGCCTGCGAGGCCTTCCAGATGTCGCGGCCGGTGCCGTCGCCCTCGATGTAGGGGATGATCGGGTTCGACGGCACGTTCAGCTTGCCGTTGTGCAGGGTGATCTTCTCGCCAGAGGGAGGCGCCATGAACGCAAACTCCTGAATAGGACCGGGTATTGAGAGGCGGCGGATACTCTGGAACCCGCCCCCGGTCGTCAAGGAGTTTGGCCGCGCGGCACCGGGTTTGGACGCACCGGTGGTGCGCCGCGCTTATCGCAGCCAATGGCCGAAAAAAGGCTGGGCCGCTTTTCCCAGGATTCGCGGGCTAGAAGCTGGCGAGGCCGGGCGCGGGGAGCTGGATGCTCACGCCGGTTCCCGTCTCCAGCCGCTCCACCGACAGCTCGCCCCCCATCGCGTCCACCAGCTCCCGCGCACGCGCGAGCCGCCGATGCGTGGTGCCCACACGAAGTGGGGACAGCACCACCGAGCGCACCTCCCGCTCGGACAGGGCCACCCCCGGCATCACCACCTGGAAGCGCGGGCCCACATCCCCGAAGTCGTCCGGGGGATCCACCACCACCCGCACCGTGCTGGCCTCGGGGGTCGCCGTGTCCGCCGCGTGGGCGATCAGCAACAGGAAGACCTGCTCCAGGCGGCGCCGGCTGACCCGGGCCATCACCGGATCCTCCGGCAGCTCCAGCGCCACCTCCACGCCATGCAGCCGCCGCGTCGCGCCCAGCAGTCCCAGCGCGTCGCGCGCGGAGGCGGCCACGTCCACCTGGAAGACGTCCGGCAGGTCCACCGATTCCAGAGCACCCGACACGAGCACCCCGTCCCCCGGTGACCCCTTCGTCTCGAGCGCTGCGCTCATACGCGTCTCCCCACCCTTGACCTGGAACGCCGACCATACCGGCCGCCTCTGACAGGCGTCCATTGCACGGCCGTCCGTCAGTGTTCGTTTCTCGGTTTCTGTTTGGGAGTCATTACAGTTATGCGCCATCTTGGCGGTGAAGATGTGCCTCCCGGGTACGTACTACTCCTCGGGAACCCCGTATTTCGCTCTGGGATTTTCCGTGCCCTGCCCTGGTCGGTTCTGACCCTGGGTGAGTCATCCAAGGGGACGGAAAAACAGCCCAGGTGCATAAATTCGATTTGACTGTTACGGACGAACTCCCCATGATGCGGTCACAGAATCCAGAGCCGTCAGCGTGTTCACTGAATCAGGGAGGGAGTGTTGTGCTCGCAACATCGCCGACCATGACTGGTGACGCTGCCCGGAGAAGGGGTGTCCTGACGATGGATGGAGGGATTCCGGCGTCCGCGAAGTTCCAGCATGCGATCGAGTTCGGCAGTGGCGATGCGCTGCGCAACGTGATTCCGCTTCCCCCCGCGGAAGCCGCCCTGGACGACTCGGGCTACTCGCTGCACGGTACCGGCCCCACGGCCATCACCTGCGCGCTGGGCAGCCCCGATGCGGTGCTGGGTGAAGTGACCCGGCTGAGCCCGACGGTGGTCTGGGTGGCGCCCCGGGTGCCCCAGGTCGACACGTCCGAGGCGCGGACCTTCCCGGTGTACCTGTCCTTCAATGGCCTCACCATCGGGCCGCTCAATGGCGCCTTCATCCACACGGACGCGGACGTGCCGCACGCGCCGGTGGGCCTTCAACTGGTGGGTGTGACGGTGGAGCAGGGCCGGGAGATCCTGGCGTTCCTCGCGGACGCACTGCGCCGGGGCGTGGCGGAGCCTGCCGCGTCCGCGCTGCCCGTGCAGGACACCATCGTGGATCCGGAGCGGATCCGCTCCATCTTCTCCGCCATCTGCGCGTCCGGGAACAAGGGCGTGCTGCGCCGCCAGGGCCGCGTGGTGCGCATGGTGCTGGAGCGCTTCCACGCCGCCACCGGCCAACTGGAGTGGCGCACCGAGGAGTCCACCCCGGACTGGGGCGACCCGGCGTACGACATCGACGTCATCGGCTACAACTCCGCGTACCGCATGCGCGCCGAGACGGGCCGTGGCGAGGGCGACCGCCTCTTCACCACCCTGCCCGCCCAGTTGTTCCGCATCCGGCACCGCTGGCACCGCCGCGTGCCCGCCCCCGACGGCATCCGCGCCCGCTTCCACCACCCGCTGTGGCGCGAACAGGGCCTGCTGCGCCGCGAGGTGCTGGACCTGTCCTTCTCAGGTCTGTGCGTGCGCTGCCAGCCGCAGGACCTGATGTTCCCCGGCCTCCTGCCGCCCCTCATCGAGCTGGAGCTGGGCGACGGGCAGATGGTCAGCGTGCGCGGGGAGATCCGCTACGTCAGTGGCGTGCGCGCCGATGGAAGCGTGCTGTGCGGCCTGAGCGTGCTGCCCTATTCGTCCGACGAGGCGCGCTGGGTGCGCTTCGTGTCGCAGACGATGTCCCCCGCCACGCGCACCAGCGAAGGCCTGGTGGATCAGCTCTGGGACCTGTTCAACCGCTCCGGCTTCTTCAGCCTGGGCGGCAGCTCCCCGGAGGAGTTCGAGGAGCTGAAGCTCAACTTCGCTTCGCTCGCCAAGCGCGCCGCGGAAGTGCCGCAGTTGTTCTGCCAGGCGGTGTGGCCGTCCGAGCGCGGCATCGAGGCGACGCTGTCCTTCACCAAGCCGTACCGTCACGCGTGGCTGGGCCACCAGGTGGCGAAGCGGCCGGGCAAGCCGCCTCCGGGGGTGCAGGAGGCGGGGCAGATCATGCGCGACATCTACCTGCGCACCTTCGAGCACCCGCAAAGCGACCCGGACTTCCACTGGGTGATTGCCTACGTGGAGGCCCTCAACCCGTGGATCGCCAAGGCGCACGTGCGCTACGCGGAGCGCCAGATGGAGACGGGCGCGGGCCTGGCCTTCACCCGGAAGATCCAGAAGATGAAGGCGTTCAGCCACGAGCTGAGCGGCCGTGATCACCGCGAGTTCGAGGTGGGCCCCGCCACCGCCGGTGAGTTGAGCCTGCTGGCCGCGACCATCGCCCGCAAGTTCCCCACCTGCTACGTGGAGTCGTTGGATCTGACGCGGGACCGGCTGGACATGACGCCCGTCACGCAGAAGTGGAAGAGCTTCGGCATGGAGCGCGAGCGCTCCATCCTCGTGGCCCGCCGCCACGGCATCCCCTACGCCGCCGCCGTGATGGAGCTGGGTCAGTTGGGCGCGAACCTCTTCCGCCTGCTCGACAACACGCGCATGTTCTCGCTCGTCGAGGACGGGACGCGCGCCTTCTCCGCCCTGATGGATGCGGCCCGGCACTGGTACCTGGCGCGCCGCCGCCCCTCCTTCCTCTTCCTGCGCGAGGACGAAGGCGGCAGCTACGTGCAGGAGTGCGGCCTCCATGACGGACCGGATCCGTACATGTGGATCATCTCCTCGAAGCTCGTTCCGGACTTCCTGGAGCACATCAGTGAACTCACCATCGGGCGCCGCGGTGCCCACTCCCGTTGAGGACTGTCCCCATGAGCAAGCCCCTCGTCGATACCCAGTACCTCCCCCACGTCTCCGATGTCCGCCACGTGCTCGCGTCCGGCCCCCACGTGACGACGCTGCTGGACGAGAAGGTGGATCCCGCCCTGCTGGAAGGGTTCCTCATCCAACTGTGTGCCCTGGGCGTGTACATGACGGAGCCCGTGGACGGGTGGATCCGCCGCGCCGGTGAGGCCTGTACGAAGGTCTCCGGCCTGGAAGAGGTCGGCCGGCAGCTCATCTCCCACGCCAAGCACGAGGCCGGTCACCACCTGATGATGGTGGCGGACACCAAGAGCCTGGTGGCCGGGTGGAACGCGCGCCGCATGCCCAAGCTGGACGCGGAGCAGTTGCTCGCCCAGGCCCCCACGCCGGCCATGCAGGAGTACCGGCAGATCCACGAGGACACCATCAACGGTGCCATGCCGGGCGCGCAGGTCGCCATCGAGTATGAGATCGAGAACCTGTCGGTGGTGTTCGCGCCCCGCCTCATCGAGCAGTGCAAGCGCGTGCTCGGGGAGGAAGTGATGAACTCGCTGACGTTCATCAAGGAGCACGTGGAGCTCGACGTGGGCCACACCGCCCTCAACGAGGTCATGCTCAACAAGCTGCTCAGCCAGAAGCCCGAGCACGCCGTGACGATTGGCAAGACGGGCGCACGCGCGCTGGACATCTACCTGCGCTTCTACGGCGACTGCATGGAGAAGGCGAAGCGGATGCTCCAGGCCCCCACGGCCTGAAGTCCCCGCTGAAACGCCGATGGGCGCCGGTGCCACGAAGGCCGCCGACGCCCGTCAGATGCTCCCTGCTTCATGACCGGGCTGGACCCGGTCCGGATTCCACGCTCAGGCGCCGATGGACGCGATGCGACGCGAAACCCGGCTGCCCCGACGGCTGAAGGGCCGGACGTCCTGCTTCAGCGCGGCGCGGACCTGTTCGACGCCCGCGCGGTTCGTGGCCGCGTAGACGTAGCGGTCCGGCCGCAGGACGACCAGGTCGGACGCGTGCTGAGCGAACCACTCGCCCAGCTTGCCCTCCAGGTCCACCACTTCTCCCGCGCGCCCCGCGCCGGAGCGCGCCGCGGGCGCCACCGACAACCAGACGCCACCGATGTCCTCCGCCAGGGCCTTGGCGGCCTGCTGCACGTCGGCGGGCGCACCCGGCCGCGTCAGCACCGCGAAGCGCTGCCCGATGACGTCGTCGAGCGGGCGCTCCCCCTCTTCACCGTGCTCCACGCGCGGCTGCGGGAAGTAGGCACCCTCCCCGGCCGTCTTGGCCTTGCCGCGCTTGCCTCCGAAGAGGAACCCTTCCGCGTGGAAGAGGTTCGGCTTCATCTTGTACTCGCGGATGAACGGCCCGGTGACGGGCATCCGGTACAGCAGCTTGATGAAGGCGTTGCGAGCGCGGGCCATGAGCGGGCCGCCCGAGGACAGCATCGACCCGAGCGCGTCCGACATCCGCATCATCTCCGCCGCGTGCGGCCGGCGCTCCACCTCGTAGGTGTCCAGCAGCGCCGCGTCCGCGGCGCCGTTGAGCACGTGGGCGATCTTCCAGGAGAGGTTCGCCGCGTCGCGCAGACCGGAGCACACGCCCTGGCCCAGGAAGGGCGGCATGAGGTGCGCCGCGTCCCCGAGCAGGAACACGCGGCCCACCCGCCACTTCTCCGCCATGCGGCTGTGGTAGGCGTACAGGTTGACGCTCTTCACCCGCACCGAGTCCGGGTCGATGTACGGGGCGATGATGCCGCGCACGTATTCAGCGCTGCGCACGTGCTCCAGGTCCTGCTCGGGCCGCACCACCGTGTCAAAGCGCATCTCGTCGTGCGCGGTGCGCGTCACGATGCCCACGCGCTGCGGACCGCAGGGGTAGTAGGTGAAGTCCGGCGCCGACGACTGCGTCTCCACCGTGATGGCCAGCGCGTGCGCGAGCGCCGTGGTGCCTTCCAGCTTGAGGCCCAGCCGACGACGGATGCCGCTCTTGGCGCCGTCGCAGGCCAGCAGGTAGCGCGCCCGCACCGTCAGGGTGCGGCCCGTGGCCGCCTCCTTCACGCGCACCGACACGCCGTCCTCGTCCTGCATGAAGGATTCGACTTCGTGGCCGCGCCACAGCGCCACGTTCGGGAAGCGCGCCATGCCGCGCGTCAGGGACGCCTCCAGGCGCGGCTGGCTGAAGAGCGAACCGATGGCGTGCCCGTTGGGACGCTCCACCTTGGTGAAGTCCACCTCCGCCAACACCCGCATCTCGTCGTCGACGTACGTCATCTTCAAGCACGGGTGGAAGCCCGGCCCCAGTTCGCCCGTGAGTCCGGCGGCCTGGAAGATTCGCTGCGCTTCGTCGTCCGCGTTGATCGCTCGCGACTGGGTGTGAGGGACCGTCTCCTTCTCGATGACCACGATGCGCAGGCCGTGCTGCCCGAGCAGGTTCGCCGCCATGGCACCCACCGGGCCGCTTCCGACAACGATCACATCAACAGATTCCGGAGCCATTACTCCCCTCCCGTTGTGTGCGAGCTGATCCATTCAACCGTGCGGCCTAGCGACCGAAGCCCCCCTCGGTCGTAGTTAAGGATACCGCCAAACCCTTGCAACCCCACACGGACGTCGATGTTTCAACGCGACCCGGGTGGTTCAACACCCGGCCAGCGGCGCCGGGGACCTCAGTACTTCCACCTATATTTAAAACGCACCCCCCCGAAAACCTTGCATGTCTGCCCATGCATCAGCGCGTGCGACCGTTTTCCCCTCGGCGTGCGGGCCTTTTTTCCTGTGAAGATTGAAAGTTGCGCGGTGGCCGTAGGAATTCTGTGTCTTGTTTTGATTTCGAGGAAGGCGGATGTGCGCTGATACACCCAGACGGCGCCTCTTGTGTGTCGCGCCAGAGTGGGCGACAGTTGCGGGGCCGTCTCCCCCTGAGCCCCTTGGAGCGCCCAGCGATTATGCCCAGACTGCAACTTTTCGAGCTAGAGGATCAGCCCTGGTTCCCCAAGGTCCTGCGCCGCGGCGTGACGGACTTCCTCGCGTACGTGTGGAGCCTTTCGGACGACCGCTACGTGGAGTTCGTGCGGCGGCTCAAGGGCGCGATGGCGGCGATGGGTGAGACGCAGCTCCTGGACATGGCGTCGGGCAGCGCGGGGCCGGTGCCGAAGCTGTTGGAGATGCTTGAGTCGCAGGAAAAATACACTGCGACAGCGCTCCTCACGGACCTGTATCCGGAGGTGTCCGCGTTCGAGAAGGTGAAGGCGGCGCACCCGGGCCGCGTGGATTACGTGTCGACGTCGGTGGATGCGACGGCGGTGCCGGCCACGTACAAGGGCTTCCGCATCATGTGCAATTCGTTCCACCACCTGCCGCCGGAAGCGGCGCGCAAGGTGCTGGCGGATGCCGTGGCCCAGCGCCGGGGCATCGCCATCATGGAGCTGGTGGAGCGGCGTGGGCCGGCCATCGCGATGACGGCGGCGGCCCTGATCAACGTGCCCCTGACGACGCCCTTCATCCGGCCCGTGCGCATGGACCGGCTGGCGCTCACCTATCTGATGCCCCTCATCCCCATCGCCGCGGCGTTCGACGGCGTGGTGTCCTGTCTGCGGACCTACTCCATCGAGGAGATGCGCGAGCTCACCCAGGGCCTGAGCGACGACTACATCTGGGACATCGACCGGCTCACCAATGAAGGGAACCCTTTCGGCCTGATGATGCTCATTGGCCGACCCGCCAATCCCACCCCCGCCTGAGGGGGCTGTCGGCAGGCCCACGCCAGCCTGAGAGGGCTGTCAGCAGGAGGTCAGTAACGCCCCGGGCCAACGCGGGGCGTCGTGATTTCCGGGTTTGGAGGGCGTTCAATGGCGGCTCCTTCAAGGAGGAGCAGGCCCATGGAATGGCTCGAATTCAAGCGCTGGTCTCCGGAAGTGCAGCACGCGCTGGCACTGCAGGCGGCCCGGTTGGGCCAGACGGCGATGCACGCCGAGCCGCCGCGGCAGTCCGCCGCGATGCTCGCCGCGCACCGCCTCTGCACGCTGCTGCGCCAGTACCCGCGCACCAACCCCTGGGGCCACCCCGCCTCGGAGTGCTGAGCACCGGGACGCCCCGGCCCGTCCGTGTCATCCACGGGCGGGACCGGAGCGCCGGGCGGCTCAGCCGTTCCGGGGGGTCCACTCCACCGGCAGGTGCTGGATGGCGCGGATGGCCAGGTTCTGCATCGTCCCGAAGTCCGGGTTCGGCGCGAGCCGCATGTCAGGCAGTTGATCCAACAGCAGGTTGGTCGCGATGAGCGCCTCCTGCCGTGCCAGGGGCGCGCCGAGGCAGAAGTGGATGCCCCGACCGAAGCCCAGGTGTGACGGGTGGTGGCGCGAGATGTCGAAGCGATCCCCGTCCGCCAGCAGCGCCGGATCCCGGCTCCCCGACGCGTAGAGCAGGAGCAGTCGCGAGCCCGCGGGCAGCGCGACGCCAGCCAGTTGCACCTCCTGCGTGGTGGTGCGGATCATCCCGTGCGTCACGGAGTCGAAGCGCAGCGTCTCCTCGATGAGGTGCGGCACCAGCGAGCGGTCCTCGCGCAGCCGCTGCCAGAGGCCGGGCTGGAGCATGGCCTGCTTCCAGCACTGGGCGAGCAACGCGGTGGTCGTCTCATGCCCCGCCGCCAGCAGGCTGCCGGCGATGGCGATGATGAGCTCCGGCAGCGTGAGGGATTCGCCGTCCGCGTCGGTGGTGACGAGGTAGCTGACCAGGTCGTCGGTCGGCGCACTGCGCCGGGCGGCGATGAGGCGGGCCACGTAGTGCTGGAAGGTGACCCAGCTTCGCGCCAGCGGCGGCTGCTCTTCCGCCGGGACGCGCGTGAAGATCATCCGGAAGAAGTCGTCGCACCAGTGCTTGATGTCGGCCATGTCCTCCTTGGGCACGCCCACCATGCCCAGGATGACCCGGACGGGCAGCGGATACGCCAGTTGCGTCACCAGGTCCGCCCTCCCCTGGTGCACGAACGCGTCCACGAGTTCCTGCGCGACAGCGCGGATGGGCCGCTCCTGCGCGGCGATGCGCTGCGAGGAGAAGCCCCGCCCCATCAGCTTGCGCAGACGGGTGTGCGTGGGGGGATCCGAGTTCAACAGGCTGTCCGCCAGGGGGTAGCCCTCGGCGAGCACCGCCTGGGTCTCCGGGGCGATCACCGACCCCACGTTGCCCATGTCCGCCGACGAGTAGCGTGTCGGGTCCTTCAACACCTGACAGATGTCTTCGTAGCGACTGATCAGCCACATCCCCAACGTGGGGTTGAAGCTGACAGGCGCGTCCCGTCTGAGCTCCGCGTAGAACGGATGCGGATCCTCGACGTGAGGCCCCGAGAACGGATTGTACTGGGCGCCCAGATGGGGGCACTTCATCGCGCCGGGGGCCCTGATGCCGTGCGCTTCGGGTCCAACGACTCCAGACTGCCCTGCTGACTTCACTGCTTCCGCCGTGTTGCTCACCGTGAGCTCCCTCCCAGGAGTTCCCCCCACGGCGGATGACTCTATCCCGACCTCACAGGTTCACTTAGCGAGTCTCGCGAACCCCACGTGACTGGTTGTGCGGGTGTTTCATGACCCCGATTAATACACCGACTGATACATCGCCTGGCGGCGGAGGACGGGGCGCTCCACCTTGCTCATCGCATTGCGCGGCAGTGTTTCGATGGGCACGAAGCGGGTGGGGACCTTGAAGCGCGCGAGCGACTGGCGGCACCACGCGTCCAGGTCGTCGGGCAGTGCGTGACCGGGGCGCAGGACGACGAAGGCCACGGGGACTTCGCCCCAGTGGGGCTCCGGCACGCCGACGACCGCGGACTCCGCGATGGCCGGGTGGTTGGCGAGCACGGCTTCGATTTCCGCCGGGTAGAGATTCTCTCCCCCGCGCACGATGAGGTCCGTGCGGCGCGACAGGAGCGTGAGGCGGCCTCGCGCATCGAGGACGCCCACATCCCGGGTTCGCAACCAGCCATCGTGGAGGGCGTCGTTCGTGGCTTCGGCCTGGTTCCAGTAGCCGGACATGCGCGTGGGGCCCCGCACCTCCACGTCGCCTTCCTGGCCTGCGTCGAGCGGCGCGCCGTCCGTTCCGACGATGCGCACCTCCAGGCCCGGCAGCGGCGGGCCCGCGGTGCGGCCATCCGCCTCGTCGGGACGCTCCGTGGTGACCTGGGAGCACGCTTCGGTGAGGCCGTAGGTCTGGAGGGCTTTCAGTCCGGCGGCGCGGGCCCGGGTGAGGAGGGCCGTGGGCACGGGACCGCCTCCAATCAGCGCGCACCGGAAGGTGTCCGGCAGCCTCCGGTCCGCTCGCGCGTCCAGCACCCGCTCCAGCGTGGTGGCGACGAAGCTCGCGTGCGAGGCGCCTTCGGTGTCGATGGCGCGGTTGACGGCTTCCGCGTCGAAGCGCTCGTGCAGGAGCAGGCAGCCGCCTTCGTAGGCGGTGCGCGTGAGCATGGCGAGCCCACCGACGTGGAACAGCGGCAGCGTGCCCAGCCAGCGAGGTGAGGGATGCGCGCCCAGGTTCGCGGCGGAGGCCCGGCAGGAGGCACGGAAGGCGCCCTCCGTGAGCACGGCGCCCTTCGGACGGCCCGTCGTGCCGCTGGTGAAGAGGATGACGCGGGGCAGGTCCTCCTCCCAGGTCCGGACGAGCGCGGGCGCAGGGGCCGTGTTCGCGGGGAAGGACTCCAGCACTTCCGCGCCGGGGAGTCGGTCGCGCAGGGATTCAAGCGCCAGCGTGAGTCGGGGCGCGACGGCATCCGCCAGGGGTTGCAGCTCCGCGCTCGTGAGCCTTGCGTTGAGCGGCGCGAACACGGCGCCCGCGCGGCCCAGGGCCCAGAAGAGGAACGTCACCACGGGGTGGCTGGTGGACAGCACCGCCACGCGATCGCCCTGCCCTACCCCCCGAGACTCCAGTGCCGAGGTCCAGCGCGCCACCTCCGCATCCAGCGCGCGGAAGGTCCAGGTCTGGCCCGCGAAGCGCAGGGCTTCCGCTTCCGGGTGCCGCTGCGCGCCTTCGTAAATGGGACAGGTGACTCGCATCGTCAGGTGGCTCCGAAGGTCCAGGTCCGGCCCGCCACCGTTGTCGCGGGCCGCCGAGCGCCTTCGCGAAGGCGGCAGCCGAAGCACATCGTCAGGGAACTCCGAGCAGCTCCGGCGTCAGCCCCAGGCCCGGCACATCGCGCAGGCGGATGAGGCCGTGCTCCGGTCGATAGGGATGGTCGAGCGGCTCGTCCGCGAAGAGCCTCCCCACCGCGAGCCCGGAGGCCAGCTCCCCCGACGGCAGCGCGGAGGCCAGATGCGCAGCACCGGCCCGGGCCACCACGCCATCGATGGAGCTGGTGACGTAGGCGTGCATGCCCAGCCGGGCCGCGCGCAGCGCCACGACCATTGAGGGCAACAGCCCTCCGAGCACCATCGGCTTGATCACCACCGCGCCCACCACCGGCCCGCCTCCCAGGTCCATCGTGAGGAGCGCGCGGACGGCCGCGGGCGTGGCGAGCGTTTCGTCCGCGCCGATGATGCACGGCGCTCGGCGCTGTACCCGCCACAGCGCCTGGAGATCCTCCGGCGGCGTGGGCTGTTCCACCAGCTCCAGTTCGTACCAGCCCAGGCGATCCAGGGCGCGGTTGGCCTCGGGCTCGTTCCACCCGCCGTTCGCGTCCAGCCGCAGGCGGATCCGGGGCCCCACCGCTTCGCGGACCGCCTTGACGCGTGCTTCATCCGCGTCCAGCGGGCGGCCGGCCACCTTCACCTTCAGCGTCTGGAAGCCCTCCGCCACGGCCTCGCGTGCCTCCTGGGCCAGTGCCTTCGGATCCTCCGCACCCAGCAGCGCGTTCACCAGCACCTCCGGCCGCGCCTCCTCCGCGAGGAGCCAGCACAGGGGCACGCCCTTGCGCTGGGCCAGCAGATCCAACAGCGCCAGCTCCAGGCCGTGCTGCGCCGCGGGAGCGTGCTCCTCCACCTCTCCCGAACGGATCCGCACACCCAGGGAGCGCAACTCGTCGCTGGGCGAGGGCACGAGGGTCGCCTCGATGCCTTCGATGCTGTCATCCAACGACTGGCCCTGGAGGGCATCCAGCCATCCGCGCAGCACCTGATGCGTGGTGGCCAGGGACTCCGTGCCGAACTCTGGCAGGGGCATCGCCTCGCCCTGCCCCACGTGGCCGTCCTCGTCCTTCAGCCGCACGATGAAACCGTCGCGCGTGGCGTAGGTCCCCTTCGCCGTTTTCAGGGGACGGGCCAGCGTGAGTCGCAGGGGGACGAGCGTCGCTTCGGTGATGCGCATGGCGTTCCCTCAGCGCAGGAACAGGCCCAGCGCGAACAACAATCCGAAGACGAGTTGCAACTTCGCCGTGGCCCCCAGCGCGGGGTTGAGCGCGGCCCCTTCCGACTTCAACATCAGCTTCAGGGGCGTCACCAACAGCGGCAGGCTCAGGAGCGGCAGGAACACCCAGGCGCTCGCCAGGCCCTTGGCGAACAACACGAACGGCGTGGCGTACGAGGCCACCAGCAGCAGCACGTACTCCGCCCGGCCAAAGCCCGCGCCGAAGCGGACCACCACCGTGCGCTTGCCGGCCTTCACGTCCGTGCTCGCGTCGCGCTGGTTGTTCACCACGATGAGGCACGTGCCGATGGCGCCCACCGGCACCGACGCCCACCACGCCGCGGGGCCCACCACACCGGCCTGCACGTAGTACGTGCCCGTCACCGCGACGATGCCGAAGAAGATCAGCACGAACAGGTCGCCCAGCCCGTGGTAGCCCAACGGGTACGGGCCGCCCGTGTACGCATAGCCGCACAGCAGCGACATGACGCCAATGGCCACGATGGGCCAACCGCCCACCCAGACCAGGTACACGCCCACCAGCGTCGCCAGCGCGAAGCACGTGAGCCCGCCCAGCAGCACCGTGGCCGGCGCGATGAGCCCGCTCTGCGTCACGCGCTTCGGGCCCAGGCGCTCTTCCGTGTCCGCGCCCTTCTTGAAGTCGTAGTAGTCGTTGATGAAGTTGGTGCCGATTTGAATCAGCACCGCGCCCACGAGCGCCGCGAGCGCGGGCAGCCAGCGGCCGACGCCTTCACCGTACGCGAGCGCCGTGGCCACCAGCACCGGCACCGCGCCCGCCGTCAGCGTCTTCGGACGCACGGCCATCAGCCACGTCTTCAGCGTGGGCCGGGGAGGGGCCAGGTCAGGTGGACTGGAAGCCAGGGTGCTCACGAGGGGGCCGCCTCTCGCGCCAGGATGGCGGGTTCGAACTGCGGTGCTTCGTACCAGGGCGTCTGGAGGAACGAGAGCACTTCCCGAACGTACTCCTCCGGGGATTCCAGATGAGGGGCATGCGCGCTGCCAGCGAAGGCGTGCCGCCACACCACCGGCAGCTCCGCCGCCATGCGCCGCGCCAGGTTCGTGAACTTCGCGTCCTGGTCTCCGGTGAGCAACAGGGTGGGCAGCCGCTGACGGTGCAGCGACGGCCAGTAGTCCGGCTGCACGCCCAGGCCCAGGCACTCCAGCGCCCCGGCCAGGCCTTCCGCCGTGCACGCCTTGCGGCGCTCCCGCAGCGAGTCCTGCTGCGGCGCGGACAGGCGGCGCAGCCCGTCGAAGAGCGGCAGGGCTTCCCAGCGCTCCACGAACGCGTCCACGCCCTTGGTCCGGATGAAGCCCGCGAGCTTCGCGTCCGCTTCACGCCGTTCGGAGCGCTCCTGGCGGCGGTGCAGCCCCGGCGAACCGCTCTCCATGATCAGCCGACCGAAGCACTCCGGCGCTTGCACCGACGCGGCCAGCGCCAGCCGCGCGCCCTGCGAATAGCCGAGCAGATCCACCGAGCCCGCGTCCGAGCCCAGCTCGCGCGCCAGACGGACCACCGCGTCCACCGTCTCCAGGAAGCCGTCGCGCCCCGTCTTGTCGGGCAGCGGCGTGCTCCCGTGGCCGGGCAGGTCCACCGTCACCATGCGCACGGAGCGCCCGATGAGCGGACGCAGGTGCTCGAACGAGGCGCCGCTGCCGGTGAAGCCGTGCAGCGCCAGCAGCGTGTGGGGACCTTCGCCCCAGGTGTCATACGAAAGCTTCACACCCATGGTCCTTCTCCCAGTGCGGTGGCCATCCGCGCGAAGAGGTTGCGATGCTCATCCACGTTGGTGGCCCGGTCCACCTGGACCTCCACGAGGTGGAAGCCCCCCTCCAGCCCCGTGCGCACCGCCGTGCGCAGGGCCGAGGGCGTCGTGGGGCGATGAAACCGGGCCCCGGCGAGCGCCGCCGCGTGCGACAGGTCCACGCCATGCGGCGTTCCGAAGAGCGCTTCGAATTCGTCCGGCTTCGCGGACTGCGCCAGCGGCAGGAACGAGAAGATGCCGCCCCCATCGTTGTTCACCACCACGACCGTCAGCGACACCTTCGCCCGCGCGGCCGTCACCAGTCCGCCCACGTCGTGCAGGAGCGCTAGGTCGCCGGACAGCAACACCGCGGGACGTCCCGCCGCCGCGGCGACACCCGCCGCGCTGGACACGATGCCGTCGATGCCGTTGGCCCCGCGGTTCGCCAGCACGCGCAGCGGCACCCCGCCCCCTTGCGCGAAGGCGTCCACCGCGCGGATGGGCATGCTGCTGGACACGAAGAAGAGCGCTCCGGCCGGCAGCGCCGCCACCACCTCGCGCGCCAGCCGGGGTTCGGTCAGCGCATCGGGACGCTCCGCGAGCGCGGTCTCCAGCGCGTGACGCGCCACGCGTTCAGCGGACAGGAAGCCCTGGGCCCAGCGGCCCGCTCCCCGCGACACGCCCTCCGACAGCGCGCGACACGCGAGCACCGCGGAGCCCTCCACCACCACTGAGGCCCGGTGCGGCGGATCATACAACGCGCCCTCGTCGCTGAAGACGATGAGCGCCGCGTTGGAGCCATCCATCCACTGCTGCGGGGACTTGGGCGTCAGCCCCCCGCCGAAGCGAAGGATCAGCTCCGGGGTCTGGGTCCGCGCGAAGGGCTCGTGCCGAAGGAGCGCGTCGTAGAGTGACACCGTCAGGGGACCGCCACCGTAGCGCGCCTGGGACGCCGCTTCCGCCAGCACCGGGTAGCCGGTCGCCAGACTCAAGGCGGTGATGGCCTCCGCGAAGCCGTCGTCCTCGTCGCGCGGACCACAGAGGATCACGCCCCGCTCGGTGGCGGCGATGCGCGCGCGCACCGTGTCCAGCGCCGCCGCATCCGGCATCCGCGACGGCGGCAGGATGCGGGTGATCGGCGCGTCCGGACGCCCGTCCCTCGCGAGCGTCGTCAGCTTCTCCACACCGAAGTCCTGGGCGACGGGCGCCAGGGGTTCACGGAACGGGACGTTGAGCTGCACGGCGCCCCGGGGCGCTCGGCATGCGGTGTTCACCGCGCGGGCGGCCGTGGCGCGCAGGTGCGCGATGGCGCCGCTGTGCGACTCGGGCAGGCCCACGTCCGCGAACATCCGGGCGAACTCGCCGTAGAAGCGCGCCTGCGGCACCGTCTGCGGCGCACCCCAACCCTGGAGCTCCAGCGGGCGGTCCGCGGTCAGCACCACCAGCGGCACCTGGGCCATGGCCGCTTCGATGACGGCCGGATAGAGGTGCGCGCCCGCCGAACCGCTCGTCGCCACCACCACCACCGGCTGCCGCGAGTGCTTCGCCATGCCCAGCGCGAAGAACCCCGCGCTGCGCTCGTCGATGACCGACCAGGTGCGCAGGCCCGGCGTATGCGCGCACGCGAGCGCCAGCGCCGACGAACGGGAACCCGGACACACCACCGCGTGGCGGACGCCGCCGCGCACCAGCTCTTCCAGCAGGGCACGCGCCCACAGCACGTTGAGGTTAGCGTCGGACGACATCGCCGCCCCCGAGTGCGCGCAACATCGCCAGACTCTTCATCTCCGTCTCCCGCCACTCGGACTCCGCGCTGGAGCCCGCGACGATGCCCGCGCCCACGAAGAGCCGGGCATGCGCGCCGCGCACCAGCGCCGAGCGCAACGCCACCACCAGATGCGCACGGGGATCCGCGCGAGGCTGGACGAAGGCGTGGACACCGCGCAGGTCG
>NZ_RAVZ01000094.1 GCF_003611635.1 Corallococcus terminator | reverse complement strand
GGGACCATGTACTCAGGCAGGTGCTTGCGCAGGTGTTCGCGCAGGGGAGAGGTGTCCACCTCCGGCACGACCCAGGCCACGAGGCGCGCATCGCCGGGCACGTCCTCGCGCACCGCCGCCACCGCGTTCCGGATGTCCGGGTGCGTGCGCAAGGTGGCTTCGACTTCGCCCAGCTCGATGCGGTAGCCGCGCAGCTTCACCTGGAAGTCCAGGCGGCCCATGAAGTCCAGCGTGCCATCCTCGCGCCAACGCGCCTTGTCGCCCGTGCGGTACAGCCGCGCTCCAGGCTCCGTGCTGAACGGATCCGGGACGAAGCGCTCCGCCGTCAGGTCCGACCGGCCCAGGTAGCCGCGCGTGACGCCCGCGCCGGAGAAGCACAGCTCGCCCGGCAGCCCGAAGGGCACCAGGTGCTGGTGCTCGTCGAGCACGTAGGCCCGCACGTTGTCCAGTGGCCGGCCGATGACGGGCCGGAGCAGGGAAGTCCCCTGGATGTCGAACGTCGTGACGGCCACGGTGGTCTCGGTGGGTCCGTAGCCGTTGATGGCGCGCGTGCGGTCCGTCGTGGCCAGCAGCCGCCACATCACCTCGTCCAGGGCTTCACCGCCCAGCATGGTCCGCGACGGCACCCAGGCGCGCTCCATCATCCCCGCGTCCAGCAGGAGCTTGAGCTGCGCGGGAGTGCCCATCAGCACGTCGATGCGGTGCCGCTCCAGCCACGCGAGCATCCGCTCCGGTTCGAGGCGTGTCTCTTCGGGAATGACGCAGAGGCAGTGGCCATCGAGCAGCTTGATGAACGCATCGATGACCGCGTCGAAGTACAGCGGCGCGTTCAAACTGAAGCGCAGCCGGCGCGGCTCCGCGTAGAGCTTACGCACCATCGTGTGGTGCAGGTGGACGACGGAGCGGTGCTGCACCATCACGCCCTTGGGCGTGCCCGTGGAGCCGGACGTGTAGATGACGTAGGCCAGATTGTCCGGGCCCGCCGAGGGAGGCAGGGGCGCCTCGGAGAGAGTCGCCAGGTGCGCCGCTTCGGCATCCAGCATCACCACGTGGGCGATGTCGGGCCGCCACGCTTCGGCCAGGGCCCGGGTGGTCAGCAGCACCGAGGCGCGGCTGTTCTCCAGAATGAAGGCCTTGCGCGCGTCGGGGGCCGCCGGGTCGAGCGGCACGAACGCGCCGCCCGCCTTGAGCACCGCGAGGAATGCGACGAGGGCGTCCGCGGAGCGCTCCAGGGCCAGGCCCACCGTGACTTCCGGGCCCACGCCCAGCGAGCGCAAGTGCCGGGCGAGCTGATTGGCCCGGGCGTCGAACTGACGGAAGGACAGCGTCGTCTCCTCGAACACCACGGCGTCCGCGTCCGGCGTGCGGGCCGCCTGCTGTTCGATGAGGCCGTGCACCGTGGTCCCCAGCTCGAAGTCCACGACGTCGCCGTGTCCGAGCGTGATGAGCCGCGCCTGCGCCTCGGGTGAGTCGAGGACCAGGTCGGCCAGCGGGGCATCGGGCCGCGCGACCACGGTCTCCAGCAGCACCCTCAGGTGCATTGCGATCCGCTCGGCGGTGGCGGCCTCGAACAGGTCCGTCGCGTACTCAAGCCGGCCCGCGAAGCCGTCCGCGTCGCGGCGCAGGTCCAGGCTCAGCTCGAACAGGGTGGTCCCACGGGTGCCGAACTCCGCGGGGTGTACGGCGAGACCGGGCATCGTCGCCCCCGACACGGGCGCGTTCTGGAGCGCGAACAGCGCCTGGAACAGCGGCGTGCGGGACAGGTCGCGCGTCGTCTGGAGTTCTTCCACCACCCGCTCGAACGGCAGGTCCTGGTGTTCGTACGCACCCAGCGTCGTGGTGCGCACCTGCGCGACAAGCTGGTGGAACGAGGGACGCGCGCCGAAGCTGCCGCGCAAGACCAGCGTATTGACGAAGAAGCCGATGAGGCCTTCCGTCTCCGCGTGGCCACGGTTCGCGATGGGGGAGCCCACCAGCACGTCGTCCTGACCGGAGTAGCGGTGCAGTACGGCTTGGAACGCCGCCAGCAACACCATGAACGGCGTGGCGCCTTGCTTCTGTGCCAGGGCCTCCACCTGCTCGGACAGCGCGCGCGGCAGTCGCACGGACACGGAGGCGCCGCGCTGCGAGACAACCGCCGGACGCGGCTTGTCGGTGGGCAGGTCCAGCACGTGGGGCGCACCCGCCAGTTGCTGCTTCCACCAGCCGAGCTGCGCCTTCAGCACGTCGCCCTGGAGCCAGTTGCGCTGCCACACCGCGTAGTCCGCGTACTGCACCGGCAGCTCCGGCAGGACCAGCGCCTGACCGTGGCGGAAGGCCTCGTAGAGGGCCGTCGTCTCGCGCACGAGCACGCCCAACGACCAGCCGTCGGACACGATGTGGTGCAGGTGCACCACGAGCACGTGCTCTTCCGCGTCCAGCTTCAGGAGCAGGGCGCGAATCACCGGCCCCTGCGCCAGGTTGAACGGGCGGCGGGATTCCGTGACGCCACGCCGCTTTGCTTCAGCCTGCCGTTCCGCGTCGTCCGTGATGCCCGTGAGATCCACGGACTCGAAGGGCACGGTGGCCTCGTCGCGGATGTGCTGCACGGGCTGGCCTGCCTCCACCCGGAACGTGGTGCGCAGCGCTTCGTGCCGTGCCATCAGCGCATCCAGGCTCTTGCGCAATGCTCCTTCGTCCAATGCGCCGATGAGGCGCAGCGGCAGCGGCATGTTGTAGAGCGCGGTGCCCGGCTCCAACTGGTCGATGAACCACAACCGCTGCTGCGCGAACGACAACGGCGGCACGGTGGTGCGCTCCGTGCGGACCAGCGGGGGGGCCTGCGTGCGGCTGGCGCTGCCCAGCTTCTCGGCCAGGGTGGCCACGGTGGGAGCGCTGAAAAGGTCTCCCAGCGGCAACTCCACGCCCAGGGTGGAGCGGATGCGCGACACCACCTGCGTGGCCAGCAGCGAGTGGCCACCCAGCTCGAAGAAGTCGTCGTGGATACCGACGGCTTCCAGGTGCAGCACCTCCGCCCAGATGGCGACGAGCGCCGTCTCCATCGCGTTGCGCGGCGCGGCCACCTCCGCATCGGAGACCTTCGGCGCCTCCGGGACGGGCAGGGCCTTGCGGTCCACCTTGCCATTGGCCGACAGCGGCAGGGCGGGCAGGGGGATGAACGCGGACGGCACCATGTAGTCGGGCAATTGCTTCTGGGCGAACGACTTGAGCTGCTCCACATCGCCCGCGTCAGCAGTGGCCACGATGTATGCGACGAGTCGCTTGTCGCCGGGCACATCCTCGCGCGCCAGGACCACGGCCTCGCGCACCTGCGACGACTGGCGAAGCACCGCTTCGACTTCGCCGGTCTCGATGCGGAAGCCGCGGATCTTCACCTGGAAGTCCGTGCGGCCCAGGAACTCCAACGTCCCATCCGCCTGCCAGCGCACCCGGTCGCCCGTGCTGTAGAGGCGAGCACCGGGCTCCGTGGCGAAGGGGTGGGGGATGAAGCGCTCGGCGGTCAGGTCCGGACGGTTCAGGTAGCCCCACGCCAGGCCATCGCCTCCGACGAAGAGTGCACCCGGTACGCCCACCGGCACGGGCTGGAAGGACGCATCCAGCACCCACGCGGTGGACTGCGCCAGCGGCCGGCCGATGGGCACGGACAGGCCCACGCTGTCACCGGCACCCAGTGCGTACGTGGCGGAGAACGTCGTGTTCTCCGTGGGGCCGTAGCCGTTGACGAGCACGGAGCCCGAAGGCATCCGCGCCAGGTGCTCACGCACGCGCTCCACGGGCAGCACGTCGCCGCCCGCCAGCACCTGCCGCACACCCGCCAGCGCTTCGCCCTGATGGATGACCATCTGCTCGAAGAGCGCGGCTGTCAGCCACAGCGTGGTGATGCCCTCACGGGTGAGCAGCGTCCCCGTCTCTTCGAAAGACAGGGCCTTCGCTGGCGCCAGCACCAGCTTCGCGCCGTTGAGCAGCGCGCCCCAGACTTCCAGCGTGGACGCGTCGAACGCCACGGGCGCCAACTGGAGGAAGACTTCCTCCGGTCCGAAGTGGATGAAGTCGTTGCCACGCACCAGCCGCACGATGCCGCGCTGGGGCACGCTGACGCCCTTGGGCCGTCCCGTGCTTCCCGACGTGAACATTACGTACGCCAGTGCTTCGGCCGGCACCGTCACATCCAGCGCCGTCTCCGGCTGCTTCGCGAGCACCGCCGCATCCGCATCCAGGAGGACCTGGAGGTCCACCACCGCCGGCAGTTCATCCGCCAACGACTCCTGCGTCACCAGCACGCTGACGCCCGCCTCCTGGAGCATCCACGTGATGCGGTCCGCCGGGTACTTCGCCTCCACCGGCACGTACGCAGCCCCTGCCTTGAGGATGCCCAGCATGCCGACGATGAGCTCGAACGAGCGCTCCAGGCACAGACCCACCCGGTCTCCGGGCCTCACGCCCTGGCGACGCAGGTGGTGCGCGAGCTGGTTGGACGCGCGGTCCAGCGCCGCGTAGCTCAGCGTCTTCTCCCCGGACTTCAGCGCGGGCGCATTCGGCGTCCTTGCGGCGTGGGCGGTGAAGAGCCCCGCCACGGACGCGTCGCGCGGGTACTCGCGCGACGTGCGGTTCCACCCGACCAGCAGCTTCTGGCGTTCCTCGGGCGTGAGCAGCGGGAGCCGAGCCACGGGGACATCGGGCGAAGCCAGGACGACGTCCAGCAGGACCTGGAAGCGGTGGACCAGGCCGGCCATCGTCTCGGGTGAGAACAACGCGGTGTTGTAGAGCAGCGTTCCGCCGAAGCCGTCGGGGCCGCGGCGGATCAGCAACTGCAGGTCGAAGAGGCTGAACCGCAGCGCGCCGCCCATCGGCCGGAGCGTCAACTCCGGCAGCACCAGCTCCGGCATCGGCGCGTTCTGCAGGGTGAACGTCACCTGGAAGAACGGCGTGCGGCTCAGGTCGCGCTCGGGCTTCAGGACCTCCACCAGCTTCTCGAACGGGAGGTCCTGGTGCTCATAGGCCCCCAGCGTGGTGGTCCGCACCTGAGCGAGCAGCTCGCGGAAGGTGAGCGTGTCCTTCACCTGCGTGCGCACGACCACCGTGTTGGCGAAGTAGCCGATGAGGTCTTCGGACTCGGCGTGGCGGCGGCCCGCGATGGGCGAACCGATGAGCACGTCCTCCTGACCCGAATACCGGTGCATCAGCAGTTTGAAGGCGGCCAGCAGCAGCATGTACGGCGTCGCGGACTCGCGCTTCGCCATCGCCTCCACGGCTTCGCTCAGCGCGAGCGGCAGGAGCATGGGCTGGTCCGCGCCCTGGAAGGACTGCCGCGCCGGACGCGGATGGTCCGTGGGCAGGTCCAGGTACGGCGCCGCGTCGTCCAACTGAGCCTTCCAGTAGCCAAGCTGCTGCTCCAGCACCTCTCCCTGGAGCCAGCCGCGCTGCCAGAGCGAGTGGTCGGCGTACTGCACCGCCAGCTCCGGAAGCGGAGAGGGCAGGCCCTTGGAGAAGGCCGCGTAGAGCGCGCCCATCTCCCGCACCAGGACGCCCGAGGACCAGCCGTCGGAGATGATGTGGTGCTGCGTCAGCACCAGCCCGTGCTCCGCCGGACCCAGCTTCAACACGAGCACCCGGACCAACGGCCCCTCTTCCAGGTTGAACGGGACGCGGCCCTCTTCGGCGGCAATCCGCAAGGCTTCCACCTGACGCGCTTCGGGCGCTTCGATGGACGTGAGGTCCACGTGCCGCAAGGGCATCGGGAAGGGCGGGTGGATGATCTGCGACGGTGTCCCTTCGTGTGGACGGAAGGTGGTGCGCAGCGCTTCGTGACGGCGCACCAGCTCATCGAACGCGTGCTGGAGCACGGTCGTGTCCAGCGTGCCTTCGAGCTTCAGCGACACCGGGATGCTGTACGCGGTGCCCGCCGTACCGAGCTGCTCGATGAACCACAGCCGCTGCTGAGCGAAAGAGAGGGGAATCACCGCCGGGCGCTCCGCCCGGACCAGCGCGGGCAGGGACGCTCCCGTGCCGTCCGGACCCTGGAACGAATCGATCAGCGCGGCCAGCGCGGCCACGGTGGGCCGTTCGAAGAACGCACGCAGGGGCAGCTCCACCTTGAAGTGGACGCGCACGCGGGAGACCAACTGCGTGGCCAGGAGTGAGTGGCCGCCCAGCTCGAAGAAGTTGTCGTGGCGGCCCACGGCGGGGATGCGCAGCACTTCGCTCCACAGCGCGGCCAGGGCGATCTCCGTTGGCGTCTCCGGCGCCACATAGGTGCTCGCGATGACCTGCGAGGCCTCCGGCGCGGGCAGGGCCCTGCGGTCCACCTTGCCGTTGGGCGTCAGCGGCAGGGCGGGCAGGGCGATGAACGCGGCCGGGACCATGTACTCGGGCAGGTGCTTGCGCAGATGTTCGCGCAAGGGCGCGGTGTCCACCTCCGGCGCGACGTACGCGACGAGGCGCACATCGCCCGGCACGTCCTCGCGGACGAGGGCCACCGCGTCCCGGATGTCCGGGTGCGAGCGCAGCGTGGCTTCGATTTCGCCCAGTTCGATGCGGTAGCCACGGACCTTCACCTGGAAGTCCAGGCGGCCCATGAAGTCGAGCGTGCCGTCCTCGCGCCACCGGGCCTTGTCGCCCGTGCGGTACAGGCGCGCTCCGGGCTCCGTGCTGAACGGATCTGGAACGAAGCGCTCCGCCGTCAGGTCCGGGCGGCCCAGGTAGCCGCGCGTGATGCCCGCGCCGGAGAAGCACAGCTCACCCGGCAGGCCGAAGGGCACCAGGCGCTGGTGCTGGTCGACCACGTAGGCGCGCAGGTTGTCCAGCGGCCGGCCGATGACGGGCCGGGGCAGGGCGGTGCCCTGGATGTCGAACGTCGTGACGATGACGGTGGTCTCGGTGGGACCGTAGCCATTGATGGCGCGCGTGCGGGTCGTCCCCGCCAGGACACGCCAGAGGGCTTCGTCAATGGCCTCGCCGCCCACCAGGACCTGCGACGGCACCCAGGCGCGCTCCAGCAGTCCCGCTTCCAGCAGCAGCTTGAGCTGCGACGGGGTGCTGAGCTGCACATCGATGCGCCGGGATTCCATCCACGTGAGCATCCGCTCCGGATCGCGCCGCGTGTCCTCGGGGATGATGCAGAGGCAGTGGCCGTCGAGCAGCTTGATGAACGCCTCGATGACCGCGTCGAAGTACAGCGGCGAGTTCAGGTTGACGCGCAACGGACCCTGCTGCGGGTAGATGTTGCGGGCCAGGGTGTGGTGCAGGTGGACGACGGAGCGGTGCTGCACCATCACGCCCTTGGGCGTGCCCGTGGAGCCCGACGTGTAGATGACGTAGGCCAGATTGTCCGGGCCCGCAGAGGGAGGCAGAGGCTCCTCGGAGAGCGCCGCCAGCCAGGTCTGCTCGACATCGAGCTTCACCACGTGGACGATGTCGGGCAGCCATGCGTCGGCCAGGGCCCGGGTGGTGAGCAGCACGGAGGCGCCGCAGTCGCGCAGGAGGAAGTCCTTGCGCGCGGCGGGGGCCGCCGGATCGAACGGCACGAACGCGCCGCCCGCCTTGAGCACCGCGAGGAACGCGATGATGGCGTCCGCGGAGCGCTCCAGGGCCAGGGCCACCGTGACTTCCGGCCCCACGCCCAACGAGCGCAGGTGCCGGGCGAGCTGATTGGCTCGGGCATCGAACTGACGGAAGGACAGCGTCGTCCCTTCGAACTCCAGGGCGTCCGCGTCCGGCGTGCGAGCCACCTGCGCTTCGATGCGCCCGTGCAGCGTGGACTCCCCGTGGAAGTCCACGAGGTCCCCGCGCCCGATGCTCAGGAGCCGGGCGTGCTCTTCCGTTGAGCTGAGGGGCAGGTCGGCCAACGGCACCTCGGGCCGCGCGACCACGGTCTCCAGCATTACGCGCAGGTGCGTGGCGAGCCGCTCGATGGTCGCGGGCTCGAACAGGTCCGTCGCGTATTGGAGCTGGCCCACGAAGCCGTCCGCGTCCCGATTCAGGTTCAGGATCAGTTCAAACAGGGACAGGTTCCGGCCACCGAAGTGCGCCCCCGTCACGGACAGGCCGGGCAGCGCCAGCTCCGGGACAGGCGCGTTCTGGAGCACGAACATCACCTGGAAGAGCGGCGTGCGTGACAGGTCGCGCGTGGTTTGCAGCGACTCCACCAGCCGTTCGAACGGGAGGTCCTGGTGTTCGTACGCGCCCAGCGTCGTGGTGCGCACCTGCGCGACAAGTTGCCGGAAGGAGGGTCGCGCGCTGAAGCTGCCGCGCAGCACCAGCGTGTTGACGAAGAAGCCAATCAGGCCCTCCGTCTCCGCTCGGCTCCGGTTCGCGATGGGGGAGCCCACCAGCACGTCGTCCTGAGCGGAGTAGCGGTGCAGCACGGACTGGAAGGCCGCCAGCAGCACCATGAAGGGCGTGGCGCCTTCCTTCTGCGCCAGTGCCTCCACCTGTTCGGAGAGGGCACGCGGCAGTCGCACGGACACGGAGGCGCCGCGCTGCGAGACGACCGCCGGACGGGGCTTGTCGGTGGGCAGCTCCAGCACGTGGGAAGCCCCCGCGAGCTGCTGCTTCCACCAGTCGAGCTGCGCCTCCAGCACATCCCCCTGGAGCCAGCCGCGCTGCCACACGGCGTAGTCCGCGTACTGCACCGGCAGCTCCGGCAGGGCAGGGGTCTGGCCGTGACGGAAGGCCTCGTAGAGCGCCGTCATCTCACGCACGATCACGCCCAGCGACCAGCCGTCGGACACGATGTGGTGCACGTGCAGCACCAGCACGTGCTCCTGCGCGCCCAGCTTCATGAGCAGGGCGCGAATCACCGGCCCCTGCTCCAGATTGAACGGACGGCGGGACTCCGCGAAGCCGCGCCGCGTTGCCTCAGCCTGCCGTTCTGTGTCGTCCGTGATGCCCGTGAGGTCCACGGACTCGAAGGGCACGGTGGCCTCGTCGTGGATGTGCTGCACGGGCTGGCCTGCCTCCACGCGGAACGTGGTGCGCAGCGATTCGTGCCGCGCCATCAGCGCATTCAGGCTCTTGCGCAGCGCGCTTTCATCCAGCGCGCCGGTGAGGCGCAACGGCAGCGGCATGTTGTAGAGCGCGGTGCCCGGCTCCAACTGGTCGATGAACCACAACCGCTGCTGCGCGAACGACAGTGGAGGCGCGGTGGTGCGCTCCGTGCGGACCAACGGGGGCGCCTGGGTCCGACGGGCGCCGCCCAGCTTCTCGGCCAGGGTGGCCACGGTGGGAGCGCTGAAGAGGTCTCCCAGCGGCAGCTCCACGCCCAGCGTCGAGCGGATGCGCGACACCACCTGCGTGGCCAGCAGCGAATGGCCACCCAGCTCGAAGAAGTCGTCGTGGATGCCGACGGCTTCCAGGTGCAGCACCTCCGCCCAGATGGCGACGAGCGCCGTCTCCATCGCGTTGCGCGGCGCGGCCACCTCCACATCGGAGGCGCGCGGCGCCTCCGGGGCGGGCAGGACCTTGCGGTCCACCTTGCCGTTGGCGTTGAGCGGCAGGGCGGACAGCTCCACCCAGGCCGTGGGGACCATGTATTCGGGCAACTGCTTCTGGACAAACGCCTTCAGTGCGACGGGCTCGAAACCCTCTCCCGTGGGCACGATGTACGCGACGAGCCGCTTGTCTCCGGGCACATCCTCACGCGCCAGGACCACCGCCTCGCGCACCTGCGACGACTGGCGCAGCACGGCTTCGACTTCGCCGGTCTCGATGCGGAAGCCGCGGATCTTCACCTGGAAGTCCATGCGGCCCAGGAACTCCAGCGTCCCGTCCACCTGCCAGCGCACCCGGTCGCCCGTGCTGTACAGCCGCGCTCCCGGCTCCGTCGCGAAGGGGTGGGGGATGAAGCGCTCGGCGCTCAGGTCCGGGCGCTTCAGGTAGCCCCACGCCAAGCCATCGCCTCCGACGAAGAGTGCACCCGGTACGCCCACCGGCACGGGCTGGAAGGACGCATCCAGCACCCACGCGGTGGACTGCGCCAGCGGCCGGCCGATGGGCACGGACAGGCCCACACTGTCACCGGCACCCAGTGCGTACGTGGCGGAGAACGTCGTGTTCTCCGTGGGGCCGTAGCCATTGACGAGCACGGAGCCCGAAGGCATCCGCGCCAGGTGCTCCCGCACGCGCTCCACGGGCAGCACGTCGCCGCCCGCCAGCACCTGCCGCACGCCCGCCAACGCTTCGCCCTGATGGATGACCATCTGCTCGAAGAGCGCGGCTGTCAGCCACAGCGTGGTGATGCCTTCGGTGGTGAGCAGCGCCCCCGTCTCCTCGAAGGACAGGGCCCTCGCCGGAGCCAGCACCAACTTCGCGCCGTTGAGCAGCGCTCCCCACACTTCCAGTGTCGACGCGTCGAACGCAACGGGCGCCAGTTGCAGGAAGACTTCCTCCGGTCCGAAGTGGATGAAGTCGTTGCCGCGCACCAGCCGCACGATGCCGCGCTGGGGCACGCTGACGCCCTTGGGGCGTCCCGTGCTTCCCGACGTGAACATCACGTACGCCAGCGCTTCGGCCGGCACTTCCACGTCCACCGCGGTCTCCGGCTGCTTCGCAATCACCGCCGCGTCCGCGTCCATGAGGACCTGGAGATCCGCCACCGCCGGCAACTCATCCGCCAGCGACTCCTGCGTCACCAGCACGCTGACGCCCGTCTCCTGCAACATCCAGGTGATGCGGTCGGCCGGGTACTTCGCCTCTACCGGAACGTACGCCGCCCCGGCCTTCAGGATGCCCAGCATGCCGACGATGAGCTCGAACGAGCGCTCCAGGCACAAGCCCACGCGGTCCCCGGGCCTCACGCCCGAGCGGCGCAGGTGGTGCGCCAGTTGGTTGGACGCACGGTCCAGCGCCGCGTACGTCAGCGTCTTCTCCCCGGACTTCAGCGCGGGCGCATTCGGCGTGCGCGCCGCATGGGCGGTGAAGAGCCCGGCCACGGAGGCATCACGCGGGTACTCGCGCGACGTGCGGTTCCATTCGACGAGGACCTGTCGGCGCTCCTCGGGGGTGAGCAGGGACAGCTCGGACAGCCGCGTGTCCGGTGCGCGGACGGCGGCCTCCAGCAGCATCCGCAGGCGCTGGACCATGCCAGCCGCGGTCTCGGGGACGAACAGACTCGTGTTGTAGCGCAGCGAGCCCGCGAACCCGGCGGGCTCCCGGCTCATCACGAGTTGCAGGTCGAAGAGGATGCTGCCCGGATCCATGTCCAATCCCCGGAGTGTCAACTCCGGCAGCACCAGCTCCGGCATCGGCGCGTTCTGTAGGGTGAACGTCACCTGGAAGAACGGCGTGCGGCGCAGATCGCGCTCGGGCTTCAGGACCTCCACCAGCTTCTCGAACGGGAGGTCCTGGTGTTCGTACGCGCCCAGCGTCGTGGTGCGCACCTGCGCCAGCAGTTCGCGGAAGGTCCGCGTGTCCTCCACCTGCGTGCGGATGACGACGGTGTTGGCGAAGTAGCCGATGAGCGCTTCGGATTCGGCGTGACGCCGGCCCGCGATGGGCGAACCGATGAGCACGTCTTCCTGACCTGAATACCGGTGCAGCAGCAGCTTGAAGCCCGCCAGCAGCAGCATGTAGGGCGTCGCGGACGCCTGCTTCGCCAGGGTCTCCAACGCCTCGCTTAGCTCACGCGACAGCACCACGTGCTCGTCCGCCGCCTGGAAGGACTGCCGCACGGGACGCGGATGGTCCGTGGGCAGGTCCAGGTACGGAGCGGCACCGTCGAGATGCCTACGCCAGTAGCCGAGCTGCTGCTCCAGCACCTCTCCCTGGAGCCAACCCCGCTGCCAGAGCGAATGGTCGGCGTACTGCACCGCCAGCTCCGGAAGCGGGGAGGGCAGGCCCTTGGAGAAGGCCGCGTAGAGCGCGCCCATCTCCCGCACCAGGACGCCCGTGGACCAAGCGTCGGAGATGATGTGGTGCTGCGTCAGCACCAGCACGTGTTCGGTGGGGGCCAGCTTCAACAGGAGCACGCGCAGTAGCGGGCCCTGTTCCAGGTCGAACGGAGTCCGAGCCTCCTTCATCGCGAGCCGATGGGCCTCGGCCTCACGCTCGTCCCGCGACGCCATGACCGTGAGGTCCATGTGTCGCAGAGGCATCGGGAAGGGCGGGTGGATGACCTGCGACGGCGCGCCCTCATCCGACTGGAAGGTGGTGCGCAGGACTTCGTGACGGCGCACCAGTTCGTCGAACGCCGCCAGGAGCACGATGGTGTCCAGCGAGCCTTCGAGCTTCAGCGTGATCGGCACGATGTACGCGGTGCCCGCCGTGCCGAGCTGCTCGATGAACCACAGCCGCTGCTGGGCGAACGACAGCGGGAGCACCTCCGGTCGCTCCGCCCGGACCAGCGGAGGCAGGGACGCGCCCGTGCCGTCCGGGCCCTGGAACGAATCAATCAGCGCGGCCAGCGCGGCCACGGTGGGCCGTTCGAAGAACGCTCGCAGGGGCAGTTCCACACCGAAGTGGACACGCACGCGGGAGACCAACTGCGTGGCCAGCAGGGAGTGGCCCCCCAACTCGAAGAAGTTGTCGTGGCGTCCCACGGCGGGCACGCGCAACACCTCACTCCACAGCGCGGCCAGCGCGATTTCCGTCGGTGTCTCCGGCGCCGCATAGGTGCGCGCGCCGACTTGCGAGGCTTCCGGCGCGGGCAGCGCCTTGCGGTCCACCTTGCCATTGGGCGTCAGCGGCAGGGCGGGCAGCGCCATGAAGGCGGCCGGGACCATGTACTCGGGCAGGTGCTTGCGCAGATGCTCACGCAGGGCAGAGGTGTCCACCTCCGGCGCGACGTACGCGACGAGCCGAGCATCGCCCGGCACATCCTCGCGTACCATCACCACCGCGTCCCGGAGGCCCGGGTGCGAGCGCAGCGTGGCTTCGATTTCTCCCAACTCGATGCGGTAGCCGCGCAGCTTCACCTGGAAGTCCAGGCGGCCCATGAAGTCCAACGTCCCGTCCTCACGCCAGCGCGCCTTGTCGCCCGTGCGGTACAGCCGCGCTCCAGGCTCCGTGCTGAACGGATTCGGAACGAAGCGCTCCGCCGTGAGGTCCGGTCGGCCCAGGTAGCCACTCGCCAGGCCTTCGCCCGCGAGGCACAGCTCGCCCTGCATGCCGAAGGGCAGCAAGCGCTGCTGTTCATCGAGCACGTACGCCCGCACGTTGGCCAGCGGCCGACCGATGACGGGCAGCACCTGGGGTGCATCCTGAATGGACCAGACCGTCGCATTGACGGTGTTCTCGGTGGGGCCGTACACGTTGAAGGCGCGCGTGCGCTTCGTCGTGGAGAGCTTCCGCCACGTCACCGCGTCCAACGCCTCACCGCCGATGAGGATCAGCGCCGGCACGTGCGCCCGCTCCAGCAGCCCTGCGTCCAGCAGCAGCTTGAGCAGCGAGGGCGTGCAGTCCAGCGCGTCGATGCGCTGGGCCTCCAGCCACGTGAGCATCGCCTCCGGATCCTTGCGCGTGTCGCCGGGGACGATGCACAGGCAGTACCCATGGATGAGTTGGATGACCTGCTTGATGGAGCCGTCGAAGAAGAGCGGCGCGTTCACGCTGACGCGCAGGCCGCGCTGCGGCTGCACGTAGATGTCCCGTGACAAGGCCTGGTGCAGGTGGAGCACGGAGCGGTGCCGCACCGCCACGCCCTTGGGCATGCCCGTGGAGCCCGACGTGTAGAGCACGTACGCCAGATTCTCTGGCCCCGCGTCGGATGCTGGTGCTTCCGCGGACAACTCCGTCCACGGCCGCTGCTCGGCGTCGAGGCACACGACGGTGCCCACCACCGGCGTCCATTCCTCCGCCAGGGCCTTCGTGGTCAGCAGCACCGACGCGCGGCTGTCGCCCAGGATGAAGGAGCGACGCGCGGCAGGGGCCGAAGGATCGATCGGCACGAAGGCGCCGCCGGCCTTGAGGACGGCGAGCAACGCGACGATGGATTCGGCCGAACGCTCCAGGCACAGGCCCACCGTCACCTCGGGGCCCACGCCCAGCGAGCGCAGGTGCCACGCGAGCTGGTTGGCCCGGGCGTCGAGCTGCCGGAAGGACAGCGTGGTGCCTTCGAACGCCACGGCGTCCGCGTCCGGCGTGCGGGCCACCTGCGCTTCGATGCGCCCATGCAGCGTGGACTCGCGGTCGAAGTCCGCGACGGTGCCACCCAGGTCACCCAGCAGTCGCTGACGCTCCTCGGGGCCCACGAAGGACAGGTCCGCGAGCGGCGCGTCGGGCCGCTCCAGCGCGGACTCCAGCAGCACCCGCAGGTGCGTCATCAGGCGCTCGACGGTGGACCGTTCGAACAAGTCCGTCGCGTAGTCGATGCGACCGACGAAACCCTCCGTCGCACGGTCGAAGCTCAGGCTCAGCTCGAACTGCGACGTGCCACGTACCCCGATGTCAGCGGCCTTCAAGGCCAGACCGGGCAACACCAGCTCTGTGCGAGGCGTATTCTGGAGCACGAACAGCACCTGGAACAGGGGCGTACGTGACAGGTCGCGCGTGGTTTGCAGCGACTCCACCAGCCGTTCGAACGGGAGGTCCTGGTGTTCGTACGCGCCCAACGTCATGGCGCGCACCTGCGCGACCAACTGTCGGAACGAAGGCCGCGCGCCGAAGCTGCCGCGCAGCACCAGCGTGTTGACGAAGAAGCCGATGAGGCCCTCCGTCTCCGCATGATGACGGTTGGCGATGGGAGAGCCCACCAGCACGTCGTCCTGGCCGGAGTAGCGGTGCAGCACCGTCTGGAAGGCCGCCAGCAGCACCATGAAGGGCGTGGCACCTTCACGCTGGGCCAGGGCCTCCACCTTCTCGGCAAGGACGCGCGGCAGGTGCACGGGCACCGCGTCGCCACGCCGGGAGGCGACGGCTGGACGCGGCTTGTCGGTGGGGAGATCCAGCACGTGGGACGCACCCGAAAGCTGCTGCTTCCACCAGCCGAGCTGCGCCTCCAGGGCCTCACCCTGGAGCCAGTCGCGCTGCCATGCGGCGTAGTCCGCGTACTGCACCGGCAGCTCCGGAAGGGTAGGCGTCTGCCCCTGGCGGAAGGCCTCGTAGAGGGCCGTCATCTCACGCACCAGCACGCCCAACGACCAGCCATCGGACACGATGTGGTGCAGGTGCAGCACCAGCACGTGCTCCCGGACGTCCAGCTTCAGGAGCAGGGCGCGAATCACCGGGCCCTGCTCCAGGTTGAACGGACGGCGGGATTCCGCGCTGCCACGACGCTCGGCTTCAGCCTGGCGCTCGTTCGCGTCGGCGATGTCCGTGAGATCCACGGACTCGAAGGGCACGGTGGCCTCGGCGCGGATGTGCTGCACGGGCTGGCCCGCCTCCACGCGGAACGTCGTGCGCAGCGACTCATGCCGCGCCATCAGCGCGTCCAGGCTCTTGCGCAACGCGCCTTCGTCCACCGCTCCGGTGAACCGCAGCGGCAGTGGCATGTTGTACAGGCTGCTGCCCGGCTCCAACTGATCGATGAACCACAGCCGCTGCTGCGCGAACGACAGCGGCGGCGCCGACGTCCGGTCCGCCCGGATGAGCGGCGGCGTCTTGGCCCGAGCCGCATGGGTCAGCCGCACGGCCAGCTCCGCCACGGTGGGTGCTCTGAAGAGGTCTCCCAGCGGCAGCTCCACGCCCAGGGTGGAGCGGATGCGAGACACCACCTGCGTGGCCAGCAGGGAGTGGCCCCCCAACTCGAAGAAGTTGTCGTGCCGTCCCACGGTGGGGACGCGCAACACCTCACTCCACAGCGCCGCCAGCGCGATTTCCGTCGGTGTCTCCGGCGCCGCATAGGTGCGCGCGCCGACTTGCGAGGCTTCCGGCGCGGGCAGCGCCTTGCGGTCCACCTTGCCGTTGGGCGTCAGCGGCAGGGCGGGCAGCGCCATGAAGGCGGCCGGGACCATGTACTCGGGCAGGTGCTTGCGCAGATGCTCACGCAGGGCAGAGGTGTCCACCTCCGGCGCGACGTACGCGACGAGCCGTGCATCGCCCGGCATGTCTTCACGCACCATCACCACCGCGTCCCGGAGGCCCGGGTGCGAGCGCAGGGTGGCTTCGATTTCTCCCAGCTCGATGCGGTAGCCGCGCAGCTTCACCTGGAAGTCCAGGCGGCCCATGAAGTCCAGCGTCCCGTCCTCGCGCCAGCGCGCCTTGTCGCCCGTGCGGTACAGCCGCGCTCCGGGCTCCGTGCTGAACGGATTCGGAACGAAGCGCTCCGCGGTGAGGTCCGGTCGGCCCAGGTAGCCACGCGCCAGGCCTTCGCCCGCGAGGCACAGCTCACCCTGCATGCCGAAGGGCACCAGGCGCTGCTGTTCATCGAGCACGTAGGCCCGCACGTTGGCCAGCGGCCGACCGATGACGGGCAGCACCTGGGGTGCATCCTGAATGGACCAGACCGTCGCATTGACGGTGTTCTCGGTGGGGCCGTACACGTTGAAGGCGCGCGTGCGCTTCGTCGTGGACAGCTTCCGCCACGTCACCGCGTCCAGCGCCTCACCGCCGATGAGGAGCAGCGCCGGCACGTGCGCACGCTCCAGCAGCCCCGCGTCCAGCATCAGCTTGAGCAACGAGGGCGTGCAGTCCAGCGCGTCGATCCGCTGGGCCTCCAGCCACGTGAGCATCGCCTCCGGATCCTTGCGCGTGTCACCGGGAACGATGCACAGGCAGTACCCATGGACGAGCTGGATGACCTGCTTGATGGAGCCGTCGAAGAAGAGCGGCGCGTTCACGCTGACGCGCAGGCCACGCTGCGGCTGCACGTAGATGTCCCGTGACAAGGCCTGGTGCAGGTGGAGCACGGAGCGGTGCCGCACCGCCACTCCCTTGGGCATGCCCGTGGAGCCCGACGTGTAGAGCACGTACGCCAGATTCTCCGGCCCCGCGCCGGAATCCGGTGCTTCCGCGGGCAACTCCGCCCAGGGCTTCTGCTCGCCATCGAGGCACACGACGGTGCCCACCTCCGGCGTCCATTCTTCCGCCAGGGCCTTCGTGGTCAGCAGTACCGACGCGCGGCTGTCGCCCAGGATGAAGGAGCGACGCGCGGCAGGTGCCGAGGGATCGATCGGCACGAAGGCGCCGCCGGCCTTGAGGACGGCGAGCAACGCGACGATGGATTCGACCGAGCGCTCCAGGCACAGGCCCACCGTCACCTCGGGGCCCACGCCCAGCGAGCGCAGGTGCCGGGCGAGTTGGTTGGCTCGGGCATCGAGCTGCCGGAAGGACAGCGTCGTGCCTTCGAACGCCACGGCGTCCGCGTCCGGCGTGCGTGCTGCCTGCGCTTCGATGCGTCCATGCAGCGTGGACTCGCGGTCGAAGTCCGCGACGGTGCCACCCAGGTCGCCCAGCAGTCGCTGACGCTCCTCGGTGCCCATGAAGGACAGGTCCGCGAGCGGCGCGTCGGGCTGCTCCAGCGCGGACTCCAGCAGCACCCTCAGGTGCGTCATCAGGCGTTCGACGGTGGACCGTTCGAACAGGTCCATCGCGTAGTCGATGGATCCGATGAAGCCGTCGGATTCGCGGTCGAGGTTCAGGCTCAGCTCGAACTGCGACGTGCCACGGTCCCCGATGTCGGCGCCCTTCACCGACAGGCCGGGCAGCACCAGCTCCGGGAGGGGCGCGTTCTGGAGCACGAATAGCACCTGGAACAGGGGCGTACGTGACAGGTCGCGTGTCGTCTGAAGCGACTCCACCAGCCGCTCGAACGGGAGGTCCTGGTGTTCGTACGCGCCCAGCGTCGTGGCGCGCACCTGCGCGAGGAGTTGCCGGAACGAGGGACGCGCACCGAAGCTGCCGCGCAGCACCAGCGTGTTGACGAAGAAGCCAATGAGGCCCTCCGTCTCCGCATGATGACGGTTCGCGATGGGCGAACCGATGAGCACGTCGTCCTGAGCGGAGTAGCGGTGCAGCACCGTCTGGAAGGCCGCCAGCAGCACCATGAAGGGCGTGGCGCCTTCCTTTAGTGCCAGGGCCTCCACCTGTTCGGAGAGCGCGCGCGGCAGTTGCACGGGTACCGTACCGCCACGTCGGGAGGCGACGGCCGGACGGGGCTTGTCGGTGGGCAGATCCAGTGCCTGGGGCACGCCCGCCAGTTGCTGCTTCCACCAGCCGAGCTGCGCCTCCAGGGCTTCACCCTGGAGCCAGCCGCGCTGCCAGACGGCGTAGTCCGAGTACTGCACCGGCAGTTCCGGAAGGGTAGGCGTCTGCCCCTGGCGGAAGGCCTCGTAGAGGGCCGTCATCTCACGCACCAGCACGCCCAACGACCAGCCATCGGACACGATGTGGTGCAGGTGCAGGACCAGCACGTGCTCCTGGACGTCCAGCTTCAGGAGCAGGGCGCGAATCACCGGGCCCTGCTCCAGGTTGAACGGACGGCGGGATTCCGCGCTGCCACGACGCTCGGCTTCAGCCTGGCGCTCGTTCGCGTCGGCGATGTCCGTGAGATCCACGAACTCGAAGGGCACGGTGGCCTCGGCGTGGATGTGCTGCACGGGCTGGCCCGCTTCCACGCGGAACGTGGTGCGCAGGACCTCATGCCGCGCCATCAGCGCATCCAGGCTCTTACGCAGCGCGCCTTCGTCCACCGCGCCGGTGAACCGCAGCGGCAGTGGCATGTTGTAGAGCGCGGTGCCCGGCTCCAACTGGTCGATGAACCACAGCCGCTGCTGCGCGAACGACAGCGGCGGCGCCGACGTCCGGTCCACCCGGATGAGCGGCGGCGCCCCGGAGCGGGAGGCATGGGCCATCCGCCCAGCCAACTCCGCCACGGTGGGCGCTCTGAAGAGGTCTCCCAGCGGCAGCTCTACGCCCAGGGTGGAGCGGATGCGAGACACCACCTGCGTGGCCAGCAGTGAGTGTCCGCCCAACTCGAAGAAGTTGTCGTGCCGTCCCACGGTGGGGACGCGCAACACCTCACTCCACAGCGAGGCCAGGGCGACTTCCGTCGGCGTCTCCGGCGCCGCATAGGTGCGCGCGCCGACTTGCGAGGCTTCCGGCGCGGGCAGCGCCTTGCGGTCCACCTTGCCGTTGGCCGTCAGCGGCAGGGCGGGCAGGGCGACCAGTACGGCCGGGACCATGTACTCGGGTAGGTGCTTGCGCAGGTGTTCACGCAGGGGCGCGATCTCCACCTCCGGCGCGACGTAAGCGACGAGGCGCGCATCGCCCGGCACATCCTCACGCACCAGCGCCACCGCGTCCCGGATGCCCGCATGTGTGCGCAACGTGGCTTCGATTTCGCCCAACTCGATGCGGTAGCCGCGCAGCTTCACCTGGAAGTCCAGGCGGCCCATGAAGTCCAGCGTCCCGTCCTCGCGCCACCGCGCCTTGTCGCCCGTGCGGTACAGCCGCGCTCCAGGCTCCGTGCTGAACGGATTCGGAACGAAGCGCTCCGCCGTCAGGTCCGGCCGGCCCAGGTAGCCACGCGCCAGGCCTTCGCCCGCGAGGCACAGCTCGCCCTGCATGCCGAAGGGCAGCAAGCGCTGCTGCTCATCGAGCACGTACGCCCGCACGTTGTCCAGCGGCCGGCCGATGACGGGCAGCACCTGGGGTGCATCCTGGAGGGACCAGGCCGTCGCGTTGACCGTGGTCTCGGTCGGTCCGTACACGTTGAAGGCGCGCGTGCGCTTCGTCGTGGAAAGCTTCCGCCACGTCACTTCGTCCAGCGCCTCACCGCCCACGATGAGGAGCGCCGGGACATGGGCGCGCTCCAGCAGCCCCGCGTCCAGCAGGAGTTTCATCTGCGAGGGCGTGCAGTCCAGCGCGTCGATGCGCTGCGCTTCCAGCCACGCCAGCATCGCCTCCGGATCCTTGCGCGTGTCGCCGGGGACGATGCACAGGCAGTACCCATGGACGAGCTGGATGACCTGCTCCATGGATGCATCGAAGAAGAGCGGCGCGTTCACGCTGACGCGCAGGCCACGCTGCCGCTGCACGTAGATGTCGCGCGCCATCGCCTGATGCAGATGGAGCACGGAGCGGTGCCGCACCGCCACGCCCTTGGGCATGCCGGTGGAGCCCGACGTGTAGAGCACGTACGCCAGGTTCTCCGGCCCCGCGCCGGAATCCGGTGCTTCCGCGGGCAACTCCGCCCAGGGCTTCTGCTCGCCATCGAGGCACACGACGGTGCCCACCTCCGGCGTCCATTCCTCCGCCAGGGCCTTCGTGGTCAGCAGCACCGACGCACCGCTGTCGCCCAGGATGAACGAGCGACGCGCGACGGGTGCCGAGGGATCAATCGGCACGAAGGCGCCGCCGGCCTTGAGGACGGCGAGCAACGCGACGATGGATTCGGCCGAACGCTCCAGGCACAGGCCCACCGTCACCTCGGGGCCCACGCCCAGCGAGCGCAGGTGCCACGCGAGCTGGTTGGCCCGGGCGTCGAGCTGACGGAAGGACAGCGTCGTCCCCTCGAACGCCACGGCGTCCGCGTCCGGCGTGCGGGCTGCCTGCGCTTCAATGCGCCCATGCAGCGTGGACTCGCGGTCGAAGTCCGCGGCGGTGCCACTCAGGTCGCCCAGCAGTCGCTGACGCTCCCCGGGGCCCACGAAGGACAGCTCCGCGAGCGGCGCGTCGGGCCGCTCCAGCGCGGCCTCCAGCAGCACCCGCAGGTGCGTCATCAGGCGTTCGACGGTGGAGCGCTCGAACAAGTCCGTCGCGTAGCGGATGAGTCCAACGAAGCCGTCCGCCTCACGGTCGAGGTCCAGGCCCAGCTCGAACTGGGCGGTGCCACGATCCCCGATGTCCGCGGTCTGCACCGACAAGCCGGGCAGCACCAGCTCTGGGAGGGGTGCGTTCTGGAGCACGAACATCACCTGGAACAGGGGCGTACGGGACAAGTCGCGCGTGGTTTGCAGCGACTCCACCAGCCGCTCGAACGGAATGTCCTGGTGCTCATAGGCACCCAGCGTCATGGCGCGCACCTGCGCGACCAACTGTCGGAACGAAAGCCGCGCGCCGAAGCTGCCGCGCAGCACCAGCGTGTTGACGAAGAAGCCGATGAGGCCCTCCGTCTCCGCGTGACGACGGTTCGCGATGGGAGAGCCCACCAGCACGTCGTCCTGCCCGGAGTAGCGGTGCAGCACCGTCTGGAAGGCCGCCAGCAGCACCATGAAGGGCGTCGCACCCTCCTTGCGCGCCAGGGCTTCCACCTGTTCGGAGAGGGCGCGCGGCAGGTGCACGGGCACTGCGTCGCCGCGCCAGGAGGCGACGGCTGGACGCGGCTTGTCGGTGGGCAGATCCAGCACGTGGGGCGCACCCGCCAGTTGCTGCTTCCACCAGCCGAGCTGCGCCTCCAGGGCCTCACCCTGGAGCCAGTCGCGCTGCCATGCGGCGTAGTCCGCGTACTGCACCGGCAGCTCCGGAAGGGCAGGGGCCCGGCCGTGGCGGAAGGCCTCGTAGAGGGCCGTCATCTCGCGCACCAGCACGCCCAAGGACCAGCCGTCGGACGCGATGTGGTGCACGTGCAGCACGAGCACGTGCTCTTCCGCACCCAGCTTCAGGAGCAGGGCGCGCATCACCGGGCCCTGCGCCAGGTTGAACGGACGGCGCGATTCCGCGATCGCGCGACGCTTCGCCTCGGACTGGCGCTCCGTCTCATCCGGGAGGTCCGTGAGGTCCACGGACTCGAAGGGCACGGTCGCCCCGTCCTGGATGTGCTGCACGGGCTGGCCCGCTTCCACACGGAACGTGGTGCGCAGGACCTCGTGCCGGGCCATCAGCGCATCCAGGCTCTTGCGCAGCGCGCCTTCGTCCACCGCGCCGATGAAGCGCAGCGGCAGCGGCATGTTGTAGAGCGTGGTGCCCGGCTCCAACTGGTCGATGAACCACAGCCGCTGCTGCGCGAACGACAACGGCGGCGCCGACGTCCGGTCCGCCCGGGTGAGCGGCGGCGTCTTGGCCCGAGCCGCATGGGTCAGCCGCGCGGCCAGCTCCGCCACGGTGGGCGCGCGGAAGAGGTCTCCCAACGGCAGTTCCACGCCCAGTGTCGAACGGATGCGAGACACCACCTGCGTGGCCAGCAGGGAGTGGCCCCCCAGTTCGAAGAAGTTGTCGTGGCGGCCCACCGCGGGCACGCGCAACAGCTCGCCCCACAACGTGGCCAGGGCGACCTCGGTGGGCGTCTGGGGCGCCACGTAGGTGCTCGCGCCGAGCTGCGAGGCTTCCGGCGCGGGCAGCGCCTTGCGGTCCACCTTGCCATTGGGCGTCAGCGGCAGGACGGGCAGGGTGACCAGCGCGGCGGGCACCATGTACTCGGGCAGGTGCTTGCGCAGGTGTTCGCGCAAGGGTGAGGTGTCCACCTCCGGCGCGACGTACGCGACGAGCCGCGCATCCCCGGGCACGTCCTCGCGCACCAGCGCCACCGCGTCCCGGATGCCCGGGTGCGAGCGCAGGGTGGCTTCGATTTCGCCCAGCTCGATGCGGAAGCCACGGACCTTCACCTGGAAGTCCAGGCGGCCCATGAACTCCAACGTCCCGTCCTCCCGCCAACGGGCCTTGTCGCCCGTGCGGTACAGGCGCGCTCCAGGCTCAGGGCTGAACGGATCGGGGAGGAAGCGCTCCGCCGTGAGGCCCGGCCGGCCCAGGTAGCCGCGCGCGACGCCTTCACCGGAGATGCACAGCTCGCCCGACATGCCGAAGGGCACCAGGCGCTGACGCTCGTCGAGGACGTAGACGCGCAGGTTGTGGACGGGCCGGCCGATGACGGGGACCGTCTGGGGGGCGTCCTGGAGGAGGAACGTCGTGGCGTTGACGGTGCACTCGGTGGGGCCGTAGGCGTTGAAGGCGCGCGTGCGCTTCGTCGCGGTGAGCTGCCGCCACATCACCTCGTCCAGCGCCTCACCACCCACCGACAACAGGGCCGGTACGTGCGCGCGCTCCAACAGCCCCGCGGCCAGCAGGAGCTTGAGCTGCGACGGCGTGCAGTCCAGCGCGTCGATGCGACGCTGCTCCAACCACGGGAGCATCCGCTCCGGATCCAGGCGCACGTCCTCGGGGACGACGACCAGGCAATGGCCGTCGAGCAGTTGGACGACCTGTTCGATGGAGGCATCGAAGTACAGCGGCGCGTTGACCGTGATGCGCCGGCCTCGCGGCAGGCCCGCGTAGATGGTCCGCGTCAGCGAGCGGTGCAGGTTGAGCACCGAGCGGTGCTGCACCATCACGCCCTTGGGCGTGCCCGTGGAACCCGACGTGTAGATGACGTACGCGAGGCCTTCTGGACGGGCCGAAGGAGGCAGGGCCTCCCCGGAGAGCGATGACAGGTGCGCCTGCTCCTGCTCGGAGTCCAGGCGCACCACGTGCGCAACGTCGGGCCTCCACGCTTCAGCGAGGGCGCGCGATGTCAGCAGCACGGATGCACCGCAGTCCTTCAGCAGGAACGACTTGCGCGCGACCGGAGCCGTCGGGTCGAGCGGTACGAAGCCGCCCCCAGCCTTGAGCACGGCGAGCAGCGCGACGATGGCCTCCGCCGAGCGCTCCAGGCACAGGCCCACCGTCACCTCGGGGCCCACGCCCAGCGAGCGCAGGTGCCTGGCCAGTTGGTTGGCGCGGGCATTGAGCTGACGGAAGGACAGCGTCGTGTCCTCGAACACCACCGCGTCCGCATCCGGCGTGCGGGCTGCCTGCGCTTCGATGAGCCCGTGCAGCGTGGCGTCGCGATCGAAGTCCAGGGCTTCGCCGGACAGCGCGCCCAGCAGCCGCTCACGCTCGTCGGACGCGAGGAGCGACACATCGGACAGGCGGCCTTCCGCGTGGGCCAGCGACATCAACGTCCGGCGCCAGTGGCCCAGCACGCGCGTCACCGCGTCCCGCGAGAAGCGGAGCGGGTCGTAGCCCAGGTGGAGCTGGAGCTGACTGCCGGGCAGCACCGACGCAGTGAGAGGGTAGTGGGTGCCTTCCTCGGCTTGCAGGTCGCGGATGTCGAGTTCCGTGGAGCGCTTCAACAGCGACTCATCCAGGGGGAAGTTCTCGAACACGAGCAGGGTGTTGAAGAGCGCCGTGCCGCGCGGCATGTCGCTCCAGCCCGCCGCGGTGACCAGCGGCGTGTGCTGGTGCTGCTGGAGGGCCAACTGCTGCTCCTGGAGCAACTGGAGCCAGGGCAGCAGGGGCGCGTGCTCGTCGGGAAGCTGGATGCGCACCGGCAGCGTGGTGATGAGCATGCCCAGCATGGCCTCCGCGCCCGGAAGCTCCGGGGGACGGCCCGCAAGCGTGGTGCCGAAGAGGACATCCTGCGTGCCTGCGTAGCGCGCGAGCACCACGGCCCACGCCGCCTGCGCCAGGGTGTTCAGCGTCAACTGGTGCTGACGCGCGAACGCCTGGAGGGTGGCGGTGTCCTCCAGGGACAGGGCCAGCCCCGTATCGTCCTGCTTCGCGGGCTCGCCGGTCCGCGCGGCCATGGGCTGCTCGGCGGGCACGGGTGTGGGGGTGGACAGGCCGGCGAGCTGGGCGCGCCAGAAGCGCTCATCCTCGGCGGCGTCGGTCCGCTGCAACCACGCGATGTAGTCCCGGAACGGAGGCCGCGTCGACGGTGCGGGCGTCGCACCCGAATGGAAGGCCTCGTAGAGCGCGAAGACCTCCTGGAAGAACAGGCCGGAGCTCCAGCCGTCCAACAGCAGGTGGTGGTGGCTCCAGATGAAGCGCCAGTGCAGATCCGCCAGGCGCACGCCCACCATCCGCATCAACGGGACGCGCGCCACGTCGAAGCCGCGCGTCCGTTCGTCCTTCGCCAGCCGCGCCAACCCGGCCTGCTGCTCCTCCGGGGACAGGTGCCGCCAGTCGTGCTGCTCGAACGGCAACACGGCATGCGAGTGCACCACCTGGAGGGGAGCCTCCAGGTCCTGCCACACGAAGCTGGTGCGCAGGATGGGGTTGCGATTCACCGCCGCCTGCCACGTCTTCTGGAACAGCGCGATGTCCACGTGCGAGTGGATCGACCAGGAGCGCTGCTCGAAATAGAAGCCAGCGTCCGGGCTGTGGAGAGCATGGAACAACATGCCCTGCTGAAGCGCGGAGAGCGGGTAGACGTCCTCCACGGTGGGCCCCTGCGAGGCCAACAACCGATCCAAGGCGGGCTGGGAGATGCGCGCCAGGGGGAAGTCGCCCGGCGTCATCCGGCGCGAGTCCTCGGAGTGCCGCTGCGCGATGAGCGTGCGCAGGGACGAAACGAAGCGCTGCGCCAGGGCCTCGACGGTGGAGGCATGGTGCAGGTGGTGGCTGAAGCCGAAGTCCATTCCCAGCCGGCCATCCCGCACCGAGCCGTTGACGAGGAGCAGGTGCGGACGGAGGGCCTGGGGCGCCACCGCAGTGCCGACGGGTTCGTCGCCCAGCGTGAAGAGGGTGCTGGCGTCGGACGCGCCGTCGAGCTGGCCCAGGTAGTTGAACGCCACCTGCGCCCGAGGGAAGGCCGCCATCCGCTGACGGACTTCCGCAGGCCCCATGAAGCGCAGCAACCCGAAGCCGATGCCCTGGTCGGGCCACTGGCTCAACGTATCGCGCACCGCGCGCAGGCTGTCGCCCGGGGTGCCTCCCGGGGGCAGCCGCAGCAGTGCGGGCGTCAGCGACGTGAACCAGCCCACCGTGCGCGACACGTCCGCGTCCGCGAACAACTCCTGCCGGCCATGACCCTCCAGGTCGATGAGCAGGCGCGACTGACCGGCCCACTCGCGCAGCGCGAGCGCCAGCGCGGCCAACAGCACGTCGTTGATCCCTGCCCGCCAGCCCGCGGGGGTCTCCTGGAGCAGCAGCCGGGTCTCCTCCACGTCCAGTTGGACGAAGACCGACCGCTGTGAGTCGTGGGTGTTGGCACCCGAAGCGTCGACAGGGAGTGGAGCGATGTCCTGGCGCGCTTCGTCCAGCCACAGCGCCGTCTGGGCGTGCAGCGCATCGGAGAGGGCGTGGGTTCCCAGCCGGCGCGCCCAGGACAGGAAGGACGTCGTCTTGCCGGGAAGCACCGCGGGACGCCGTGCGAGCAGTTGCAGGTACGCGGCCTCCAGGTCCTCGATGAGCACGCGCCAGGAGACCGCGTCCACCACGAGGTGGTGGACGATGAGCAGCAGCCGCTGGGCCGCGTCCGGGCCGAAGTGGAAGAGGGCGGCGCGCACCAGCGGGGGCTGGGCCAGGTCGAAGCTCGCCTGGAGCCGGTCCGCCTGCTCCTCCATGACACGAGAACGGGCCTCCGGCGGGAGTTCGGAGAGATCCACCTGGAGCAACCGGAAGGGAGCGTCCTCGGGCGAGGCGTTGTGCTGACGCCAGGAGTCACCCTCACGGCTGAAGCGCAGGCGCAGGGCGTCGTGGTGGCCCAGCAGCACCTGGAGCGCCTGCTCCAGGAGTGCCGCCTGGAGCGGCTGACGGGCCCGCAACAGCAGGGGCTGGTTGGAGTGGTGGGCGTGTTCGGGATCGCCCTTCAGCAGTTCGAGCTGGATGGGCGTGAGGGGCACCGAGCCCACCACGGGGCCCTGTTCCGCCAGGCTGCCCGCGCCGACCTTCGCCACGGACGAGAGCGCGCCCAGGGTGGGGTGCTGGAAGAGGTCGCGCACGGAGAGCCGCACGCCGGCCTGACGCGCGCGCGCGACGACCTGGAGGCTGATGATGGAGTCGCCGCCCAGCTCGAAAAAGTCATCGTCCACGCCCACGCGCTCGACGCGCAGCACCTGGGCCCAGACGGCGGCCAGCCGCTGCTCCATCTGCGTGCGGGGCGCGACATACTCCCGCTTCGTATTGCGCAGGCCCTCGGGGGCCGGCAGGGCCTTGCGGTCCACCTTCGCGTTCGCCGTCAGCGGCAGGGCCGTGAGGGAGACGAACGCCGACGGCAGCATGTACTCCGGCAGCCGCTGCGACAGGAATGCGCGCAGCGTGGCCGGGTCCAGGTCCTGGCTCGCGACGAAGTAGACGACCAGTCGCTTGTCGCCGGGCACGTCCTCGCGCACCAACGCCACGGCCTCGCGCACCTCCGCGTGGGCCCGCAGCGCGGCCTCCACTTCCGCCAGCTCGATGCGATAGCCGCGCACCTTCACCTGGTGGTCCGCGCGGCCCAGGAACTCCATCACCCCGTCCGGACGCCAGCGTGCAAGGTCTCCCGTGCGGTAGAGGCGTTCGCCCGGCGTGGGGGAGAAGGGGTTCGGGACGAAGCGCTCGGCGGTCAGGTCCGGGCGCGACAGGTAGCCGCGCGCGAGGCCGTCACCACCGATGAAGAGCTCACCGGGAACGCCCGGGGGCACCGGCTGCCCGTGCGCATCCAGCACGTAGAGCTGCGTCGCGTTGATGGGCCGGCCAATGGGGATGGTGGTCCCCACCCGGGCCGCATCCGTCATCCGGTGCGTGGACGCGAAGAGCGTCGTCTCCGTCGGGCCGTAGCAGGCGGTGACGGGGATGCCCAGCTCCTGCACCACGCGGCGCACGTGGGGCGCGGAGACGACGTCGCCGCCCGTGAGCACCTGCCGCACGCCCTGGAGGGCTTCGGACTTGAGGTCCACCACCTGCGCGAAGAGGCCCGCGGTCAGGTGCAGCGTGGTGACGCGGTGGTGCTGGAGGACGTGGCCCAGCAGGTCCACGTCCGAGGGAGACCGGGGCGGGAAGACGACGAGGCGGCCGCCGAAGAGCAGCGGTCCCCAGACCTCCAGAGTGGAGGCGTCGAAGGAGATGGGCGCGATGAGGAGGAAGGTCTCATCCGGGCCCAGCTTCGCGTAGGGTGCGTTGTGCAGCAGGCGCAGCACGCCCCGGTGCTCCACCGCGACGCCCTTGGGGCGGCCGGTGCTTCCGGACGTGAAGTCCACGTACGCCAGGTGGCGCGAATGCGTCCCCGCCTTCACGGGCGTCAGGGGCTGCTGTTCCAGCCGCAGCTCCTCCACGAAGAAGCAGGGCAGGGCGTCGTCCACCGCGAGGCCCGTGCGCACGGCGCGCGTGGTGAGCAGCAACTTCGGCGGTGCGTCCTCCAGCATCGCGGCCAGTCGGGTCGCCGGGTACGTGGCATCCAGCGGCAGGTAGGCGCCCCCAGCCTTGAGGATGGCGAGCAGCGCGACGATCAGCTCGATGGAGCGATCCAGGCACACCGCCACCAGGACATCCGGGCCCACGCCGTGCTCACGCAGCAGGTGTGCCCACTGGTTCGTGCGTGCGTCCAACTGCGCGTACGTCAGGCGCGTGTCCCCGAACTCCAGCGCGATGGCGTCCGGACGCTGCGCGGCCTGCGCCATGAACAGATCCTGGATGCACGCCTCGCGCGGGTACTCGCCCCGCGTGTCGTTCCACGCGACGAGGATCTGCTGGTGTTCGGCCGCGCTCAACAGCGGCAGGCGTCCGAGCGGCATCTCCGGGGCCGCGACGGCCTCCCGCGCGAGGCCGATGAGGTGCGCCGCCATGCGCGCGATGGTGGCTTCGTCGAAGAGGGCCGTGGAGTACTCGAAGCGGCAGGAGAGGCCTGTGCGGCTCTCCCAGATCTCCAGGCCCAGGTCGAACTTGGCCGCGTCCAGGGGGACCTCCACCGGGCTCAGCTCCAGCGACGGAAGCTGGGCCTTGGCCTCCGGCGTGTTGAGCACGTTGAGGATGGCCTGGAACAGCGGCGTGCGGCTCAAGTCGCGCGGCAACTGGAGCGTGTCCAGGATCTTCTCGAACGGCGCGTCCTGGCGCGCGTAGGCCTCCAGCGCCTGGGTGCGCACGCGGCCCAGCAGCGTGTTGAACGACGGAGAGCCCTCCAGCTTCGAGCGGAAGGCGAGGGTGTTGAGGAAGCAGCCCAGCAACCCTTCCACCTCGGGACGCGTGCGACCCGCGATGGGCGTGCCCACCACGAAGTCGTCCTGGCCCGAGTAGCGCGACAGCAGCGTCTGGAAGAGCGCCATCATCACCATGAACGACGTGGCGCCCTGCTTGCGGCTGAGCGCGAGCAGGGGTTCGGCCACGTCGGCCGGGAACTGGAAGCGGTACAGCGAGCCCGCGAAGGACTGCACCGCCGGACGCGGCCGGTCCGTGGGCAGCTCCAGCGCTGGCGCGCCCAGCAGGCGCTGCTTCCACCACGCGACCTGCTCCTCCATCACGCCGGCTTCCAACCACTGGCGCTGCCACACCGCGTAGTCCGCGTACTGCACCGGCAGCGGCGGAAGCGGCGACGGCATCCCCGCGGTGAACGACGCGTAGAGCACCGTCAGCTCGCGCGCGAGCACCATGGTGCACCATGCGTCGGACACCGCGTGATGGAGCACCATCGCCAGCACGTGCACCTTCGGCTCCACGCGCAACAACAGCGCGCGGATCACGACCTTCTCCAGGTCGAAGGGGAGCACGGCGTGGGCCTGGCACAGGCGCACCCGCTCCGCCTCGCGGGCCTCGGGCGTCTCCCCGGCCACGTCCACCCGCGCCAGGGGCAGGCCGCGCGCCGGGTGGATGAGCTGCACCGCGCTCTCACCCTCCAGCGAATACGTGGTGCGCAGCACTTCGTGCCGGGCCACCAGCTCGTCCAGCGCCGCCTGGAGCGCGGCGACGTCCAGGTCGCCTGTCAGGCGGAACGTGGTCGCGTTGTTGTAGGCGCCGCTCTGGGGATCCAACTGCTGGATGTACCAGAGCCGCTGCTGGGCGAAGGACAGCGGCAGCGGCTGGTTCCGGGGCACCCGGGGGATGGGCGGCGGGCCGCCAGGCACGGCCTGGGCCACGGGGGGCGCGGC
>NZ_RAVZ01000093.1 GCF_003611635.1 Corallococcus terminator | reverse complement strand
GTTTCCGCCACCCAGCCCGTGACGCCGCCTTCCACTCCGCCAACCGCGGCCGTGGTGGAGACGCCGCGGGCCGCCGCGCCGACCCAGGCTCCGGCGACACCGCGCACCCCTGCTCAGGAGAGCACCCACTTGCCCAACCCCCCTACGCGCTCGCCGGTTCCGCCCACCGCACGGACGCCTTCCACGTCGACGTCCGCGACGGTCATCTCCCGAGGTCCCGGTTACGTGCAGCGTCCGGGCTCGACGGGTGGGCGTCCGGGTGGTCCTCCGGGCAGCCGCCCCGGTGGTCCGAGCGGGCCGGGCGGTCGTCCGGGAGGCCCTGGCGGGCCGGGCAGCCGTCCGGGAGCGCCCATGCAGGGCCGCCCGGGTGGGCCGCCGATGCAGAGCCGTCCGGGAGCGCCCATGCAGGCGCGTCCGGGCCAGACGGGTCCGGTGCGTCCGTCCTCGCCGCCTCCGGGCGCCGCGGGGGCCCCCGTGCAGCCCAGCGGTCCGACCATCATGGTGGGCGGCGTGCCGCACGCCCAGGTCGCGCCCACGCCGGGCGCCCAGGCGCGCCCCACGGCCACCCAGGCAGTGGTCATCTCGCGCCCGCTCATCCAGGTCCGCCGCGTCACGCCGACCACGACCCAGGCCAAGCAGTACCCCATGGCCCCGGGCCGCACGGCGCTCGGCACCGAGAAGCGCGAGTACAAGGTCGTCCCGGATCACCTGGGTCGCGGCCGCGAGCTGGTGGACGTCTCCAAGAACAAGGAGCGTGGCCAGCGCAAGCGCACGGGGGGGCCTGAGACGACCACCGTGTCGAAGCAGGAACTGTCCGACATGGTCTGGGGCCGGATCGCGATTCCGATCCGCGGCAAGAAGCGCAAGCCGACCAAGAAGGGCGCCAAGACGCAGATCACCCAGATGGCCGAGGACAAGAAGGTCATCAAGCTCCAGGAGGGCATCAGCGTGTCCGACCTGGGTCAGCGCATGGGTGTGCGCACCACGGAGCTCATCAAGAAGCTGATGGCCATGCAGAAGATGGCCACCGCGAACTTCATCCTGGACGCGGACACCGCGGAGCTCATCGCCACCGACTACCACTGGAAGGTGGAGCGCGTGGGCTTCGAGGTGGAGGACTACCTGCCGGAGGTCGCGGCCAAGGTGGAGGACGAGCGTCCCCGTCCGCCGGTCATCACCATCATGGGCCACGTCGACCACGGCAAGACGTCCCTGCTCGACGCCATCCGCCAGGCCAGCGTGGCCGCGGGCGAGGCGGGCGGCATCACCCAGCACATCGGCGCGTACAGCGTCACGACGGCGCGCGGCGACGTCACGTTCCTGGACACGCCGGGTCACGAAGCCTTCACGTCCATGCGCGCCCGTGGCGCCAACGTGACGGACATCGTGGTGCTCGTGGTGGCCGCGGACGACGGCGTGATGCCCCAGACCATCGAGGCCATCAAGCACGCGAAGCTGGCCGAAGTGCCCATCGTCGTCGCCATCAACAAGGTCGACGTGCCGGGCGCGAACCTGGACCGCGTGAAGAAGGACCTGGCCAGCCACGAACTGGTTCCGGAAGAGTGGGGCGGCGACACCATCATGGTGCCCGTCTCCGCGAAGACGAAGCAGAACCTGGACCTCCTGCTGGAGAACCTGGCGCTGCAGGCGGAGGTGTTGGAGCTGACGGCCAACCCCACCCGTCCGTCCGTGGGCGCCATCGTGGAAGCGAAGCTGGATCGTGGCCGCGGTCCCGTGGCCACGGTGCTGGTGCAGGAGGGCACGCTCAAGCTGGGCGACGCCATCGTCACCGGCACGCACTACGGCCGCGTTCGCGCCATGAACAACAGCCGTGGCGAGTCCGTGAAGGAAGTGAAGCCGGGCTACTGCGCGGAGGTCATCGGCCTGTCCGGCGTGCCCACCGCGGGTGATGCCATCAACGTGGTGGAGGACGAGAAGGCGGCCAAGCAGATCGCCGACCACCGCGGCATGAAGGAGCGTCAGCAGGAGCTCGGCAAGGTCAGCCGCGAGTCCCTGGAGCAGTTGTTCGCCAAGACGAAGGCGGGCGGCGGTCCCAAGGAACTGCGCGTCGTCATCAAGGCGGACGTGCAGGGCTCGGCGGAGGCGGTGCGCCAGGCGGTGGAGAAGCTCACCACGCACAAGGTGCGGGTGGTCATCATCGATGCGGGCGTGGGCGCCGTCACCGAGACGGACGTCATGCGTGCCGCTGCTTCCAAGGGCGTCGTGCTCGCCTTCAACGTGAAGCCGGAGTCCGGTGCCGAGGCCGCGGCCAAGGTCCAGCAGGTCACGCTGCAGAGCTACTCCATCATCTACGAGCTCATCGACGGTGTGCGCCTGGAGATGGAGAACCTCCTGGAGCCCATCCGCACCGAGCGCAAGCTGGGCCGTGCGGAAGTGCGCAACACCTTCAACGTGCCGAAGCTGGGCACCATCGCCGGTGCGGCCGTCCTGGACGGCGTCATCAAGCGCGGCTCGTTCGTGCGCCTCATGCGCGAGAACAAGCAGCTCTTCTCCGGAAAGATGGCGTCGCTCCGTCGCTTCAAGGACGACGTCAAGGAAGTCGCGCAGGGCTTCGAGTGCGGCATCGGCATCGAGAACTTCAACGACCTCAAGGCCGGCGACATCATCGAGGCCTACGAGATCGAGGAGACGCGTCAGAGCCTCTCCTGAGCCCCGCGGTACACACTCGACGGACCCCCGGGAAGGCCCCACCTTCTCCGGGGGAATGACGATGTGCCGGCGGTCGGCGCGCGCGGTTGACGCGTCGCGCCGCTGCCGGCCTGGGGGACCTTTATGTTCGTGGGTGTCGCACGCCTCACCCTCCAGATTCCGGAGAGCGCCTCGCTGAAGTCCAAGCGGCAGGTGCTCCGCCGGGTGACGGACCGGGTGAAGGCCCGCTTCAACGTGGCCGTCGCCGAGGTGGATGACCAGGACCTCTGGCAGAAGGCGTCGGTCGCGCTGGCGGTGGTGGGCAACGAGCGCCGCCACGTGGATGAGCAGTTGGAGAAGATCATCCACTTCATCGAAGAGATGTACGTCGCACCGCTGATGGCCCGGGAGACGGAGATCCTCGCCTTCGGGGACCAGCTCCATCCGGACAGCGGCGCTGGGATGTTCCGGGCGCCGGCGAAGGTGCCGGACGAGGACCTGGACTCCGAGGTGGGGCTGTCGCCCGAGGCTGCGCATGCGCACTCGGAGGCGGCCATCGCCCGCTTCCTGCGCAGCGACCGATCGCTGGCAGAGGCCGAAGGGCTGGGCTCCTGGGAGCAGCGGCACGAAGGCGCGGCCCCGGGGGCTTCCCGGCCTGCCGCCGAAGGTGGAAATCTGACGCTGGACGACGCGAGGGCCCGGGCCCGCGCGCTGCGCAACCCGCGAGATTGGGAGAAGAAATGACGACGCATTCACGACCCGAGCGCGTGGGGCAGGAAATCCAGGCGGCCATTGGCGCCCTGCTGACGCGGGGGGAGCTGCGCGACCCGCGCATTGGCTTCATCACCATCACCGGCGTGAAGGTGTCGCCCGACCTGCGCGTGGCGAAGGTCTTCTATTCGATGATGGGCACCGACGAGGAGAAGAAGGCCACCCAGGCAGGACTGGACGCGGCCAAGCCCTTCGTGCGCCGCGCGGTGACGTCCGCCGTCAAGCTGCGCGTGTCCCCGGAGGTCTTCTTCGCCTTCGACGCCTCCGTGGGAGAGGGCGACAAGATCGACCGCCTCCTGCGGGAGGTGCGCAGCAAGGAAGGTTGGTAGAACCCAGGTCATGGACGGCGTCCTCGTCATCGACAAGCCGCTCGGTCCCACGTCGTTCGACGTGGTCCGCCAGGTGCGCAGCCTGCTGAAGGTGAAGAAGGCGGGCCACACCGGCACGCTCGACCCCATGGCCACCGGAGTGCTGCCGGTGTGTCTGGGCGAAGCCACCAAGGTGGCCGGCTACATCACCGAAGGCGACAAGGCCTACGACGCGGTGGTGCGCCTGGGCGTGGAGACGGACACCCAGGACGCCCAGGGCAAGCCCACGGCGGAGTCGCCGGTGCCGCCCCTGACGGCCGCGGTGCTGGAGGCGGTGCTCGCGCCCTTCCGGGGCACCTTCGAACAGGTGCCGCCCATGTACTCGGCGGTGAAGATCGCCGGCAAGCGGCTGTATGAACTGGCGCGCGCGGGCGAAGAGGTGGAGCGCGCCAGCCGCACGGTGACGGTGTACGAGCTGGTGCTGCGCGACTTCTCCGCGGACCGGCTGACGCTGTCGGTGCGCTGCTCGAAGGGCTTCTACGTGCGCACGCTGGCGTACGACATTGGCCGCGCACTGGGCTGCGGGGCGCACCTGGAGGCCCTGCGGCGCACCGCGAGCGGCCCCTTCAACCTGTCGCGCGCGCTGCCCCTGGGTGAGCTGGCGTCGCTGTCGCGGGAGACCGTGGCGGGGCGGCTGGTGTCGCTGGGCGACGCGCTGACGGACCTGCCCCTGGTGCGGGTGGGCGCGGAGGACGCGAAGCGGGTGTCACACGGCGTCCCCGTGGAGGTCGCGCCCCAGCCGGGCAAGGTGCGCGTGCTGGGCCCGGATGACGCGCTGCTCGCCATGGCCGAGGTGGTGGGCGGGCGGCTGCGCTACCTGCGGGTCTTCCTCTGAGTGGCCACCCGCTCGCATGACATCTCCGTGAGCGTCGCTCCGGGCCTGCGAAGCGCCTTCGACGGCCGGCGCGAGCTGACGCTGGGCGTGCCGGCGGCGGCGGGCATCGGCGACGTGGTGGAGGCCCTCCTCAGGCTGTACCCGCGCACGCGCTCGCTGCTGGCGGGCGACGGCGGCGAACCCGGCGGCCTGTACCTGCACGTAGCCCTGGACGCGGCGTCCGCGCAGGAGCTGGCGACGGGGGAGGCGGGACTTCCGACGGGCTGCCGGCTGTACGTCTTCGCACTCTCCAGGCCGCCGAGGGGCGGACGGGCAGCCGGCGAAGGTTGACCCTACGGGGGGTGAAGCTTATAAGCGGCCCGCTCGTTAGAAGAACAATGGCCGGGTCTGTACCCCTCCGCGGACCCAGGCGGCACGAGCGATCATCCCGGAGTGGGATTCAGGAAGAAGCCCCCATGTCGCTGCATCAGGATCGCAAGAGCGAGCTGGTCTCGAAGTTCCGCACCCACGAGTCCGACACGGGCTCCCCCGAGGTGCAGGTTGCGCTGCTGTCCGAGCGCATCAACATGCTCACCGAGCACTTCAAGACCCACAAGAAGGACCACCACTCCCGGCGCGGTCTGCTGAAGCTGGTCGGTCAGCGCCGCCGTCTGCTGGACTACCTCAAGTCCAAGGACGTGGCGCGCTACAAGAAGCTCATCGAGAGCCTCGGCATCCGCAAGTAGGCACTCGCAAGCACCCGGGGCGCTGGCATTCACCAGCGCCCCGCGCGTTTGTGCGGCAAGGTTTTTCCATCGCCCGGTGTTCCACGCTCCGGGCGGTGGGTTTTTGGAAGTGTTTCAAGAAGCGCGGATGTGGGTGAGTGGCGGGCAAGGGAGTGGTGGAGACGGGCTCTTTTGGTTTCCGTTCAGACCGGCCGACCTGAAGCAACGGGTGGGCGGGTGTGATCAGGGATCAAGAGGTTCGAGCCATCCCTCCGGCGCTCCGCAACGGAGCCCATTTCCGCAGTACAGGCAGCGGTGGTCTGGCACGTGCCTGCTTCAAGGCCCTGGCGACCGCTCATTCCCTAGAGGGCCCCTGTCCGGGCGGCCCGGCCCCGCTCATGCGGGCCGGCCGTGGCTGACGCGGGTCTTCGCACGCGAAGCAGGCACAGAGGCCACACGACATGTTGAAGAAGAGCGTCAAGATTGGTGAGAGCGAGCTGAGCATCGAGACGGGCCGTCTGGCCAAGCAGGCCGACGGTTCCGTGGTGGTCCGCTACGGCGACACCATGCTGCTCGTCACCGCGGTGAGCGCGCGGGAGAAGAAGGACATCGACTTCCTGCCCCTCACGGTGGAGTACCAGGAGAAGCTGTACTCGGCAGGTCGCATCCCGGGCAGCTTCTTCAAGCGCGAGGGCCGGCTGACGGAGAAGGAGACGCTGACGAGCCGTTTGATCGACCGCTCCTGCCGTCCGCTGTTCCCGGAAGGCTACGCGTACGAGACGCAGGTCATCATCAGCGTCATCTCCTCCGACCCGGACAACGAGGGTGACATCCACGGTCTCACCGGCGCCTCCGCGGCGCTGTGGGTGTCGGACATCCCGTTCAACGGCCCCATCGCGGGCGTTCGCGTGGGCCGCGTGGGTGGCCAGTTCGTCGCCAACCCCACCGCGAAGCAGCGTGAGCAGAGCGACCTGGACCTCGTCATGGCGGTGAGCCGCGAGGCCATCGTGATGGTGGAGGGCGGCGCGGAGGAGGTCAGCGAGGCGGACATGGTGGCCGCGCTGGAGTTCGGCCGCACCGCGGCCAAGCCCGCCCTGGACCTCCAGGACGAGATGCGCGCGGAGCTGAAGAAGCAGGTGCGCTCCTACGACAAGCCGGCCGCCATCGACGAGGGGCTGCGCACCCAGGTGCGCGCCCTGGCCATGGACGGCGTCAAGGCCGGCTACGCCATCAAGGAGAAGGGCGCGCGCTACGAGGCGCTCTCCAAGGCCAAGAAGGCGGCCGTGGCGGCCCTCAAGGAGAAGCTGGGCGCGGAGTTCACGCCCGTGGTGGAGAAGCACGCCAAGCAGGTCATCGAGGACCTGAAGTACGACCACATGCGTGAGCTCACCGTGAACGGTGGCCGCATCGGTGACCGTGGCCACGACGTGGTGCGCACCATCACCAACGAAGTGGGCGTGCTGCCCCGCGCGCACGGCAGCGCGGTGTTCACCCGTGGTGAGACGCAGGCGCTCGTGGTGGCCACGCTGGGCACCAGCGAGGACGAGCAGCGGCTGGAGCTCTTGAGCGGCCAGGCCTTCAAGCGCTTCCTGCTGCACTACAACTTCCCCCCGTTCAGCGTGAACGAGACCAAGCCCCTGCGCGGCCCCGGCCGGCGTGAGATTGGCCACGGCGCGCTGGCGGAGCGCGCGCTGCGCAACATGCTGCCGGCGGGCGAGAACTTCCCGTACACGGTGCGGCTGGTGTCGGAGATTCTGGAGTCCAACGGCTCCTCGTCCATGGCCTCCGTGTGCGGTGGCACGCTGGCGCTGATGGACGCGGGCGTCCCCATCAAGTCACCGGTGGCCGGCATCGCCATGGGTCTCGTGAAGGAAGGCGAGAAGATCGCCATCCTCTCCGACATCCTCGGTGACGAGGATCACCTGGGCGACATGGACTTCAAGGTCTGCGGCACGTCCAAGGGCATCACGTCCATCCAGATGGACATCAAGATCACCGGCCTCACCACGGAGATCATGAGCCGCGCGCTGGAGCAGGCGCGTCAGGGCCGCGTGCACATCCTGGCGGAGATGGCGAAGACGCTGGACGCTCCCCGCAAGGAGATCAGCCAGTTCGCGCCGCGCATCACCACCATCCAGATCCGTCCCGAGTTCATCAAGAACGTCATCGGGCCGGGCGGCAAGGTGATCAAGGACATCATCGCGCGCACGGGCGCGGCCATCAACATCGAGGACACGGGCCGCGTGGACATCGCGAGCGCGAACGGCGAGGCCGTGAAGGCCGCCATCGCGATGATCCAGGCGCTCACGCGTGAGGCGGAGATCGGGAAGATCTACACGGGCACCGTGCGGAAGATCGCCGAGTTCGGCGCCTTCGTGGAGCTGTTCCCGGGCACCGACGGCCTCATCCACATCTCCGAGCTGTCCGACAAGCGCGTCAAGGCGGTGTCGGATGTGCTGAGCGAGGGCGACGAGGTGCTGGTGAAGGTCGTCAGCATCGACAAGACGGGCAAGATCCGCCTGTCCCGCAAGGAGGCCATGGCCGAGCGCACCGCCGCGCAGACGCCTCCTCCGGCCGCGGCCCCCTCGGCGCCCACGCCCGACGCGAAGGCCTGATTCAGGCTGGAGCCTTCGCGCGACGGCCGCTCTTCGTGAAGGAGCGGCCGCCTTCGTGGAAGGCTCCACCCAGGCGCCCCGTTCCTTTCGCCTCCGGGCGAAGGGGCGGGGCGTTTTCGTTGCGGGGGCCGGTGGTTTAAACCCTCCGAGGGGCTTCCCGCGTTGATGGGGGATGGCCCTGGAGGCGTGCATGCCGTCCCATCCGTCCAGCTCTTCCGCCCCGTCGAGCGGCTTCTTCACGGACGTGTCCCGCTTCCTGGGCGCGTTCCGCTGGGCGTTCATGCCGCTGGGCCTGCTGGCGCTGGTGGCGGTGGGCGTGCACGCGGCGGCGGACACGCTGGATGACCGGCTGCTCACGGTGGTGGACCGCCTGGATTCGGCGTTCGACGCGTTCGTGGGCCGGTATCAGGTGACGGCGTCCCTGGTGGACTTGGTGTCACTGGAGCGGCGCACGCGGCTCGCGAAGGCACTCGCGCTGGGATGGGAGCTGGCGGCGGACCTGCTCCTGGCGCTGCCCGCGCTGGGCTACCGCGAGGTGGCGGCGCCCAAGCCGGTGGAGGCCTGGCGGTCGATGCTGGAGGCGTCGGAACCCAAGGCCTCGGGGCCCGTATCGTGGCGGGTGCTGCTGCGGCGCTGTCTGCGGCGGCCCACGCCGATGCGGTGGGTGCGGCCCCTGGCCACCGCGGGCGTGGTGCTGGCGGGCGCGTGCACGGTGGCGCGGCTGGTCCAGGGCACGGTGTACCTGTCGTGGCGACCGCTGTTCGGTGACACCGCGGCGGACCTGTCCGCTCGGGGCCTGGCGGTGGCGGCGCTGTGTGGCGTGAGCGTGTCCCTGGGGTGGCGCGCGGTGCTGCGCAACCTCCAGCACGCGGACGAGGCCTGCGAAGCGGTGGGCCCCCGGAGGGCGTGGACGCGCGGGCTGCTGGGCTGCGTGCTGGTGGCTCCCCTGGGAGTGGCCGCGGTGTGGGACGCGTCTCCGGTGCTGTCCTTTCTTCGCTGAGGCCCTGGCATGTTCGCTCAACGCGCCCGGGGACTGCTGGACTTCACCTTCGCGCTCTTGTGCGTGTGGTGCGCGTATCACCACACGCCCGCGGGGGCGCTGTTGCGGCGCGCGGGGGCCTGGGCCTTCAACACGCGCACCACGGCCCGGCCGCTGCTGGCGTACTACGACGGCGTGAGCGGCACGTCGGTGCCCACGCCGGGCGCGTTGCCAGCGTCCATGCTCACGCGGGTGCCCACAAGCGCGGAGGCCCTGGCGTGGGGGACGCACTCGGCGCTCAAGGGCCTGGAGCCGAAGGCGCGCGAGCCCGCGCTGGCCCTGGCCCGTGAGGCGGGCATCGCTCCGGAGACGCTGTTGGATTCGGCGAAGGGACTCGCGGCGACGCGGCGCCTGCTGGATTCGCTGGCGAAGGACTTTCCTTCGGAGGAGGCGCGGCTGACGGCGGTGTTCGCGGGGCGGGTGCCCGCGCGCTTCGCGATGGAGCGGGTGGATGCGGAGGGTGGGGTGCCCACGCTGGAGCGGCTGGCGAAGCAGTTGCCTCCGGGCTTCGACGGCTCGTCCGTGGGAGCGGCGCAGGCGCTGGCGCTGTCGACGGCGCTGATGCTCGGGTGGCCGGTGGCGGAGAGCGCCCACGTGACGAGTCCGTTCGGCTACCGCGTCCACCCGACGCTGCGCACGCGGCGCATGCACACGGGCGTGGACCTGGCGGTGCGCACCGGCACCACCGTGTCGGCGGTGGCGGCGGGCGTGGTGCGCCGCGCGAGCGAGGACTCGGTGAATGGCCGCGTGCTGGTGCTGGACCACGGGCGGGGCGTGACGACGGCCTACTGTCACAACTCCGAGCTGCTGGTGAAGGCCGGCACCCGCGTGGAAAAGGGGCAGGCCATCGCCCTGTCGGGCAGCACCGGGCGCTCCACGGGGCCCCACCTGCACTACCAGTTGGAGCTGGCCGCGCGCCCCGTGGACCCGTTCGGGTTCCGCACCGCCTTGCGCGTGGCGGACGGCGGCGCGACCGAACTCTGAGCACTCCGACCTCCCGCGTTTCCGGGAGGACCCGTGACGTTGGATGTCCCCTGGAAGACGGCGGGGCACGCATGCTAGGGCGTGGGCGCATGGCCTCCACGCTGACCGTCTCCGTGCGCCGGGTGCGCTCGCATCCCGACCCGCTGCCCCTGCCCCGCTATGAGACGGAGCAGGCCGCTGGCATGGACCTGCGGGCGGACATCGACGGGGAGCGGGTGCTCCAGCCCCTGGAGCGGATGGCGGTGCCCACGGGGCTGGCGTTCGCGCTCCCCCCGGGCTTCGAGGGGCAGGTACGGCCCCGTTCCGGGCTGGCGCTGCGCCACGGGGTGACGTGCCTCAACTCCCCTGGGACGGTGGACTCGGACTACCGGGGGGAGGTGCAGGTGCTGCTCATCAACCTGTCCCATGCGCCCTTCACGCTGCGTCGGGGGGACCGGGTGGCCCAACTGGTGGTGGCCCCGGTCACCCTGGCGGCGCTCCAGGAGGTGGACGTGTTGGAAGGGACTTCCAGGGGGGACGGAGGTTTCGGTTCCACGGGTCGTTGAGGCCCGGCGCGCAACGTCGTTCCGCAACGGCGCCAGAGCGGGCAGAATGGAGCCCCCCGGCCGTCCGCCGGGAGGTCGCCCCCCCGCGACCTCGTTCCGGAGTTTCACTGCTTTGCTCTGCTATCGCTGCGGCAGCCATGTCCCCGACACGAGTGAAACCTGTGCCACGTGTGGCCAGAAGTTCGACGCGGCCGCGCGTCAGGCCGCGGGGGCGGCGCGCAAACGGGGAACGGAGGGCGCGCCGTACAAGCCGGGCGACGTCGTCGCCAACCGCTACTCCATCCAGGAAGTTGTCGGCTCCGGGCCGTTGGGGTTCGTCTTCCGTGCGCAGGACCAGGCCATCGACGTGGAGGTGGCGCTGAAGGTCATCCAGCCCCGGCTGGTGCAGCAGCCGGAGGAGCGCACGCAGTTCGCGCTGTCCATGCGGGTGGGCAAGAAGCTCAACCACCCCAACCTGGTGCGCGTGTACGAGGAGGGCGTGGACGGGGACCGGCCCTGGTTCGCGATGCAGTTGCTGGAGGGCATCACGCTGCGCCGGATGATGGAGCAGCGCGCGACGAAGGGGCAGTTGTTCTCGCTGAAGGAAGTGGAGCCGCTGCTCGCGCAGATGGCGGCGGCGCTGGATGGGGCGCACCGCTTCGGGCCGCACTCGAACCTGAAGCCGGAGAACGTCTTCGTCCTGCCGGACCTGCTGAAGGTGACGGACTACGGGCTGGGGCTCGCGGTGCCGCACCTGCCCTTCGTGCAGGCGCAGCGGGGGCACCGCGCGGCGGCGTACATCGCGCCCGAGTACGTGAATGGCGCGGAGCTGGACACGCGCATGGACGTCTACTCGCTGGGCGTGTTGATGGGGGAGATGGTCACCGGCCTGTTGCCGGAGGACGGCGGCGTGCCGGAGGTGACGGTGCGCCACCCGGACCTGCCGCCCGCGTTCGAGTCCCTCTACCGGCGCGCGCTCAACCAGAACCCGCTGGCGCGTCCGAAGTCGGGGGGAGACCTGCACGCGGAGTTCGCGGCGCTGGTGCAGCGTCACCCGGCCGCCGCGTCCCGGCCGCGCGCGGTGCCGCCCACGGGGGCGCTGCCCGCCGCCGCCGTGGCCGCGCGAGCGGCGAACAAGCCGCTGCCGCCGGTGCCCACCGGCATGCTCCCCATCGCGACCGCGCCCACGCCGGCCGAACCCGTGCAGGCGGAGGAGGAAGCGCCGCCTCCGGATGCGACCCAGCCGCTGGATGCGGCGACGCTGGCGGCCATCCTGGGCTCGAACGCGAAGGCGCTCGACTACATCACGGGCCCCGAGGCGCGCTCGGTTTCGGATGCGTCGACGCAGCAGGAGATGCGCGCGGTGCCGGAGCGTCCCACGGGGCGCGGTGGTGGGCGTGGCGCGGACGCTGGCGCGGCACAGGATCCGCGGCTGTTGGGCCAGGCGCCGGATGCGGCGACGCAGCAGGAGCCCCGAGTGGCGGCTCCCGAGGCGCGTCCTCCGGCGGCGAAGGCCGCCGAGCCGGTGATGCGCATCTTCGCGAAGGCGGAGGAGCCTTCGTTCCCGGCGGATCCCCGTGCGGCGTCCCGTTCCGCGGAGTCCGGTGCGGACGCGCGTCAGGGGAACCGGAGCGCGGAGGGGGCCGCTGGCGAGGGTCGTCAGGCGGGTCGCGGCAGCGAGCGCGGTGGCGAGGCTTCGTCCGGTGATGCACGGCAGGGCGGACGCGGAACGGACTCCGGTCAGGACGCGCGCTCGGGACGCAACGGCGAGGCTTCGTCGGCCGGAGCGAGCGGACGTGGAACGGATTCCGGTCAGGGGCGCAGCGGAGAGGCCTCATCGGGTGGCTCGAGCGGACGCGGAACGGACTCCGGTCAGGGGCGCAACGGAGAGGCTTCGTCGGGCGGCTCGGGCGGACGCGGAACGGACTCCGGTCAGGACGCACGCGCGGGTCGCAGCGGCGAGGGTGGTCGCGGATCCGACGCCGGCCAGGACGCGCGCGCGGGCGGTCGCAGCGGAGAAGCTTCGTCCGGCGATGGGCGCTCGGGCGGACGCGGCACCGACTCCGGTCAGGACGCGCGGTCGGGTCGCGGCACGGACGCGACGGGAAGCGACGGACGCCAGGGCGGCCGGAGCTCCGACGACGATGAGTCCTCCGAGTCCCGTTCGTCGAGCCGGGGCGGTCGCAACCCCCGGAGCACGAACGCCTCTCGCGGTGCGGAGGCCGCCGCGCCTCGCGGTTCCTCGCGCGCCCCCGCGGCGCAGGGCCCGGCCCGTTCCACCAACGCGCAGGGCGAGAACTCCACGGGCGGACGCCCCCGCAAGGGCGAACCGTCAGGGGGCCGCGCTTCGTCGCGCAACCTGCCGCCCTCGGTCTCCGGCCTGCACACGATGCCATCCACTCGCGCCACGCAGCCGAAGCCGGCCCGTTCGGGTCCGAGCTCGATGATGTGGATGGTGATCCTCGCGGTGATGGGCATCGTGCTCGGCGCGGGTGGCGGCTATATCTGGCTGCGCATCCGTCAGGCCCAGGCCGCGAAGAACGCGCCCGTGCCCGCCACGCCCGGCGGCGCCGCAGCCGGTACAGCGGGCGGCCTCATGGCGACGGGGCAATGTCCCCCCGGCATGAAGCTGGTGAGTGGAGGCACCTTCAAGCGGGGCTCCACCAAGGAGGACCGGCAGTCGTCCGGCTCCAGTGACGAGCTTCCCATCGAAAGCGTCATGGTGGGCTCGTTCTGCGTGGACGAATTCGAGTTCCCCAACAAGCGGAGCCGCCTGCCCAGGGTCTCCGTGAGCCTGCTCGATGCGAAGTCCCTCTGCGAGGCCGCCAGCAAGCGGCTGTGCTCGGAGGATGAGTGGGAGAAGGCCTGCAAGGGCCCGGGCAACGCGCGCTTCTCGCGAGGGGAGGACAGCCCCACGGCCTGCAACACCGGCACGGCCACGGGCACCGCGGCGACACTCGCGCTCGCCGGGGGCTTCCCGTCCTGCCAGCACTCTGAATTCCTGCCGTCGGACATGTCGGGCAACGCGGCGGAGTGGACCGACACCCAGTTCAAGAAGGGCGGCGCCGACATGACCATCAAGGGGGGCTCCTTCATGGGCGCCAGCGACGCGTCCCGGTGCGCCGCGCGCAAGCAGGGCGCTCCGAAGCTGATGGCTCCGGACCTGGGCTTCCGCTGCTGCGCGAACGTGCTGCCATGAGGTGGATTCGGGGCCTCCCGCTCCTGACGCTCCTCCTGCCTGTCGTCGTCCTCGCGCAGGCCCCGTCGCGCGGTCCCGCCCGTCCCCGCGTGGTCGCGGTGAAGTCCGCGAGCCTCGCGCCGTACGCCTCCTTCCTCGCTGGCTTCAGCTCGGAAGCGCGCGCCGACGTCACCGAGGTGACGCTGGAAGAGAGCCCCACGGAGGCCGCGCGCGTCTTCAAGTCACTGGCCGCGCAGAAGCCGGCGCTGATACTGGCCCTGGGCCCGCTGGCGGCCAATGCCGCGCGGCGCTCGCTGGGCGGTGATGTGCCCGTGCTGTTCGCGATGGTGCCGTACCACGAGAAGTACGGCCTGGAGGCGCCGCACGTCACCGGCATCGCGCTCACCAGCGACTTCGGGCCGGAGCTGGCCGCGCTCAAGGCCCTGGCTCCCGCCGCGAAGCGCGTGGGCATCCTGCACGACCCGCGCTCCTCTGCGGGTTCGGTGACGCAGGCGCGCTCCGTGGGAAGTGGGCTGGGGCTCAGCATCGTCCCGCTGGCCGTGGAGTCGCAGGAGCGCGTGGGGGAAGTGCTGGAGGGCGCCGTCGGGAAGGTGGACGGCCTCTTGATGGTTGCGGACAAGACCGTGGGCAATGCGTCCGTCGTCCAGGCGCTCATCGCCTTCAGTGCCGCCCGCCGCATCCCGCTGGTGGCGCTCACGGCAAGCCAGGTGAAGGAGGGCGCGACGCTTGCCCTCTCGCCGGCCCCGCTGGCGCTCGGGCAGCAGGCGGGGAGGCTCGCCAACCGCATCATCCACGAGAGGGTCGATCCCGGTGCGCTGGCGGTGGCGCGGCCTGAAGGCCTGGACCTCTCGTTCAACCTCACCGCCGCGAAGAAGTCAGGTCCGTCCTGTGACGTCGCGCTGGAAGTGCTCCGGTTCGCGGCGCGCCGGGACTTTGCCGTGAAGGTCTACGAGTGATTCCACGATACAGCCGTCAGGAGATGGCCTCCCTCTGGTCCGACGTCGCCCGCTACCGCCGCTGGCGCGACGTGGAGCTCGCCGCGCTGGAGGGCATGGTCGCGCAGGGACTCGCCCCGAAGGACGCGCTGGAGGACTGCCTGGCCCGCGCCGGTGACTTCTCCACGGAAGACGCCGCGCGCATCGACGAAATCGAGCGCACCACCAAGCACGACGTCATCGCCTTCCTCACCTTCGTGGAGGAGCGCGTGGGGCCCAGCGCGCGCTGGCTGCACCTGGGCATGACGTCCTCGGACGTGCTGGACACGTCGCTGGGCCTCACCCTGCGCGACGCGGTGGACCTCATCCTCAAGGGCATGGACCGCGTGCTGGCCGCGGTGGAGAAGCGCGCCTTCGAGCACAAGCACACGCTGCAGATGGGCCGCAGCCACGGCATCCACGCGGAGCCCATCACCTTCGGGCACAAGCTGGCCATCTGGTACGACGAGCTGCGCCGGGGCCGCACGCGCCTGGAGCACGCGCGTGAGTCCATCGCGGTGGGCAAGATTTCCGGTGCGGTGGGCACGTTCGCGCACCTGCCGCCCGCGGTGGAAGAGCACGTCTGCCAGAAGCTGGGCCTCAAGCCCGCGCCCGCCTCCAGCCAGGTGGTGCAGCGCGACCGGCACGCGGAGTTCTTCACCGCGCTCGCGCTCGTCGGCTCCAGCCTGGAGAAGTTCGCCGTCGAAATCCGTCACCTCCAGCGCACGGAGGTGCGCGAGGTGGAGGAGGCCTTCACGCCGGGCCAGAAGGGCTCCAGCGCGATGCCGCACAAGCGCAACCCCATCCTGTCGGAGAACCTCACCGGCCTCGCGCGCCTCTTGCGCGGCTACGCGGTGAGCGCCATGGAGGACGTGGCGTTGTGGCACGAGCGGGACATCTCGCACTCGTCCGTGGAGCGCGTCATCGGGCCGGACGCCACGGGGCTTTTGGACTTCATGCTCCACCGCTTCGCGGGGCTCGTGGAGAACATGCGCGTCTACCCGGAGCAGATGAAGAAGAACCTGGACCTGCTGGGCGGCGTGGTGAACTCGCAGCGGCTGCTCTTGGAGCTGGCGCGCAAGGGCATGGACCGGCAGGCCGCGTACGTCGTCGTCCAGCGCAACGCGATGAAGATGTTCGAGGAGGGCGTGGACTTCCGGCAGGCGCTGCTCGCGGACGCGGACCTGCTCAAGATGATGTCGCCCGAGGAGATTTCGGACTGCTTCTCCCCGGGCTACCACACGCGTCAGATGGACGCGGTGTTCCAGCGCGTGTTCGGCCGCGCGAGCTAGCGCGGCGTCTCCGAGCTGAAGGGCCAGAAAGGGCGACGGGGCCTACAGATAGCCCTTCGCCCGCAGGTTCTGTTCGATGCGCGCGTGCACATCCCCGGGCGTCAGCGCGAGCGACGTGCCGGTGATGCGCTCGTAGGCGGCCACGTACTTGGTGGCCAGGTCCACGCGCACGTCGTCGGGGATGGCGGGCAGCTCACCGTGGCCGGAGAAGTTCCGCTCGCGGATGAGCCACTGGCGGATGTTCTCCTTGTCCAACATCCGCTGGTCCTCGCCCTTGGCGAAGCGCGCCTCGTACTCGTCCGCCACCCAGTAGCGGCTGGAGTCCGGGGTGTGCATCTCGTCAATGACGAAGAGCTCGTCGCCCACCTTGCCGAACTCGTACTTGGTGTCCACGAGGATGAGGCCGCGCGTCAGCGCCCACTTCTGGCCCTCCTGGAACAGGCCCCGGGCGGCCTCCGTGATGCGGGCCCAGTCGCGCGGCGTGGCGAGGCCCCGCGCCAGGATCTCCTTCTCGGAGATGGGCTCGTCGTGCTTGCCGTACTCGGCCTTGGTGGACGGCGTGAGGATGGGCGTGGGGAACGCGCTGTCCTTGCGCAGGCCTTCCGGGAAGGGCAGGCCGTAGGCGGTGTGCGTGCCCTTCTCGTAGTCGCGCCACAGGCTTCCGGTGAGGTAGCCGCGCACGACCACTTCCACGGAGAACGGCTCGCACGCGCGCGCCACGGTGACGTTCGCGTCGGGCACGTCCAGGACGTGGTTGGGGCAGATGTGCTTCGTGCGCTCGAACCAGAAGGCGGCCAGCCGGTTGAGCACCTCGCCCTTGAAGGGGATGGTGGTGAGGACGTGGTCGAAGGCGGACAGCCGGTCGCTCGTCACCAGGATGAGCTTGTCGCCCTGGCGGTAGGTATCGCGGACCTTGCCCTTGTAGGGCTGGCCAAGCGTCGGCAGGTCCGTCTGCCGGAGCGTGTGGGAAAGCTGCGCGTGGAGGGCGGAGGTGTTCACGTCGGAGGCGCCTCGCGGCCCCGGCCACTCCGCCGGAAAGGGGCGGGAGCGGGGCCAGCTCATGAGGCGCGCGACTCTACTGGAGGCCCGCCGCCATGGAAGCGGGACCGTAGGCCGACGCCAGATAGAGGAACGCCGGGTTGATCCGCAGGATGCCGTCCACGTAGGCGACCGCGTACGGCGCACCCGCGGCCCGGTCCACCTGCACCACGCCCTCCGGGTGGATGTCCCAGAGCGCCAGCAGCGTGCGCGCCACCAGCTCCGCGGCCTCGCGCTCGGACAGCCCCTGCAGGCTCTCCCGCCGATCCTCCGGCCACCGCTCGGCTGCCCGGCCGTCGAAGACGAACTGGAGGCTGCTGCCCGCGTCCGGCGGCTGGAGCAGGTCCGCGCGGGCCTCGAAGCCCGGTGCCGCGACGAACTCGTTGCCCTGGATGATGGGGAACAGCGCGACGCCCTGCGCGGACTGTCCGGCTTCCTGCTCCGACTGCCGGGCGATGTCCCGGAACAGCTCGAAGCGCACCGCCGGGGACTCGAACTCCACCACCTCGGGCGAGCTGGTGAGCGCCTGCCGCGACGTCAGCGAAGGACGCACGGGCGTGCCCGCGCCACCGCACGCGGTGGTGAGGAGCGACAGCGACAGAAGCAAGCCAGGGACCCAGCGACGCATCAGCGGGAATATACCGATCACCCCGACGCACCACCAGCTAAACTCGGGGGCATGCGTCCAGGTTCGGAACTCACCGTCATCCTTCATCAGACCCGCTCACCCGACAACCTTGGGGCGGTCTGCAGGATCATGGCGAATTTCGATTTCCAACGCCTCGTCCTCTCGGAGCCCATCACCCGCGACTTCGCCGGCGCGGAACGTCTGGCTGTCAAAAGTGACCACGTCCTCAAGGCCCTCACCGTCGCCCCGACGCTGGGGGAGGCCGTGCAGGACTGCGTGTACGTCGTGGGCAGCACGTCGCGCACCCAGGTCGTGGGGCGGTCTGCGCTGACCCCGGAGGAGGCCGCGCGGCGGCTGGCGGAGGAGAGCAAGCGGGGCCGGGTGGGGCTCTTGTTCGGCGGCGAGCAGCGCGGGCTGTCCGACGAGGACCTGACGCATTGCGCGGACGTGCTCGTCATCCCCACGTCGGACGTGCAGCCGTCCATGAACCTGGCGCAGTCGGCGTCGGTGCTGCTGTACCTCTGCCACCGTCAGGGCGTGGAGCCTTCCGGCCCGCCGGCGGAGGAGCCCGGGGCGCGGCTGGGGACGCTCGGCGCGCTGAGCAAGCGCATGCGCGAGACGATGCTGGCGGCGGACTTCCTGAACAGGCAGGCGCCGGACCATGTGCTGCATGAGCTGGAGCAGACGTTGATGCGTTCGCGGCTGACCCAGCGGGAAGCGGAGCTGTGGCTCAACGCCTTCAAGCACCTGGGCCGCGCGGTGACGCCGGGAACCTCCCGCGAGTGAGGGCGGGAGGCGTGGCCGGCGCCACGTGAAGCGGGAACGACGGGCGACTTAAGCCGCCGCGTCCTTCTTGTACGTCTCCGCGTAGTGCTTCTCACACAGGCCGCCCTTGAGGACCTTCAGGCGGCACTCCGCCTTGGAGCACGTGCGGTAGCGAGAGTGCGGCAGGTCGCCCTGGCGCCACTGCTTGTAGTGGAAGAAGCAGTAGTTCTTGGCGCGGTAGGGGCGCTTGCAGCCCTCCACGGTGCACGCCTTCTTGCCGTTGCCCTTGGCGGTGCGCGGCCAATGGGTGGACTTCTTCGTCTGGGTGGCCTCGGCCATGGTGCGGACTCTCCTGCGAATCGATGCGCGAAAACCCGCGGCGCCACGTGGGTGGACCCGCCGCAGTATGGAAGGCGCACGGTGTATCGCCCGATTTCGCGGAACGCAAGGAGGCTGGCGGCCCGCAGGGGCCCCGGAGGTCCGTCCTGTCAGGGGACGGGCATGCCCTTCGAGCCCCCGGAACCGCCCGTGCCCTGGCCGGCCGCCTGCCCCGCGCTGGCACGCGGCACAGGGGAGAGCAGGTCCTCCAGGACGGACTTCGCCTCCGCCGGGCGTCCGCCCGGAGCGGCGCTCGAGGCCAGGGTGGCCGGCGGGACGTCGGCTTCCGTGAAGGGCAGGGCGTCCAGCTTCACCCGCATCGTCATGGGGCGGCCCACGCGGCGCACCTGGAGGCGGATGTGCTGGCCCACGCCCCGCGCGGCCACCTGCCAGCGCAGGGTGTGCGCGCGCTCCACCGTCCGGCGGTCCAGGTCGAGGATGACGTCGCCGGCCCGGAGGCCCGCGCGGGCGGCCGGGCTGTCCTCCACCACGTCCGTCACCACCACCCCCCGGCCGCGCGGCATCAGGTTGAACGCCGCGGCCACCTCCGGGGAGAAGTCCTGCACGCTGATGCCAATCCACCCCCGGCGCATGCGGCCGTGGGCCTTGAGCTGCGGAATCACCGTCTTGGCGATGTCGATGGGGATGGCGAACCCGATGCCCTGGCCGGACACGTTGACCGCGTTGGCCACCGCCACCACGTCGCCGTGCAGGTCCAACACCGGCCCGCCGGAGTTGCCCGGGTTGATGGACGCGTCGATCTGCACGTAGTCGAAGTCGCCGTCGCGCCCGTTGGGCGTCACGTCGGTGCGGCCCAGGTAGCTCACCACGCCCACCGTCACGGAGTGCGCCAGGCCAAACGGGTTGCCGATGACGACCACCCAGTCCGCGATGCCCACGTGGGACGCGGACGCGAGCTTGAGCACCGGCAGCTTCCGAGGCGCGTCCACCTTGAGCAGCGCGCAGTCGGTCCGCTCGTCCTCGCCCACCACGGTCGCGGGGAACTCCTCCACGTAGCCGTTGGCGCTGCGCACGGAGATGGTGACCTCGGAGGCCCCCTCCACCACGTGCGCGCTGGTGAGGATGTAGCCGTCCGGGTGGATGATGAAGCCGGAGCCGATGCCGCGCTGGGGCTCCTCGCCCTCGGGGACGTCGGCGCTGTCCTGCCGCGTGGTGATGGACACCACGGCGGGCATCGCCTTGCGGGCAACCTCACTGATGTTGGAGTGCTGCCGGGACACGGCGCGGTTCTGCGCCTCCATCCACAGCTTCTTGTCACGGGCCTCGACGCGCGCTGTCGCTCCCAGCGCGCATGCCAAGACCGCCACCTTGATGACGCCCCCGAACCGCGTCCAACCCATGGGCCCGCCTCTCCACCACCGTCCAACCCAACGCCCCGGCGCAAGGTATGAACGGTGTCGGGCGGGCGGAAGGGGGCGGCGGTGCGATCAGCCGCGGCCGGCGCCTACTTCTTCTTGGCGATGATGTTGTTGATGGCCGCGCGGTCCTCTTCGGTGATGCGCTCGCGCGGCGCGGCGGTGTTGGCGGACTTCTGGGACACGGCCTGCTTCGCGTCGTCCAGCGCGTCCTCGAAGCTGCCCTTCACCTTGTCCATCGCGGAAGGGTTCACCGAACGCTTCCAGGTGCGCTCCATGTGCTCCAGCGGCGAGCGACCGTCCACGTTGCCCCGCGCCAGGAAGACGCCCAGACCCACCGCGCATGCCGTCCAGACCAGGAACTTCAACACGCCCATGATTCACATCCTCCTACGTCGTCTTACATCGTCCCCAACGCCATGGCGAGTTTCCGACCGGCACGACGGGAGTCGCTGACAGGGGGCGGGCGGGCCCTTAAGGTCCACGGCCTTGCTGCCCGAAGAACTCATCAGGGCCGCCCAGACACGGGCGGCGGGACTGGATGTGGGGCGGGGTGACGCGGCGCTGGAGCGCGTGCGGACCTCGGCCTCGGCGCTGTTCGCGAAGCTGCCGGAGCCTCCGGTGTACCGGCGGGCGGAGGACCCTTCACGCAAGGCGGCCCAGGCGCTGCTGCCGGAGATGGAGCGGGTGCTGGCGGAGGCCTTCGCGGTGGCGCGCGAACCGGCGATGTCGCCGCTGGTGGACCGGCTGGTGGCGGCCCTGCGCGCGCACGCGGAGGCGCTGGTGCACACGGCGGACGGCCGGCTGGAGGCGGCGGAGCTGGCGTGGCGAAAGGCCCAGGAGCTGGAGCGCTCGGCGCACCCCACGCGGCAGATGGTGGGCCCGCCGGCGCGGCCGCCACCGGTGTTCGACAAGGCCAGCGGCCAGTCGCGCTACGACCCTCGCAACGCGGCGCAGGTGGGCGTCAGGCTGATGTGCCCCAACACCGGCTGCAAGCGGCTGGGGGACTACGCCTTCCTGCCGACGCACGCGTACCACCGCTTCGTGTGTCCGGCGTGCCGGGTGCCCTTCATGGCCTACTTCGGCGAGCTGAAGGGGCTGGAGGTGGAGGTCCGGCGCAGCTCCAAGCGCTACCGCTTCACGGTGGACGAGGTGGGCAGCGCCGTCACGACGCGCATCGACTTCGAGGAGGCCAGCGGGCAGGAGTTCCCGGCCGCCCGGCGCGACCTGCTGGCGTTCCTCTACACGGAGCAGCGCGAGCTGAAGGTGGTGATGAACCACACCAACATGAAGCTGATGTGGGTGAGCCCCGCGTCGTCGTGCTTCGTGGTGACCGCGGCCTTTGGCGAGGGCGCGCCGGAGCTGGTGGCGTTTCGTGCGTACCGGGACGAGGTTCTCAGGAAGAGCCGGCTCGGTCAGGGGTTCATCGACGGCTATTATCATTGGGGACCTCCGCTGGCGGCCTGGGTGGTGCGTCGGCCGCGTGTGCGGGCCGGGGTGCGCTGGGCCTTGACGCGGGTGCACGGCCGCCTGACACGAAGGGAACGCGGATGACACAGCAGGCTGGGACCGAGGGACCGAAGCCGCCGGGCGCGCGCGGGGATGGCGCCAAGACGGCGCTGTCGGTGGTGGCCGTGCTGGGCCTGGCGGCGCTGGCGTTCCTGGGCGTGCGCGAGGGGCAGCGGGCGCGACTGGTGCCGGATGGGTCGGCGCCGCCGGCCTTCCCGCTGCGCAAGCACGCGGGTGGCTCCATGGTGCTGGCGGACCTGAAGGGCCAGGTGGTGATGCTCGACTTCTGGGCGACCTGGTGTCCGCCGTGCCGCGAGGAGATGCCGTCGCTGGTGAAGCTGGCGAAGGAGTACGAGTCCCAGGGGCTCGTGTTCGTGGCGGCCAGCCGGGACGAAGGGGCCACGGCGGAGCAGGAGGTGGACTACTTCCTCAACCGCTTCCAGCCGGACCTGAAGCCCTACGTCGTCTACGCGGACGACGACATGGCGCGGGCCTTCCAGGTGAACGCGCTGCCCACGCTCTACTTCCTGGACCGCGACGGCAAGGTGACGGACGCCCAGCGCGGCATGCTGTCCGAGGACGGCCTGCGCCGCCGCATCGAGCGTGCGCTGAAGAAGTAGTCCCGGAGTGACGGGGACGGTCCTCCGCACGAGGGCCGTCCGCCGGGCATCACCTGCCCTGACGCGGTGACGGGAGGAAGTCGTCCTCCCGGCCGTGCAGGTTCTTCAGGACGGCCCGTTCGCCGGACCGTCCCAACCGCCCTGGCTACTTCTTGCCAGCCGGTGTGCCCGCATCCGGCGCGGCCTGCGGCTTCGGCGGGGTGGCCGGAGGCGTCGTCGCGCCGGGAGCGGGAGGCCCGCCCAGGCCTGGCAGCGGCTGGGTGCCGGGCGGAGGCGGCTGGCCGTTGGGGACGATGGTCTCCTTCGGGCCGCTTTCGAGCTCCGACTTCACGAGCTTGAAGTCGACGCGCCGGTTCTTCGCGCGGCCGAGCGCCGTGTCGTTGGTGTCGATGGGGCGGTCGAACCCGAAGCCCTGCGACGTCATGCGCTTGCGGTCGATCTTCTTGCCCACCAGGTAGTCGAGCACCGACTTCGCGCGCCGCTTGGACAGGTCCAGGTTGAGCGTGCGCGAGCCCTTGTTGTCCGTGTGCCCTTCAATCTGCACCGGTCCCAGCGTCGGGTTCTTGGCGAGCACCGCCGCCACTTCATCGAGCAGCGGGTACGACTGCTTCTGGATGACCGCGGAGTTCGTCTCGAAGAGGATGTTGCCCTTGATGCGGATGCGGTCCGACTCCACGACCACGTAGGGCGGGGCGTCGTACGGGCAGCCGTTGTTCTCCGGCGGGCCGGCCACGTCGGGGCAGTCGTCCTCGCCGTCCGGGATCTCATCCATGTCGGTGTCCGGGCAGCCGTCGAAGTCCTTCAGGCCGGGCACGTCCGGGCACTTGTCCAGCTTGTCGATGATGCCGTCGCCGTCGGTGTCCTTCTCCGGCTCCACCGGGCAGCCCTTGGTCTCCACGGTGCCCTTCACGCTGGGGCACGCGTCGTCGCCGTCCGCGATGCCGTCGCCGTCGTTGTCCGGATCCGGGCAGCCGTCGTAGTCCTCGAAGCCGTCCTTGTCCTCGGGCTGCGTGGGGCAGCGGTCGAGCGTGTCGGGCACGCCGTCGCCATCCGAATCCAGTCCGGACGTGTCGTAGCGGACCGCCAGCATCACGCGCAGGGCCTCGCGGCCGTAGCCCGTGGTGACGTTGAGCCCGCGGCCCACGTCCAGCTCCACGCCCCAGTTGCCCCACACCTTCGCGCGAGCGCCGACGAGCAGCTCCCACGGCGTCTTGAGCGAATCCGACTGGTCGAAGTTGAACGGGCGCGCCAGCGGCGTGCGCAGGTGCATTTCCGCCACGCCCCGCACCTCGCGAAGCCGGCCGATGTCCGGCAGGTCCACGATGCCGCCCGCGCCCAACGTCAGCTCGTCGTCCACGCGCAGGTTCAGGTACTGCGCCGCCGGACGCAGCAGCACGCCCGCGTTGCCGAGCACGCGCACGGGCAGCGGGCCCACCTTCCAGTCCACCGCCAGACGCGGCGCGAACACCACGCCGCGCTCACCGGTGAAGCTCTGCGCGCTCCCCGTGGGCAGTCGCACTTCCGTCACCACCGCGAGCCCCACCGGGAAGCGGTTCGGGTTCAGCAGGTTCACGCGCGGCAGCAGGCGGATGTCGCCCAGCGTGGTGCCGCTGACGCCCGCGGCGCCAGGGAAGTCCGGCGCGTTCAGCGCGTCACCGAGCAGCGAGAAGTTGTCGCCCTGGATGAGCGTGACAGGCAGGTCCACACCCAGCTCCAACCGCTCCAGGAGTTGGTAGGAGAACAGCAGGTGCGCGTCCAGCCGGTACGGCAGCAGGTCGCCCAGCTTCTCGTCGCCCAGCTTGAGGGCGAGGATGCGCCAGTTGAAGTCCAGGAGCAGTGCGCCCCGGTAGCTGCCCACCGCTTCCGCGGTTGCGCCTTCCAACGCGATGCCGCTGGACTGCGCGGCCGTGGGCTTGACGGGAACGGCGTCGAAGCCGCGGGAGAACGGATCAGGCTGTGCGTGGGCCGCTGCCGTGGTGAGCAGCAGGCCCAGGGCCGCGAGCCGGATGGCTGCGCTGCCTGCGGACCGGCTCCACGAAACGTGCCCGGAGTCGGGGCATTGCATGCTGAGGCTCTTAGCACCCACCTCCCAGGGCCGGAAGAAAAGCCACCCTCCGGATGTGAGCTACAGCCCTGTGCCATTTCTACAATTCGGAGTGCCCACGAGAGGGGCGGGGCACCCCGCCATGAGGTGATGTGTCGTGTTGGTTACGTCACATTTCACGAAGGGTTTCCGGGCTCCCGGAGCGTCGGAGGCCATGCGAGAAACAGCGACATGAATCGCTGGCTCCTGTGGGGATGTGTCCTGGTGGTGGGTTGCGGCAACCGCGAGGCGACGGTGCGGCGCGAGGCCCTCGTGTCTCCTCCGCCGGTCGCTGAGCCCGCGGGCACGGTCGTCTTCGAGGGAAGCTGTGATGCCTCCGGCGCGGTGGAGCTGGGCGGCGACCTGTTCATGGTGGCGGACGACGAGGACAACATCCTGCGCCTCTACGATGCGCGCAAAGGAGGCCGTCCATTGAAGACGGTGGACCTGTCGCCGTCGCTGGAGTTGCCGGTGAAGAAGAAGCCCCCGGAGACGGACATCGAGGCGGGCTCGCGGCTGGGCAACCTGGCCTTCTGGCTCACGTCGCATGGCCGCAACAGCTCCGGCAAGAAGCAGCCCGCACGCCTGCGCTTCTTCGCCACGAACGCGAGCGATGCGGAGCACGTGCAGCTCATCGGGCAGCCGTACACGCAACTGCTGGAGGACCTGCTCGCGGAGCCGCGCCTCGCGCCGTACGGGCTGGTGGATGCGGAACCGCTGCCGCCGAAGCAGGCCGGGGGCCTCAACATCGAGGGCCTGACGGCGATGCTGGATGCGCCCGGGATGCTCATCGGCTTTCGCAGTCCGCTGACGCAGGGCAAGGCCCTGGTGGTGCCGCTGCTCAACCCGGAGGCGGTGGTGCGCGAGGGCGTGTCGGCACGCTTCGGTGCACCGCGCCTGCTGGACCTGGGGGGCCTGGGCATCCGCTCGCTGTCGTCGTGGCGGGGCCGCTACCTCATCACCGCGGGGGCCACTGGCTCGGAGGCGCGCTCGCGGCTGTTCACCTGGAAGGGCGGGGATGACCGTCCCGTGCCGGTGGAGTCGGTGGACCTGTCGCGGCTCAACCCGGAGGCGTTCTTCACGCCGGATACGTCGGATGAAGTCCTGCTGCTGAGCGACGATGGCACCGTGTCGCTGGACGGGGTGGAGTGCAAGCGCCAGAAGGATCCGGCGCTCAAGCGCTTCCGCGGCGTGTGGACGGCGTTGCCGCAAAGCCCCTGAGCGCCGGAAGGCCGCGCGCTTCAGCGCTCCATGAACTCCGAGGCCGGGGCCACCTGGACGGCGTCCGGACGCACCGGCAGCTTCTGCTGGATGAGCGTCTCATCCAGCTTCAGCAGCTCCGGCGGCTTGGGCGACGCGTAGGTGATGGGAGACGGCGCCCCCGACTTGAGCGTCTTGGCGAGCCCGTCCGCGTCCTCCGTGACGAACACGAACGCGAGCTTCTCCGGCTGGAGCTGGCGGCGCACGGCGGCGTTCACGGACTCCGGCGTCATCGTCTTCAGCGCCTCGCGGTAGGACTCCAGGAAGTTCGGGGTGCCGTAGAAGAGCGAGTCGATGGCGTACCCCAGCCGGCGCTGGTCGCTCTGCTCCCACAGGCGCGTGTAGCCCTGGAGGAAGCCGCGGACCAGGTCGAAGCGCTCCTGGGAGAGGGGCTGCTTCGACATCTGGTCCAGGAAGTACACGGCGCCGCGCGTGGCGAACACCGCGTTGGTGGGCACCACGGGCCGCAGCCACACGGACACGTCCTGCTGGGTGCGCACGAGGTTGGTGCGGTTGAACGTGCCGTTGCCCCGGTCCTCGATGAAGTGCTCGGCGTAGGCGTAGTCGCCGTAGTTCAGGCCGCGCTGTTCGCGCAGCTCGTTGAAGAGCATGCCGACGAACTGACGGTGCTCGCCCAGGTTGGACAGCGCGAATGCCACCGGGAAGAAGTCCGGGTCGCCCCGGCGCATCGGCGTGACGAAGCCCATGCTCACGGCGGTGGAGAGCGTGGGCTTCTGGAGGATGAGCGTGCGGCCGGCGGAGGAAGGCACGGCGGGCAGCGCCACCCGGGGCGCCCCCGTGGCTGGCAGCGCGGAGAGGCGCGAGGTGACGGTCTGCTGGAGCGTGGCATCCACCGGGCCCGCGAGCCCGATGACGAGCCGGTCCTGGGTGAAGACGCGGCGCGCGTGCGCCTTCACGTCCTCCAGCGTGAGCGACTGGAGGCCCTGCACGGTGCCGCCGGTGAAGTGGGCGTAGGGGTGGCCGGCGTAGAGCAGCGCGTCCAGCCCCACCTTGCCCAGCGTCTCGTCGTCCTCGCTGCGCAGGCCGTTGCGCACGGCATTGAGGGCGTTGGCGCGCAGGCGCTCGAACTCCGCGGGGTCGAAGCGGGGCTCGAGCAGCGTGTCCGTGTACAGCTCCAGGAAGCGCGGCAGGAAGTCCTGGTGGACGCGGCCAGAGAGGGTGGTCATCTCCTTGTCCGTGAAGACCTTGAGCTCGGCGGCCATCGGGTAGAGGGCTTCCAGCAACTGCGCGGCGGTGAGCTTCCGCGTGCCGCCTTCCGCCATCAGCTTCGCGGTGAGGGAGGTGAGGCCCTCCTTGCCCTTCGGATCATCGATGGAGCCCGTGTGGAACACGAGCCGCAGGCTGACGAGCGGCGTGTCCTGCCGGGCCTGCACGACGAGCTCCATCGGCTTCGGCTGCTTCAGCGGCACGGCTGGCACTGGCGCGTCGGACTTCACGCTGTCGGTGGCGGCCGGAGGCGTCGTGGGCGGCGCGGCTTCGGGCATGGGCTTGGGGGTGGAGGCGCAACCGGCGAAGGACAGCGCGGCGGCGAACACCAGGGACACGGACGGGTTGGACTTCAGCATCACGGCGTCCCTCCGGCGGCGGGCTTGGGGGTGAGGGTGAGGACGGTGAGGTTCGAGTCCACGAGGTACTTCTTCGCGAACGCGGTGAGCTGCTTGGGCGTCACGGTGCCCAACTGCTTCAGGTAGCTGGCGAGCGCGTCGGGCGGACCCATGACGCCCGAGTAGAAGGCCAGGTCGATGGCCACGTCGCGCGGGGTGTCCATGCCCATGAGCAGGCCGTAGCGCAGGTGGTCCTGGATGGCCTTCACGCGCGCGGCGTCCACCTTGCCGTCGACCAGGGCCTTCACGTCGCGGCGCAGCGTCGCGTCCACGGCGGCGCGGTGCTTCTCGTCCTGGAGGGTGGCGTCGATGGGGAAGAGGTACGGGTCGCGGTGGGGCGCGGTGGAGACGTACAGCGATTCAACGAGCTGCTTCTCCAGCACCAGCTCCTTGTAGGCGGGGCTGGTGTCGCCCACGAGGTATTCCGCGAGGAGGGACTGGATGGCGGTGTCGGGCGTGTCGGCGCGGGCGGCGGGGGTGTGCCACGCGAGCACGTGGCGCGGCTGGGTGGGCTGGGCCCAGTCCACGTGGACGGAGCGGGCCTTCGTCTGCGCGGGTTCGGCGGGGATGGCGACGGTGGCCAGCTCGCGCTTCCAGTTGCCGTAGTGCTTCGTCACGGCCTCCAGCACCTGGGCATCGTCGAAGTCACCGACGATGAAGAGGGTGATGTTGGCGGGGGTGTACCAGCGCTCGAAGAAGGTGCGGCTGTACGCGTAGGCCTTCGGCATGGCCTTGATGTCGTCGTAGAAGCCGAGCGTGGTGTGCTGGTACGTGTGGCGGGTGAAGGCCGTCTTCGCCAGGGACTCCTCGATCTTGAGGTCCGGGGCGGCGGCGCTCTTGTGGTACTCGCCGAGCACCGCGAGGGCCTCCGTCTGGAAGGACGGCTCGGAGTACTCCAGGTTCTGGAAGCGGTCGGCCTCCAGGGCGATGAGCTGCGGCAGGCCGGCGGTGGGGCCGTAGGCCTGGTAGACGGTGATGTCGTCGGTGGTGAAGGCGTTGTCGTCGAAGCCGTAGCCGCCGAGGATGCGCTCGCGCTGACCCTCCGGGTTGGACTTCGTGCCCTTGAACATCATGTGTTCGAAGAAGTGGGCGAAGCCGGTGCGGCCGGCTTCCACCTCGTTGCGGGAACCCACGCGCACGGAGGTGATGTACGCGACGATGCCGGGCGAGTTGAACGGCACGCGCACCACGGTGAGCCCGTTGGGCAGCTTCGTCGTCTTGAGCGTGTAGGGGAAGAAGCGGGAGGACTCCTGGGGCTGGGCGGCCGCCGGGAGGACCGGCGCCATCAGCATCAGCAGGAGGGGCAACAGGCGGGGCATGCGCGAACCCTTTCAGTGCCGGGCCCGCCCATGCGCTTGCGAGCGGTCCCGGAAGTCGCGCGGGACGTTACGCCCAAGGTCGTCCTCCCAGGGGAGGGATTCTTCGGGCGCGCGTCGCGGTGTCCACCAGCGTCACACGGAGATGACGATCTTCCCGAAGTGGCCGCCGGACTCCATGTAGCGCAGGGCCTCGCGGGCCTGGTCGAAGGGGAAGACGCGGTCGATGACGGGCTTCGTCTTCTGGGGTGCCATGGCGCGCAGCATGTCCTCGAACATCTCGCGGCTGCCCACGTAGGTGCTCACGACGCGCAGTTGCTTGCTGCCGGTGACGGCGTTGTCGGGCTTGCCCGGGGCACCGGTGAGCAGCCCGATGAGCGCGATGTGGCCTCCCTCGCGGGTGGCGCGCACGGACTGGGGCAGCGTCGCGGCGCCACCGACCTCCAGCACGTGGTCCACGCCCTTCCCGTCCGTGAGCGCGAGGACGTCCTGCTCCCAGGCCGGCGACTTCTTGTAGTTGACGAGCCCCTCCGCGCCGAGCTGCTTGCCCTTCGCCAGCTTGTCGTCGCTGCTGGAGGTGAGGATGACGCGGGCGCCGAGGATGCGGGCGAACTGGAGGGCGAAGATGGACACGCCGCCGGTGCCCTGGGCGAGCACCGTCTGTCCGGGCTTGAGGCCACCCTGGGGGACGAGCGCGTTCCAGGCGGTGACGGCGGCGCAGGGGAGGGTGGCGCCCTCCTCGTAGGTGAGCCAGTCGGGCAGGAGCGCGAGCCCGTCGGCGTCCAGGCAGACGTATTCGGCGAGGACGCCGGGGACGCCGCCGCCGAGCGCGTGGGCGACCTTCTCCGGGGTGCGCTCACCGTCGGTCCAGACCTGGAAGAACGTGGGGGCGACGCGGTTGCCGACCTTGACGCGGGTGACGCCGGAGCCGACGGCGACGACTTCGCCCGCGCCGTCGGAGATGGGGACGATGGGCGTCCGGGTGCCCGGGTAGGTGCCCTTGGCGATGATGAGGTCCCGGTAGTTGAGGGACACGGCGTGGATGCGGACGAGCGCCTGGCCAGGGCCGGGTTGCGGCCGGGGCTTGTCGACGGGGACCCAGCCGTCGATGCCGGTGGTGTGCTGGAGCTCGTACGCCTTCATGGGA
>NZ_RAVZ01000092.1 GCF_003611635.1 Corallococcus terminator | reverse complement strand
CATGCTGACGGTCTTCCTCGTGCGTCACGTGCTGGGAGGTGTCGCGTGAAGGCCCTCCTGAGCGCGGGGCTGTGCGGCGTCCTCTTCGCGCTGGGTCTGGGCCTGGGCGGGATGACCCAGCCCGAGAAGGTGATGGGCTTCCTGGACGTGGCGGGCCGGTGGGACCCCTCCCTGGCGATGGTCATGATGGGAGCGGTGGGGGTGCACGCCGTCTTCCTGCGGCTGATCCTCCGTCGGCCTGCTCCGGTGCTGGCACCCCGCTTCCCGGCGCCTTCCCAGGCACGGGTGGACACGGCGCTCATCGTCGGTGCCGTGCTGTTCGGCGTGGGGTGGGGGCTCGTGGGCTACTGCCCGGGCCCTGCAGTCACGTCGCTGGCCACGGGTGGACAGGACGTGTTGCTGTTCGTCGGGTCCATGCTTGCGGGGATGCTGCTGTTCAGTTTCTGGACGCGTGTTTCAGGGACTCGCGCGGCACCGAGGTGATCACGTCCCCGTCGGAGGCACGCGCTTCAGCTCCCGTGCGGGAACCCCCGCCACCACGGCCCCAGGGGCTACGTCCTCGACGACGACCGCGTTGGCTCCAATCTTCGCTCCGTCACCGATGGTCACCGGGCCCTGCACCTTCGCGCCCACGCCGATGAAGACGTCGCGCCCCACACGGGGCACTCCGGCCACTCCGGGGGCGGCTTCCAGGGTCACGTTCTGGGAGACGAAGCTGTTCTCTCCAATCTCCACCCCCGGCGCGATGATGACGCCGATGCCTCCGTAGCCCAGCTCCACGCTGGGGTGCAGCGCGGCCTGCGGGTCCACGTGGCTGTTGCTCAGCCGGTTGCCCACCGCCGCCACCACGACCGCGAGCCTCGGAGCCTTCAGCGCCTGGAGCCGCTTGGCGGCCCAGTAGAAGCTCAGCGCCGTCGGACCCATCTGCCCACCATCCTTTTCGCTACCGGTACCCAGCGGAACTTCGAGCGCTGCAGGGTCTGCCCCACCAGTGTATCCCGGTAGATGAACAGCCAGTGGTGTTGTCGCACCTCTTGCGTCCACTCGCGTTTGTACGGGGCGTCGTCCCCCAACAGATCCAGCTCCTTCAGCCCCCGCCCGATGCAGTCCTGGACAAGGCCCTCCGTCAGGAGGTGGCCCGGGCTCACTTCAGCCAACGCTTCGTCGTATCCGGGCTTCATCGCCAGGTAGCGGTTTCCGTACTCCAGCCCGTACTGGAAGGCGATGGGCCTTGAGTCCAATCGCAGGAAATACAATCCCAGCCAGCCTCGCTCGGCCGCCACCCGCGCGAGCGCCGTGTAGAACCCCCGACGGTGCTCCGCCTGGCCAATGGCCGTGCCCTGCTGTGCCTTCCAGCCGCTCTGCTCCAGTGCGAACGCCTCCTCCAGCCGGGCCTCCAGGCGCTCCGTTCCGGACACGCGCTCCACCTCCACGCGGCCCTTCTCCTCCAACCTCCGGCGCCTCCTGCGCAGCGGCTTCGCGTTGCTGCGTCCCTTCGTCCAGGCGGCCACCGTGTCGGGCAGCACCAGGTAGGGGGACTTCGCGCTCGGCCACGCACCCCAGGGCATACCCGCCCCGCGCGCCGCGTGCATGAGCGCCCACGCCGCGCCGTCCTCCGGCACGTCCGACAGCCGGAGCATGTCCCAGCTCGGGTCGCCCATCAGGTGCGACAGGAAGGCCGCCGCCGCCGCCTTCGGCTCCTCTGCCAGCAGGTCGAAGCGGCAGGAGTGCTTGTTCGTCAGCGACAACAACTGCCGCACCGGCACCCCGTACTGGTGCCCCTGCTCCTCCTTGAGCCCCAGCACCGCCACCAGGGCGCCCGCCGCGTCCCTCGCCGTGAGGATGCGCAGCGGCGCTCCCTCGCCGAAGTGCGCAAGCCAGCAGCGCACGAACTCGTGCCGGTAGAAGACCTGGTCGTCCACGCGCATCACCAGCGCGTTCCATTCCGCCGCCAGCGCGTCGAAGCCGGCCAGGTTCCGGATCACCTCCACCCGCAGGGGCTCCGTGCGCCTTCCGGGCTTGCGCGGCGCCTGCCTCCAGGCGGGTGAGGCGCTGTCGCAGGGCCTGGATGGGACGCGCTTCCCGAGCGGCGCGTCCGTGATGGGACTTTCCTCCATGAATGTGTCTCCTCGGGTCTCGGGCTCGGGAGGACTCAGGACAGGGGCTCGCCCGCGTCGTCGGCCAACGCTTCAGGCTTCGGGACGTCCGGCCCCTGCGGCTTCGCGGTCGCGTCGCGCTGCCGCACCGGCCCTTCTCCCTTCGACATCGCGTTCGTCTCCGAGGTGTGGAGGTGGCGCAGCGGCACCGTGACGCTCGTGCCGCGCAGCTCCACCGACTTCGTGAACACGACCTGCGGTTGTTGGGGCTGTGGCGTCTCCGTGACGGGCTGGAGCACGGGCACGTCCGTCGGCACCGGCAGGAGCCGCTTCGGCTGCTGCTTCTTGAGGCCGCGGAAGAGCCAACCGCCCTTCTGGCGCTCGTACAGCTTGCGCGTCTCCACCGCCGCCCGCGCGTGCGACACGCGGCCCTTCTCCAGGTCCTCCAGCAACATCTCGCTCAGCCTTCGGCGCGTCACGCTGTCCAGGTAGTCGAACACCTTCTCCAGCTTGCGCACCACCGTCTGCGTCGCTCCGCCCACCGCCGTGTGCGTCAGCGCCGACAGCTTCAATTCGTGCCGTTCCCTCGCGCGCTCCGCCAGCTTGCTCAGCCGGTCCGCTTCGTCCGGCGAGTTCGCCTTCTCCACCAGCTTCGGCAGCACCGTGCGCGCCAGGCCCGCGTCCACGAAGCCCGAGTCGTCGAACGTCTCCAGCGACTCCAGCGCCCGTCGCCGCGCTTCCACCGACGTGCCCTCCAGCGCCTTCAACGCCGTCGTCACCCGGTCCAACGCCATCCAGCGGTACACCCAGTCCAGGCCCGTGCCCTTGATGTTCTGCGCGCCCATGATGCTCACCTGCATGCCCGGCGCCACGGCGCGGGCACAGGCGTCCACCACCTGGTCGCCCGTCGCCTGCGCGTCGGGCACCGTCACCACCTGCTCCAGGAACATCGCCTTGTAGGCTTCGCGGAACTTCGCGTGGAACGCCTTCACGCGCCCCACCGCATCCGCCGCCGCATCCCGGGGCAGCGCCTGCTTCAGCCTCGCGTGCACCGCCATGCGCGCCAGCAGGTACAGCGCGTGCTCGCGCACCTCGTCCTTCGTCGCCGGGGTCAACACCTCCGGCAGCGGCTGCGCCTGCACGCGGGACACCGGCGCCAACGCCTCGTCGAGCAGGGCGCCCACTTCGCGCTCCAGCGCGCGGCGCACCTTCTCCACGGCCACGTCGTCGCCCGCGCCGGCCAGGGCCTTCTCCACCGCCGCGTTCAGCGCCATCGTGGGCGTCACCTTCAGGCCCGCGCCCGCCGCGTAACGGGCGAACCGGTCCAGGAACGTCTGCGCCGTGGGACGCGGCACCTTCAGCCGTGCCAGTGCCTTCGCGAGGCGCACCTCCGCTCGGCCCGCGCCCTCCGGGGTGGACAGCTCCTCCGCCGCCACGACCTCCGTGCCCGCCAGGTGCCGATCCAACGCGTCGCGCACGTACTTGCGCAGGCCCTCCAGGTTCGTGCCGATGAGCACGTGCCGGTCCGCGGGCGCGTCCTCCACCATGATGCGCGCGAACACCTCCGAACGGGACACCCGGTCCCAGCGGTTGTTGATGACCGTGATGACCGCGCGCTCCGGGTTCGACTCCGGATCCACGTCCCCCAGGCCCGTTCGGGTCCAGTTGTTCATGAAGCCCGTGCGCTCGTTCGCCGAGTGCCCGTTGATGAACGTGAGCAGGCGCCCGCGCGCCCGCGTCTGCGGGAAGACCTTCAGCACTCCGATTTCCGGCTGCACGTGCTCGGCCATCAGCGCCAGCGCGTACGGGCGCGACACGCCCAGTTGTTCGGCCAGCGTCGCCACCAGCGCCATGTTGCGCGGGTGTTCGCGGTAGGGGAACAGCGCGAGCAGCTCCTCCGGAATCAGCTCCGCTTCCCACCACGCGCTGTGCAGCAGCGTCGTGTCCTTCTCCTGCGCCTTCTGCTTGAACAGCGGCAGGAAGTGGTCCTCCGTCGTCACCACCTTGCCGCCCTTGGGCATGAAGTGGGTGATGACGTTCGCCACGTCCATGCCCGCGGGACCCTGGATGTCCTCATGGTCCGGATAGGCATTGGTCAGCGTGGCGAAGTCGTCCTTCATCCAGTCGTTCTGGAGCAACTCGACGAAGTTCGGCTGCAACGCCATGCATTCCCAGAGGAACACCTCCGTGCCCAGACGCGCGCCCAGCTCCACCATGTCCTTCTGCTCCCAGATGGTGGCCTTGTCGTAGGGGCGGAAGATGAAGAACTCGGACGGCCCGGCTCCCGGGGCGCTGTGCACGAACATCGCCTCGGAGCCCGTCGTCTTCGCGAACACTTCGAAGCCCATGCCGGAGAAGAGCGCCGCCTTCAGCCGCTCCGTGCCGGACTTGCCGCGCGTGCCCCAGCCTCCAATGCACAGCGGAATCTGTTCGCGCGCCTTGCGGACGTTCTGGCGCTTCACATACGTGTCGCCCAGGAACACGGAGAAGAGCGCCGCCGTGAAGAGGCCCAGCGCGGCGATGCCGTTGCCGCCCATGCCCAGGAAGTAGCCTTCGTTCTCCAGGATACGCTCGGTGAGCAGCGCCAGGAACCCGCTCTGCAAGCCCAACAGCGCGGGCGTGTGCAGCGTCGTGGGCTTCGCCACCGTCTCCGCGGTGTCCTGGAAGAGTGTCGCCAGCGGCGCGGGGACCTTCTGTCCCTGGCCGTATGGCGTGAAGCGCACCTGGACGCCCAGGTCCTTCTCCACCTGTTCGACGAAGCGGCGGCGCTCGCGCGGCTCCTCGCCGCCCAGCGAGTCGAGCCGCAGCGTCGCCAGCCTCCGGTAGTCCTTCGTCACCTTGAGGCGGTTGGCCAGACGGCGCAGGCGCGAGGCGGGCGGCACCAGCACCGTCTCTCCGTGGCTGCTGAACAGGTGCACCTTGCCGTCCTTCGCCAACGGCATGTCCAACAGGTCATCCACCGTGGGCAGGTGACGGCCCCAGCTTCCCTGGCTCGCCACGTGGACGCGCTCGCCAGGGACCAGCGTCTCCGTGATTTCGTCCAGATGTCCGGGGTGCGCTCGCAGCGTGCCCGGCATCGTGCGCCCGGTGGTGTGCAGGAAGGCCTGACGCTTGTTCGGCGCGGGGCGGCCCAGCTCGTGCCACATGCGCCACAGGCGACGCTGATGCCGGTCGCCGTGCCACAGCGTCAGCGCCGTCTTCGAACGCTCCGCGTACAGCCCGTGCCCGTCCTGCGACAGGTCCGCCAGGATGGCGCCCAGCCACTCGGGGCCCTCCGGCATCGCCGGCAGGTTCTCCGGAGGCGGCTCCAGCGGCAGGCGCGTGCGGCCCCCCGGCTTGAGCTTGCTGACACGGTCCGCGAGGAAGGCCGTCCACGCCTGCCGCACCGGGTCCTTCACCCGTCGCAGCACCTGCGCCGCCGCGGCCGCGGCCTCCACCACCGGCCCGGTGCCGTCCGCTTGCGTCGCCAGCGACTCCACCGCGTCCAGCAGGGCTGCGTGCGCGGGACCCAGCCCCGAGGCGCCCAGCGCTTCTGCCAGCGCGGCGGCCCGCTCACACGACACGCGCAGCACGAGCGGCGCGGTGTCCTGGCCCAGCACGTCCACCAGCACCTGGAGCGCGGGACCCTTCACCTTCGGCGTGGAGATGGCGGCTTCCACCGCGGCCAGCACGGCGGCGGTGCGCACGCGCGGGCTGGGCTCCGACAGCGTCCGCTCCGCCCCGTCCTTCGCGATGGCCGGCACCTTCTCCAGCCCCGCGAGCCTGCGCAGCAGCGGCTGTCCTTCAGGGCGCGTGGCGACGAGCGCGCACAGGCCCATGCGGACGTATTCGCTCGGGTCGTGGTGCGCGACCTCGGTGAGCAGCGTCAGCCGCTGCTCTTCGGTGAGCATCGGCGCGCACTGTTCCAGCACCTGCCGGCGGAAGAGGAAGTCCTTCTCCGACGGCGCCTTCGCGCGCAGCCGCTGGCGCAGCAGCGCGAGGCCCGTCAGCGCATCCACCGTCAGGAGCGCGCGCAGGGCCTCCGCCTGGAAGAAGGGGCTTACGTCCTCCTGGCCCGCGAGGCTCGTCAGCGTGGGGCCCACCTCCGGCAGCGTGCTGGCGACACCCGGCACCGCCTGCGTGAGCTGCCGGAAGGCCTCCAGCGCGGCGAAGCGGTTCTGTGCCCGGGGCGCGTCCACGGCGCGGTCCAACAACTGCCTCGCGAGCGCGACGGCCGACGGCTGGAGTTCCTGGGGCGTCGTCACGGCGAGGATGCCTGTCAGGGCCCGGAGCGCCGTCTCTTCTTCGATGAGCAGCTTGTGCCGGCGCTTCTCCTGTCGCTCCCGCAGGGCGTCGAAGCCCATCCATCGGTCCAGGGCTCGCAGGTCCTCACGGCGGTCCTTGCGGTCCTTCACCGTGGCCTTCAGGTGGTTCACCAGGACTTCGCGTCGCGCGGCGTCATCCACCGCCTCGTTGTGCAGGCGGGTGAACTGGATGAGCTCCGCGTGCACGGTCGCCAGCTCCGTCTCCAGCACTTCCAGGGCCACGCCCAGCCACGGGGCCAGGCCGTCCGCCCCAGCGGGCCGGGGGCAGGTCTCCACCAGCCGCAGGGCCAGCGCTCCGGCCGACGCGTGACGCACGCGGCGGTGGAGCGGGGGCAGGGCTTCCAACAGGAGCGTCTCGAGCTGATCGGTCGACAGGTGCATGTCGCCGCCAGAGCTATTCATCTCCGGGGGAACCTGCCCAGACCGCCCGGGTTCCCGTTCGGATCAGGACAGCTCAGGGCTGGAAACGTCGTTCATCCAGCAGCTCCTCGAATTCCTCCTCGGTGGGCGTGACATCCTGCAACCCACGTCCGCCGGTCCAATCCCACCGCGCTCCCAGTGAAAAGACGTTCTGGAACCCGTACGGACCGGAGAGGAACGCGCGGTCCTCGGCGTAGAGCATCAGCCGGTTGCCGCCGCGCCCCATCCACACGTTCCAGTCCACGCGCCCCGACACGCGGTGGCGCAGGTACGCCGTGGAGCGGTGCTCGTCCTGGAAGCGCTGCGACGCGCCGTAGCCCAGCTCCGCGCGAGTGCCCCGAAGCTTGCCGCCCAGGAGCCCCGCCCAGCTCGCGTAGGCCCCCGCGTTGTCCAGCGTGTAGAGGTTGCCGTTGCTCGTGGCGGACGCGCCCACCGTGGCCACGTGGTCCTGGAACGGCTGCCAGCGCAGGGACAGCCGGGGCGCCAGCCGCTGGGGGTGGTCCTTGCCGTAGAGCCAGTAGACGTTCTGGTCGTAGCGCGTGGCGTCCACCGCGCCACTGCCCTGCATGGACTCCAGCGTCAGGCCCAGGCCCGGGATGACACCCACGTCCGGCGACAGGTGCACGTAGCGGTCCGCCGACACGCGGCCCCGGGCGCTCCAGCGCATCGCGCCGTCGAGCGACTGGGTGAACACCGCGCCCTGCATCGACAGGCGCAGGTCCCACGGAAGCTGCGTCAGGTACACCGCCGCGGATCCGCCCAGCACGGCGCTGCGGTTGAGCGGATAGCGGGCCTCGGGCGTGACGCGCAGCCACGCGCGGCCCGGGGACAGTTCGCGGCGCAGTGACAGCCGCAGCTCCATGCCTGTCTGGAGGGGACGGTTGAGCAGCTCGCCTTCCTCCACGTCCTCGCTGCGGAAGCCCAGCTCCGCGGACAGCATGCCCGGCCCGTACCCCATGGCTTCGGGCGCCATGCCGTCCGGCAACAGCGCCATGCCCGGCGGCAGCGCCGGCCAGGGCAGGGGCTCCAGCCCGGTGGTGCCCTGGGCCCACGTGGAGGCCGCGAGCGCGCTCGGATCCGCGACGACACCCAGTTGCACCTGCACCAGCGCTTCACCTTCGGGAGACTCCAGGCTCACGCGGTGCGGACCGCGCGAGGGGAGCAGCAGCCACGTCTCACCCGCGCGACCCATCGGCTGTGACGCGCCCTTGAGGCCCGGGTCGGCATCCCCCGGCAGGCCCAGGTGCATCAGCGGTCCATCCTCCGCGCTGGAGCCGCCCGTGCCGTCTCCGGCGGGCAGGGGCGTGCTGCGCAGGAGCAGTTCGCGGCCCGCCGTGGGGGCGAGCGCGTACGCACGCACGCGCAGCGCGGTGGGGCCCAGCACCGTCATCACCACCGGAGAACCCGGACGGCTGCGCAGGAGCGACAGGGGCTGCGGCGCGACCATCACACGGGCGTTGGCGGCGCCCTGTTCGGACTCCACGAAGCGCACGAGGCCGGTCTGCTGCGTGTCGGCCCTCGCCAGCACCACTTCCACCTGGTGGCGGCCGGGGATGTCCAGGCGCGTGCCGAGCACGGCCGTCTCGCCTTCCTTCACCTTCAGCTCACGCACCACTCGGCCGTCCACGCGCAGCGCGAACGAACAGGTGCCGGCGACCTCCACGCCGGGACGCGGCGTGGTGCCGCACAGCACCTCCGCCCCCAGGGCCCGGGGCTGCTTCACCGTCAGGCTCATCACGCGCGACGCGCCCGCGGGCAGCAGCTTCGCCTCGGACAGCTTCCACGGTGGCGCGAGCAGCGCCTTGCGCACCGCCTGCGCCACGTCCTCGTCCTCCGTGCCACCTTCCGACGTGGCCTCCAGCGAGCCCGCGGTCTCCTCGGCGTCGCGCAGCCGTTCCCAGCGCGTCCAGCGGCCCGCCGTGAAGCGCATGCGCCGCACGTCCGGGTGGTCCGCCCACGCCTGGAGCTGGCCCGCGAGCGCCGCGCCCAGGGGCGCTCCTCCGTCCTTCCACGCCTGGGGCGAGTCCTGGAGCCGCTCCAGCATCCCGAGCGCCTCCAGGCCCACCTGCGGCAGGCCCGTCTCGCGGTACAGCGCCGCCATGGACAGCGCACCTGCCGCGTCCTCACCGGAGGCGGACAGCAGGCGCGCGCGCAGGTAGCGGCCCGCGAGGCTCTTGTCGAGCGCCACCGCCGCGAGCGCCGCGTTCGTCTGGCCCTCGCGCGCCTGGGCGCTGGGGGCCGAAAGCTTCGCATCGCCCGTGCCCGGCAGCGCCGCGAAGGCCGGCGACACCAGCGTGGGCTGGGTGATGGCCTGCGTGAAGCGCACCGTGCGCGGCGCCGCCTGCGACAGGCGGTCCATCAGCGCGAGCAGTCGCTTCTGCTGCTCCGGCGTCAGCTTCGCCTGGGCATCCAGCAGCCGGCCCACGTCCGCGCGGGCGAAGCCGTCCTCCTGGAGCGAGGAGAGCAGCTCGGCGCGCGCGAGGCGCGGCTCCGCTTCACCGGGCGTGGCGCGCAGCGTGCGCGAGAGCGCCTGGAGCGTTTCGTAGGACGTGCCAGCCTGAAGCTGTCGCGGGGCAGGGGCCTCCGTGGGCGCGGCCACTTCCGCGCGGCGCACCGCCAGCGACACGACGAGCGACGCCTTCGGGTCCTCGGGCTCGAACCACACCTCGCGGGCCTGCGGCGGCAGCGTCACCACCACGGAGACCGGCGCGGAGGATGTGCCCCGCGCGCCTTCCAGCGCCAGGTGACGCGGGCTCGCGGCGGAGGGGCGCAGGACGATCCGGCGCGGAGCCCCCACGTCGGTGGACATGCGCACCACGAGCGGCCTGCCCGCTGACGCATCCAACGGACGCAGTTGCACGCGCACGGGTGAGGGCAGCTTCGCGTCCGGCACCCGGAAGCGCACCGGCTTCGTGCCCACCTTCACCGGCCACTGCGTGCGCACGTAGCCGATTTCCGTGGGCGTGCCCTGCGCCTTCATGGGCGCGAGCGAGAGGAAGGCCTGCGTGCCCTTGGCGCCTTCGAGCTTGAGCGCGTGCTCGCCCGGAGGCAGCGCGATTTCGACCGGCTCCAGCGACGTCAGCGGCAGCAGCGGGAAGGCATTGCCACCCACGCGCAGCACCGGGTTTGTCTTCGTGCCCGGCGGCGTCAGCACGTAGGCGCGCAGGAGGGTGGGGGCCTCGGCGAGGCCCGTGGCCTGGACCTGGGCGGTGCCTCCCGCCGCGAGCGGCCACATCGCGCTGCTCGCCATCGCCGCATCGGCTTCCACGGCCTGGAGGTCCAGCCACTTCGAGGACTTCACCTCCGTCCCCGCTTCGGCGGTGTCCAGGGGCGCGGGCGTCACCTGCGACCAGCGGCTCTCGCGCCACCACGCGGTGCGGTAGCGGCGGCGGATGTCCTCGGACAGCGGCTCCGCGCGCCAGGCCAGCTCCAGCGCGGCCAGCTCACGGCTGCGCAGCGGATCTCCCAGCGGCAGACGGGCCACCAGCTCCGACGCCTCGGCGGTCAGGAAGCCTGCTTCCGGCAGCGCGGGCGCGGTGCCCAGCATCGTGTGCGCCGTGTCCGCCTTGCCCTGATCCAACAACTGCTTCGCGGTGAGCAGGCGCAGGTACCACGCGAGCGGTGAGGCATCCGCGCCCTTGAGCGCCTCCACCGCCGCGTCCGTGTCGCGGTCCCCGATGGCGGCGAGCGCGCGCAGCAGCGGCGACAGGCCCTCTGTCTTCGTCTTCCCGTACGTGCCGCGCGCGAGCTCCGGCATCAGCGCCACCAGCCGTTGGCGCAGCAGGGACGGCCGGGGCGCGGTGTCTGTCTTCACCTGCTCCCACGCCTTTTCCGCGAACTCCGTCCAGTGCGTCTGGTGCGTCATCGCCTCGGACAGCGTGGGCCTGCGCGTGGAGACGCGAGCGCGCAGCATCAGCGGCCCGCCCTTCCAGCTCACGCGGTAGTTGTGCTTGCCCGGAGCCAGCGCCACGCGCATCTCCTCCGCGATGCCCACGCGCTCGCCCGACGCGAGCGTCCGCGCCGTGCGTCCGTCCGGGAGCGCCGCGCCCTCGGGCGCCTCCGCCCACGCGGGCTGCGGGGTGAGCTGCGCCTGCGCGAGCGTGGCGCCCACGCCGTACACCTCCACCGTCGCCGCCTCGGTGTTCGCGTCGGTGCCCAGCACGGAGCGCGCTTCCAGCGACAGCACGGCCGGACCTTCCAGCTCCAGCGCCCAGACGTTGCCCTTCTCTTCCGGGCGGTACCAGGGAGAGTCCACGCCCTCCAGCCTCACCTCGGTGCCGGCGGGACGGGGGCGCTCCACGCGCATCGCCTGTCCCCACAACGGAGACACCAGCGCCCACTCACGCAGGACCTCCGCCTTGCGCCAGGCGTGCACCGCGTCGCGCAATGGAGAGTTCGCGGGCTCGTCATGGACGAGCTCCGCCTCCAACGCCGCGACCACATCCATCCGCGTGCGCGTGCCCGCGTCGAACGCCAGCGCCGGGCGCGGCCCCTGTCCGTCCACCCACTTGAGGAGCGCATCGCGCATCCGCTCCTCGGTCTTCACCGTGGAGATGGTCGTGGGACGCTCCACCGTGACGCGCGCGTTCTTCGTCGCCGTCACCCACCAGATGCTGCCGGCGCCCATCGGCTCCGCCAGGTACCAGCGGCCCGGACGCTCCGGGATGCCTTCCTCGTCCACGCGCAGCTCGGGCGCGTCCTTGTCCTCCACCAGTGGCACTCGGGTGAAGCGCAGCGCCCCGGCGGGACCGGAGACGCGCACGACATCCAGGGGCCCCAGCCACAGCGCCGCGCCCTTCTGGGGCGTGACCTCCACGCTGCCTGAGACCTGGGGCACGCCGTCGGGAACGTAGGGCGCGTGGCCGCGCACATCGTCGAGGGCCACCGGCCCCCGGACGGCCCTCGGCTGCCAGGACATGCCCTCCTCGCGGCGGGCGATGACGGACGGCGGCTGCGGTGCAGCGGACTGCGCGATGACGGGCAGCGCCGCGAGCGCTCCCACGAGCAGGGTGAAACGGGCGCGGCGTCGAACAGGAAACATCGGCGCTCAGTCCTCCAAGGGTGCGAACAGAATCTGTCCCAGGCGCTCCAATCGCGCCGGGCGGGCCAGCGCTTTGCGCGTACGGGATGACATTTCGAGGTGCAGGAAGAGGGCTTGCGGATAAGCCTGGAGCAACCGTGCCTGGGCGTTCTGCGTCCCACCCAGCACCTGCACCCCTTCCGGGAACAGCTTCACGCCGCGTCCCAGGGCTTCATCCAGCGGTGCGGAGACCCGCCGGGCCCACGCTCCGGGTGTGCGCGAGCCGTCGCTCACCACCGCGGTCAGGGTCTCCGTGCGGCCCTTCTGGACCTTCGATTCGCCGAAGCCGTGGAGCTGCACCACGCGCGGTGCGGGCAGGCTTCGCGCGGTCAGGTCCGTCACGGTCTGGAAGAGGTGCTCCGGGTTGTGGGCCACGTCCGCCGGGTGCTCGGGGTCTTCGGGCGTCTCACCGGGCGTGCCGTGGTAGCGGTGCGCGGTGGCGGTCATGAACAGGCGCGGCGCGCGGCCCTCTGGCGGGCAGGAGAAGAGGCCCGCGCCGATGTCCTCCGTCCCGATGTCGAAGTAGGGGTGGGGCACCTGCACCACGTCCTCGGTGGCCTCGCCCGTGCGCACCACGTACGCGCCCGCGCCGTGGTAGCCGTCCGGCCGCTCGCGCAGCACCCAGAAGGTGTCGCGCGGCGTCGTCCACGTCTCCAGGAAGAAGCCCACCGACGCGGCCACGTTCGTCAGCTCCGGCGGCACGTCCTTCTGCTTCGGTGCCGCCGCGAGCAGCGCGGGGATGAGCTTCGCGAAGGCCGCGCGCTCCTCCAACGTCGTGGGATGGAAGGTCACGGCGTCCACGCGGGGCCACAGCCCCGAGAAGCGTGCATCCACGCGACAGCCCTTCCGCGCGTTGGGCTCCACGGTCGGATCCTCCTGCGGCACGCGCTCCTGCTTGGGCGCCTTCGCGCTCACGGCGGGCCGGGGCACTTCGAGCTTCTGGGACTTCTGCGCCAGCGCGTCGGCCTCGGGCTCGGTCTTCGCGCTCGGACTGGTACCGGACGTTTCGGAGGGCAGGGCGCTCTGGGCATCAGCGCCGGGCGCGAAGCCCAGCACCGACACGACCCCCGCGGCCACGAACGGGCGCCACGACCCGGTCCTCCGGGACGGCTTCACAGCGCTTCCTCCAACTGCCAGCCGCCCCGGTTCCACTCGCGCGGGGCGGTGTTCTCCAGCGATTGGCCGAAGACGAAGAAGCGCGCCCACATCGGCTCGGGGCCCACCGCCTGGATGCGGACGGTGTGCATGCCCGGCGCGATGTCCTCGCCCAGCGTCACCGGCACGGTGCGCGCGTACCACTTCACGCCCGGACGGCCCGCCGGCATCGCGGGGTCCCGCTCGGAGGCGGGCAGCACCACGGTGCGCTCGGCGCGGGTGACGTGCGGCACCAGCACGCTGGCGCGGCGCACGGGGTTGCCCCCATCCACCGTGACGGAGAGCCGGGGCCCGGTGGAGGCCTCCGCCACCGGTGTGTAGACGACGATGTTGAGCGTGACGGAGCCAGTGCCCGTCTTGCGCACCGGCACGCGCAGGCCGCCGGTGCCCACCGGATACACCGTGCGCGAACGCAGCCCGCTGCCCGCCACGGGAGGCCGGTTGAGCATCGCCGACAGGCCGGGCGCGGACGAGCGCAGCAGCACCTCATGCTCGCCGGGCGGAAGAGGCGGCAGCAGTTCGCGCGAACGCGTGGAGCGCACGGTGAAGCGGTGCAGGGGCTCGCCGTCGAGCAGCACCTCCACCTCGTTGCCCAGCGCCGTCGCGTCCTTCAACGACAGGCGCACTTCCGGACGGGTGGGCGTGCGCGCGTCGAACTGCGCCCGCACCGCGCGGCCCGGCTCCAGGATGGTGGACAGCGCGCGCACCACGTCCGCCGTATCCGGATCCGCGGACTCCAGGACCTCCACCACGGAAGGCGAGCCATACGGGCGCACCACCACCGCGTCACCGGAGGGCGGCAGCGCTTCGTCGCCCGGGCCCACGGGCTCCAGGCGCACCTGGCTGAGCAACTCCATGCGCGCTCCGCCCTGCATCAGCGCGGTCAGGTTGGCCGGCCGCATCGGGTGCCATGAGCGTTGATCCAGCGGCGCGTTGCGCCAGCGCACGCCCGTGAGCGCCGTCTCGGTGTAGGGCGCCACGGGCGCGAGCGCCTGATCCCCGGGCAGGAAGCTGTAGAGCTGCACGATGGTGGAGCGCGGGGCTTCCACGCGCAGCTTGCGCGCACCCGCCGGAAGGAAGAGCCGCGCGCTCGCCACCTGCGAAACCCAGGCGGGCAGGTCCGTCACTTCTCCGGAGCCCGCGTCCGAAGTCACCTTCGCCACGGGAGCGCACGGCAGCGCGCCCCCGGGCAGCGCCACCAGGTCCGCGCTCTCGAACGGCGCGGGCTCCGTGGTGGCGTCCAGCGCGGCCTGCCCCAGCGGCTGACCCTGCGCATCCAGCACCGTGAGGCTCAGGTGAAGCGGCTCCTGCGACGGCGTGCGGTCCAGCGAGCGCGCGTCGATGCGCACCAGCCGTCCCGCCGAGTCCATGCGCGGATCGATGTCCAGCTCCAGCATCGGGCACGCGGGGCCGGTGGCGAACGCCTCCGTGCGGCGCGTGTCCGGCAGGAAGGCGACGTGGCCATCCGCCGCGGCGCCCGGCGCGGGGCGTGGCCCGGCGGGCAGCAGCCACGATTCGAACGGGCCCTCCACCGTGTAGCGCAGGTCCTCCTTGCCCTCGTTGCGCACCGTGACGGTGTGCACGCCCGGGGGCAATTCCAGCGGATGCGACATGGGCGAGCCAGCCACGGGGCCCGGCAGCTCCAGCGTGTGCACGAGCCCGTCCTGTGACAGCGTCTTCACCGTCACGGGGCCATGCGGCTGCGGGTGCGCGTCCGTCGCGTCGCTCCACAGCCACAGCACCGGCTTCGCGGGCCCGGTGACGTTGAGCGCCACGGCGCGTCCCGCCTCCAGCCGCTCGTGCACGGACTCGGTGGCCTCCACCAGCGGCAGCCGGTACGGGGTGCGGTAGACGGGCTCAATCTGGTAGTCGGTGCCCGCCTCGCCCTCCGCGTTGAGCCGCTCCCAGTGCTCCTCCGTGAGCCAGCGGCGCGTGTCCTGGGACAGCTTCTCGAAGGGCTCGAAGGTGGCGCGGCCGGCGCGGACCTCGGCGCGGGCCTGCGCGAGCTTCTGCGACGCGAGCAGCGGCAGCGTGCGGTGCGCCCGGACGTACACGCGGGCCAGCAGCGTGCCGTTCGTGCCCGCGGGCCGCAGGTACAGCACGGAATGCTCCGGCCGCTCCGGCAGGCGCAGCACGAACTCGCGCTCGTCCGTCACCTGCGCGGTGGCGCTGGTGGTGAAGGCGCTCTCCTCCAGGAAGGTGCCGTCCTCCTGGGGCTGGCCCTTGCTCTGGCGCGTGCGCGTGAAGATGGAGCGCTCCAGCACGATGCCCGCCGGGGCGCGCAGGATGGCCTGGAGGCCGTACTGGTACTGCTTCTCCGGCGCGTAGGGCGTGCCTTCGGGCAGCATCTCGTGCGTGACGATGAGCAGCTCCTCCGCTTCGGAGGGAACCCGCACGCGCATCTCCTTGCCCGGCTCCAGGCGGTAGAAGATGAGGCGCTCGGCGTTGACGAACTTCGCGTCGCGCCGGGCGGTGGGGGTGTCGTTGTTGCCCAGGACGGCGAGGCTCGCGCCCCAGATGAGGGCGAGGCCCGCCACCAGGCCCACGAGGGCCAGGAGCGCGCGACTGCGGTTCTTCATCGACGTGCCTCTTCGCGGGAGACTTCCCCGGTCAACACCACCGGTCGGCGGTGCCGCAGCGCCACGTCCACCGCGCTCGCGAGCCCCGCGTCACCGGCGGTCAGCTCCGCGCGCTCGAGCGGCGACGGGTGCTGCTGAAGGAAATAGATGGCGCGCAGCACCTGCTGTCCCTGCCGCGCCTCCACCAGGAGGAAGGGCAGGCCGTGCTCGGCGCTGAAGCCGGACTTCACCTGCCGGGACACGTTGCCCACGCGCTTCGTCTGGGACAGCGCGCGCAGGTCGTGCACGTTCTGCTGGGCCACGTAGCGCTCCGCGCTGGCGGTCAGCTCCGCGAAGTGTTCCTTCAGCGCTGCCGACACCGGCTGCGAGGGCGCCACCAGCCGGTCCGCCAGCAACGCGCGCTCCGGCGACTCGCGGGACTCCTCGGGCGTCAGGCCGGTGAGGGCCAGCTCCTCGGCCGCGAGCCGGGGACCCACGAAGGCGCCGCGCAGCGGTTCGGACAGCCACAGCGTCGCGAGCTTCGCTCCGCCGAAGGTGCGCGAGAACACCTGCTGGGGGCTCGCGTCATTGAGGCCCGTCAGCTCCGGAGCGCCGTCGTTGTAGCGCACGCGCTGGCCCAGCCAGCCCAGCGGGCCGGAAGCGGACAGCAGGCGCTCCAGCTCCGCCGGCCGCTGCGCCGGGGTGAGCACCGGGTTGCCTACGTCCACCAGCACGTCCGCGTTCACGGAAGGCCGGCCGGAGAACCCGCGCAGGGTCAGCACCTGTCCGTGCTCCTTCGGCAGCGCGCGGTGCACCGCCTGGTGGAAGGCCTGGAACGCGGTGCGCAGCTCCCCGAACGTCGCGGGGTGGGGCGCATCGTCGGAGGAGGTGGCGAACACCAGCGCGGTGGCGCCGGCCTCGTGCCACAGCTCCGCGGCCACCGGCAGCGTGCCCGCCTCGCGAAGCGGCGACGGCACCTCCAGCGCGAGCGGCGAGCCGCCCTGCCGCACCAGCAGCCCCGCGCCCAACCGGCCTGTCGTTCCTTCCGCGTCCGTCACCCACCAGCAGTCCTTCGCCTGGGCGCAGTCCGTCACCGGGTGCACCCGCAGGCCCATGAGCGCCGCCATGGTCCCGGCCCAGCGCGCCCGCAGCTCCACGGGCACGCCCGCCGTCCCTCCACCCAGGAGGAGCGCGGCCACCTGCTGCTCCAGCACCAGCAACTCCGAATCCGAGGGCCGCGCCGTCGGCGTGCGCGCCACTTCCGGCGTCACCATCAGGGCGCCCAGCGCGTCGCGCTCCGTCATCGGCGCGGCCAGCGCCGGCGCCTGGGCGAGCACCAGCGACGCGAGGTCCGCGGGCCCCGCGCGCAGCACGCTCAGCCGCTCCTCGCCCCAGGTGTCCCCGGGCTCCGGCGGCGCGGCGGACGTCACCTTCGCGTCGGGCCACAGCGCGGCCAGGGACTCCGGCGCCTTGCCGTCCCGGGTGTGCAGCACGACCTGGCCCGGCTTCAGCGACGCATCCACGCGCACCTGCACCCGCTCACGCGAGGACAGCGCTTCGTGGGCGTGGCGCAGCGGCGTCTCCGACTGCGACAGCGCGTCGCCCAGCACCAGCCCCGCGCGGCGTGAATCCACGCCGCTCACGATGATGGCGCGGCAGTGCACGCGTTCACACAGGAGCGCGGCCGCCTCGGCGCTGGGTGCTTCGGTGAGGGGACGCGGCACCTCCAGCACCGGCCCCTTCGCGCCGGGCACCAGCAGGGACGTGTCCCAGCCCGCCTTGCCCTCGCCGTCCACGCGCTCCACCAGCGCGAAGCGCGCGGGAACACCTTCCACCTCCGGCAGCGCGCGAAGCTCCAGCCCCAGTGACACCGCCTGCGTGCGCAGCGCGGTCATCCCTTCCATGCGGCCCGTCTCCAGCCACGTGTCCACGTGGTTCCAGAGCGCGGAGTACGCGCGCAGGTCGCCATGCTTCAGGCGCAGCGACACGCCGCCCGCGTCACTCTCACGCGCGGTGGCGCGGCCCATCGCCATCAGGCCCAGCGGCGTCTGGTCCAGGCCCAGCCCCGGCGCCTGTTCCCTCGGCGCCTGCGCGGTGAGCGCGGTGGCGGGACGCGGTTCGATGAGCGACAGGCCGAAGCCCGCGAGGCTGCCGATGAGGAATCCCGCAAGCGACGTGTGCAGCGTGGCCAGCAGCACGCGCGCGACCACCTGCTTCTGGAGGATCTTGACCGCCAGCAGCGTGGGCACCAGGTAGCCGAAGCCGAACAGGTCCGTCACCTTCAGGCCCGGAATGCGGCCGCCCATGGCCCAGCCGATGATCCACTTCACGCCGAAGCCCAGACAGAACACGAGCACTGTCTTGCGCGGGCCCTCCAGGTTGAGCGTGCGCAGCCCCGGCACCGACAGCACCGCCTTGGCGGCCACCACCAGCAGCAGCACCTCCGCCAGCGTGGCGACGAGCTTCAGGGGCTCCAGCCACGTGAGCGCCAGCAGCGCGGGAACGAGGATGCCGTTGAAGTCCCAGCCGTACTTGAGGTTGAAGCGCGCGGCGAGGAACGCCGTCGTCAGCAGGATGATGTAGGCCTTGGGGCTGGACAGGAAGTCCTGCGCCACGTCCTCGTACATGAGCTCCAGGCTGCTGAAGGACAGGTTGGTCGCGGGCAGCAGCACGAAGCGTAGGAGCGCGTACGTGAGCGCCACCGGCACACCCACCTGCCACAGCCCGCGGCGCACCTTCAGCTTCCAGAGCGCGTTCGCGGTGAGCGGCACCAGCACCAGGCCGATGCTGTGCAGGCTGCGGTCCACGATGAAGGACGTGCCCCAGCGGTCATCCATCCACCGGCCGAACACGGGCAGCAGCCACGTCTCGCTCACCGCGCGCACCATCACGCTCGCGAGCACGATGGAGAAGAAGCGGTCGCGGCCGAAGAACTCGCTCCACGCTCCCGTGCGGCTCAGTCCGCTGGAGAGCGCCAACGCCAGCCCATACGTGAGCAGCGATTCGGCGACCACCGTCGCACCCGCCTCCGGGTGGATGACGAACACCGACGCCAGATAGCCGGGAACAACGAGGCCCACGAAGACCCACCCGAGCGTCTCCGTGAGGAGCGCCAGGATGAGCACACCGACGAGCACCGCCACGAGAATGGAGGTGTCGAGGGAGTAAGCCGGAAACAATGTCAGGGTCGAAAAGAGCGCCATGGTGGCTGCGCTCGAATCTAGGGAGGCCGGTTGCTCCGACCAGGGTTGCACTTCTCACGGCCTGAGAAGCGTTTGCTGCTCAACCCCTGACCCGATCCGCGAGTCGCACGGACTGCCCACGCCCTGACATTGGCGCGCTCACAGTGTCCCCGAGCCCAAGGATGCGCCCCCGGAGTCCGCCCGCGACTTCACCCGGAGCCCCGCATCTGGCACGCAGGGTGCGTGCAGCCAGGATGTCAGCTCAAGGACACGGGTCCGCGGTGGCCACGGCCTGACAGCCCAGGCCGGAGCCGGTGAGGCTGCACGGCACGGTGTCCGCGAGCGCCTGGATCACCGCCTTGGAGGAAGCACCGGTGCCACGCAGGGTGACGGACTGCTCCAGGTGGAGGAAGCGGTCCGACGCGGCGGTGGCCTCGGCGTAGCACGCGTCGGCGGCGCCGTTGTCGATGCGGCCCTGCACGTTGCTGGTGCCGCACAGCGTGCGGTGCTTGCCGGCATCCTCGGGCGCGTTGCAGGAGAAGGCGCGCTTGGTGCCCACCAGGTGCGTGTTGAGTGCGTCGCGAAAGCGCACGGAGAGGGAGCCGGGGCGCTGCACGCTGGTGCCGTCGCTCACCACGGCGGCCTCGGGGCCCTCGCTGGAGTCCATGCCGTGCACGCTGACCGCGACCGCGGCCGGGTAGGTGTCGCGCAGCGCGCGGTGGGCGGCGGTGAAGAAGGTGTTGCCGTAGTGCGCGGCGTCGGAGATGCGCAGGCCCTGGGTGCCGCACACGCTGGTGGTGCCGCTGCACGGGCTGGCGGTGGTGACGGCGCAGCGGTTGCTGCCGGTGAGCAGCAGCGCGCGGGCCCCCAGCGTCACCAACTGCGTGGACGTCTGGCGCAGCGTGCCCTCGTCGGAGTCCGCGTGCGGCGCCTCCAGCCAGAGGTCGCGCGCGGGCGACAGGTTGAGGATGAAGGTGCCGCCGCCCCGGGTGAGCAGGCCCTGCTCGCGCACCACCAGCCACGCGGCGCCGTCGTGGTTGCGGAAGGTGGCCACGCCGAAGCCCAGCTTGCCCAGGTCCTGCACCACCTGCGCGGTGGGCCCTTGCGTGAGCAGCACGCGGAAGGCGCCTTCAAAGGCGGTGAGCTCCGTGCCGCCCGGCTCCTTGAAGCCCCCGCTGAGAGCCGGGCTGATGGACGTGCCCAACAGCCACGTCGACAGGTTCCCCTGGAGGGTGGCCAGGCCGCTGAGCGGTGCGCACACGCTCGGAGAGGGAGCAGGCGCGACGGTGAACGGGGTCTCCGTCTCCGGAGCGGGCGTCTCCGCGAGCGGCGTCTCCTCAAGAGGCGCGCTCGGGTCCTCGGTGGGTGTTTCCGCCGGAGCCTGGCTTACGTCCTCGACGGGGGCCGAGGGCGACGCGGGCGTCTGCACGACGCTGCCGGGGGACGCCGCCGAGGGCGCCTCGGATACGGCACCGGTCGGACCGGCGACGGCACTGCTGCAGGCGGCTGCGAGCAGCAGGAGGCAGAGGAGGGACGTGCGCAGGAGGGGCTGGGGCATGGCCCGTCCCGAACACGGCTGCTTGCGCACGCATTCGCATCCCGTCAATCCCGGATGACAGCCGGGGAAGGGCCTGCATGCCTGTCCGCCCCTGCCACCTGTCCGCTAGGGAAGGGTGCGCAGGAGCCCGTCCGCGTCGGGGGCGCCCCAACCGGTGGGGATGTCCCAGCCCGGCCCGGCTTCGTACTGCCGGTCGGTGACGCCCACGGTGATGTCGCGGAAGGTGCCCTGCACGGCGGGCAGCGTGTAGAGCTGCGAGTTGAGCCAGCCCACCTGGGGCTTCGCCACCTCGGAGCGCGCGCCGTTCACCACCGCGATGAGGCCCGCGAAGATGGGCGAGGAGAACGACGTGCCGGTGTTGGGCACGGTGACGCCCAACCACGTGTACCAGAAGCCGGTGTCCGCGTTGAGCGCCACGTCCACCACCGCGCGCTTCGCGGGCAGGGGCACGATGCCCTTCTGCCATTCCGGCGTCGTGAAGGTGCGGCTGATGCCGGAGCCGGAGTAGTACCAGGCCGTCTCGCCCGTCACCGTCATGCCGTTCATCTTCAACTGCGTGCCGCCCACCGCCGTGACGTACGGGCTGGAGCCCGGCGTGTCCACGCCCGCGGAGTCGCCGCTCGCGGCCGTGACGGTGATGCCCAGCGCGGCGGCCATCATCCCGGAGGCGCCATACTGCTCATGCACGGCGCGCGGTTCGGAGTCCTCGCGGTGCGCGAAGGACGTGGTGATGACGGAGACCTCGCCCCGGGCGATGGCCTCGTTGAAGGTGAAGAGCATGGACGTGTTGCGCGCGTCCGGGCCCATGTAGACGATGACCTCCGACTTGGGCGCCATCGCCGCGGCCCACTCCACGTCGAGCGTGCCCTCGCGGTAGCGCGTGACGGGCGGCTCCATGGTCTGGATGACCTTGGGGTCCTCGCGCTCGATGTCGAACATCTTCCAGAAGGCCCGCAGGTCCTTCCACCGGAAGCTCGCGCCAATCACCACGCCCAGCTTCGTGCCCTGTCCCTGGTGGCCCTGGTTGTAGAGGGTGTCCAGGCCGTACGCGCGCGCCACCTGCTGCGGGGTGAGGCCCCGGTTGATGGGGTCGGGCTTCTCCGTGGAGGGCTGGCCGAATTCGCCGGGCAGCGTGCCCACCCCGGCCGGCAGGTCCAGCGCGACGATGGCGGCCACGCGCTGCTGAACGAACGTGGGCGCCTTGATGGGCTCCGTGAGGCCGTAGACGTCGTGCGGATCATTTCCGCCCTGGGGCGACTTGCGCTCCAGGATGCGGATCTTCACGCCGAAGGCCTTGTTGAACTGGCCCACGGTGCCCACGAACTGCACCAGCAGCCGGTTGGATGCGACGCGCGGCGTCTGGAGCCCCGCGGACTTCATCCAGTCCGTGACGAGGGTGATGTCCTTCTCCAGGGGCGCGTGCTTCGCGTTCCACTCCTGGGGCGTCATGTACTTGCGGAAGCCCGCGCCGCCTGGCTTGTAGATGTCGTTGATGCGCTGCTCCAGCGCGTCCCTGTCGCGGATGGGGAAGGCCACCAGCCCCCGGATGAGGTCCGTCTCCGGCGCTTCGCCCTTATCGGTGTAGACGCCCGGCAACGGCCCGGGGACGCCATCCGTCGTCGGGATGGGCGTGGGGTCCAACACCTCGGCCTCCGGCTCCGGCGGCGGGTCCACCACCTCCGGCTCCGGCGGCGGCTGGGTCGTGGGGGGCGGCTGGGACGCTTCCGAGTCGGGAAGGGTGGGCGCGCCTTCCACCGGTGTAGGCCCTGGCGGACGGGGCTTGCCCACCGACGTCAGCCGGTCCGAGTCCCGACACCCCCCCATCCACCCTGACAGCAGAAGAACACCCGCGAGGATGTGTCCGCGCTTCATTGCTCCCCCAACTCGCGGGGACCCCTCGGGTCCGCCGCACCCCACGTCCTCCGGGCTGGAGGACGTCGCCCATTGTGCGCATCGAAGGTGGGTGCGATTGCCCTGCGAGGCAACTGTCATGGAGTGGTAAAACGCGGCTACACTGGTGGCACTTCTTTGCCCATCCCATGCGGCTGCCGACAGCAATCCTGCTCATCCTCTCCCTGCTGCCGTGCGCTGCGCTGGCGCAGGGAGACACGCGCATCACCTTCCTGGGTCGCCAGTTGGAAAAGGGAAGGGATCCGCGTGCGCGCTCACAAGCCGCCCTCGTGTTGGGCGCCACCGAGGACCCTGAAGCGGTGACGCCGTTGTGCGGCGCGCTGAAGGACCCCAGCGAGCTGGTGCGCGCGGCGGTGGCCAAGGGCCTGGGGTCGCTCCTGGAGCCAGGGGGACTCGACTGTCTCCAGGCGTACCAGGGGGAGACGGACGCCTCCGTGCAGGCGGCGGTGGCGGAGTCCGTCAAGGCCATCAAGGCGTACCAGGCGCGCCGGCCGCGCTTCTACCTGGCGTTGGACACGCTGAAGGACAAGACGGGCGGCATCCCTCCGGAGCTGGTGAAGGTGACGGAGGCGCGTCTGCGCTCGAAGCTGGTGCGCAGGGGCGCGCAGATGGCGCCGGTGAAGGAGACGAAGGCCGCGGCGAAGGGCGCGCTCAAGAAGATGGGCGTGCACGGCTACCGCATCACGGCGGAGATTCAAGCCACGGACAGCGGAGGGCTTCGCCTCGCGATTCTTTGCATGAGCTACCCGGAGCAGTCATTGATGGGACAGGTGGAAGTGAACGCCGCGGGTGCGCCGCCCGCGGACTTGTTGAAGGCCCTGATCCCCCGCGCGATCGAGGAAGCCGCCGCGACCTTCGAGTGGAGCAGCGAGACATGACGACGACGACCGCCCCGGCCCCGACCCCCGCTCCGACGAAGCGCAGGTGGCGCAACTTCCTGCTGGATGCGCCCTTCCAGCTCAAGCTCACCGCGTACATCGTCGGCGTGTCGCTGGTGCTGGCGGCCATCCTCGGCATCTTCCTGGCGCGCGCGGCGAACTCGCTGATGGCGGAGACGGCGACGGCGGTGGATGCCCGCTCGCGCGCGGCGGAGGTGAGCCGCGAGCTGTCCGGGGCCACGCTCTCCAACGAGCTGTTGGCCCACATGGACGACCCGTCCTTCGAGGCGAAGTTCCGCGAGCAGGCGCAGGCCATCGATGCGGGCTACGAGGCGGAGCGCACGGCCATCGTCGCGCAGCGCGAGGAGCTGGAGCGTCACCAGCGGCTGACGTGGTGGGTGCTGGGCCTGTGCATGCTGACGTTCATCGTGGTGGTGGCGCTGGCGACCATCGTAGTGACGCACCGGATGGCGGGCCCGCTGTTCCGCATCAAGCGCATGGTGCGCGAGGTGGCCGAAGGCCGCCTGCGTCCGCCGCAGCACGGCCTGCGCGAAGGCGACGAACTCCAGGACGTCTTCGAGGCCGCGAGGGACATGACGCAGCGGCTGCGCAACCAGCAGGAAGAGGACGCGCGCGTGCTGGCGGAGGCCCTGACGGCAGCGAGGCAGAAGGGCGTCTCCGGGCCGTGGGTGGATGAGCTGAGCGCCCTGGAAGCGCGCTACCGCGAGCGGCTGGCCCGGTAGGGCAGGCGGGCAGGGGGGCCAGGGGCCGGAGGTGACGCCGCGAGTGGGCGGACACGCCGGAGGGCTCCTGATGGCATAAGGACTCCCCATGACTCACGACGCGCCCATCTACCTGGATCACAACGCCACGACGCCGCTGTTGCCGGAGTGCTTGGACGCGATGCTTCCGTTCCTGCGGGAGCATTTCGGCAACCCCTCCAGCGGGCACGTCTACGGCACGAGGGCCCGCGCCGCCGTGGCGCAGGCGCGCGAGCAGGTGGCCGCGCTCCTCGGGTGTGACGCGGACGAGGTCTTCTTCACGTCGGGCGGCACCGAAGCGAACAACCTGGCGATCCGCGGCGTTGGCGAGGCGGCAGGAGAAAGGCGCCAGCTCGTGACGACGGTCATCGAGCATCCCGCGACGGCGCGTCCCTGTGACTGGCTGGAGAAGCAGGGCTGGCGCGTCACCCGGCTCGGCGTGGACACGGAGGGCCGCGCACGGCTCGACGAGGCCCGGGACGCGGTCAACGCGGACACGGCGCTCGTCACGGTGATGCACTCGAACAACGAGACCGGCGTCTACCAGCCCATCGCGGAGCTGGCCCGCTTCGCGCACGCAGCGGGCGCGGTCATCCACACGGATGCGGCGCAGTCTCTGGGCAAGACCCCGGTGGACGTGCGGGAGCTGGGAGTGGACCTGCTGTCCGTCGCGGGCCACAAGCTCTACGCGCCCAAGGGCGTGGGCGCGCTCTACGTGAGGCGCGGCACCCCGCTGTTGCCCTTCGCGCTCGGCGCGTCGCATGAGCGTGGCCTGCGTCCTGGCACGGAGAACGTGGCCTCCATCGTCGGGCTCGGGGTCGCGTGCGAGGTGGCGGGCCGTGACCTGGAGGCGGTCGCGTCGCGCATGCGCGTGCGCCGGGACCTGCTCTGGGAGCGCCTCGCTTCGGCCATCCCGGGGATGGCGCTCAACGGCCGTCTGGACCTGTGTCTGCCGAACACGCTCAACGTCCGGTTCCCGAACGTCTTCGGGGACGCGGTGCTCGCGGGGACACCGGAGGTCGCGGCTTCGACGGGGTCGGCCTGCCACGAGGGCCACGAAAGCGCATCCGCCGTCATCCTCGCGATGGGTATCAAGCTGGACGCCGCGCTAGGCACGGTGCGCCTCTGCGTCGGTCGTGGCACGACGGCGGAGGAGATCGAACGCGCGACGGTGGCGCTGGTGCGCTCGTGGAAGCGGCTCACGGGGCCGTAGTCCGAGCCCGGTCGGGCGAGACACGACCTCGGAACGGATCACCCGGAGCGATGTCCGCCCCGGTGCGGAATCACACGCGCGCGGTGTCCGCGGCCAGGCCCATCTGCATCAGCTCCGAGTGCAACAACAGACGCGCCTGCGCCCACGGCAGCGCCACGACGCGGTAGCCGTCCAGCGCCTGGAGCAGCATGGGCCGGTAGCTGGCGTGCCCGGGGTCCGCGACCACGACGATGCCCCGGTCGGTGGTGGAGCGGATGAGCCGCCCGACGCCCTGACGCAGCATCAACAGCGCTCGCGGTAGCCGGTACTGGAGGAAGCCCAGGTACTCGTTGCCACCCCGGGCCAGGGGCTCCTCGCGCGCGGCCACCAGCGGACGCGACGCCGGCTCCAGCGGCAGCTTGTCGATGAAGACACACCCCACGCCGCGCCCGGGGATGTCCACGCCCTGCCAGAAGCTCTTGGTGCCCAGCAACACCGTGCCCGTGTCGCGCTCCTGCCGCGCCGCCAGCGAACGGCCGTGCCCGCGTGACTGGCGCAGCACCTCAATCCCATGCGGCTCCAGCCGGGCCTGGACCTCGCGAGCCACGCGCTCCAGCCGCCGCGTGGAGGCGAACAATCCCAGCACCCGTCCACCCATCACCTGCGCCAGCCCGGAGATGCGCCCCGAAGCCCAGTCGATGAAGGGCTCCTCGTGCGCGCGCGGCGCGTCGGTGACGAGCACCACCAGCGCCTGCCGTCCCAGGTGGAAAGGGGAGGGCGCGCGCAGGATGGGCGGCCGGAGTCCCAGCCGCTTCAGCACGAACGGCACATTGTCGCCCGTGCCCAGCGTGGCGGACGTCATCACCAGCGCGCGCTTGCTCGCGGCGAAGTCCTTCGCCACCGCCTCGGACACGTCCACCAACTGCGCGCCCACGCTCCAGCGCCCCTTGCGAGGCTCCGCGCGCGCCGCGTAGCACCGCTTCACATCCGGCTCGCCGGCCAGCTCGCCCGCGAGTACGCCCAGTTCACCCAGCTCCGTGGTGGCCCCGGCCAACTCGCGCTCCAGCGAGGGCTGCTTCACCGCCAGCTCCGGCAGCGCCGCCAGCGCCCGCACCGCGAGCAGCGTGTGCACCCGTTGCAGCGCGCCGCGCACGGCATCCAGCCCCTCGCGCACGGGCTCCCAGGCGGGCAGGGCGCGCACGGCGTCCGTCACCCGAAGCTCTGGGGCGTATGCCGCTTCGTCCGCGTCCTCGCCGGGCATCGCGGAGGCCGGCTCGCACAGCGCCGTCACCTGTTCACCCAGGGCGCGCGCCTCCTGGAGCAGCGTGCGAAGCGCGTCGTCCACTTCGCCCATCAGGGAGCGGGACTCCTCCCGGCGCGTGGCCGCCAGCGCGCGGCGCAGCTCCGCGAAGAGGCCCCGGCGTCCGTCTCGCCCGTGCAGCCGCTCCGTGAGGCGCATGAAGGCCAGGTCCGACAGCTCCAGCGTGAGCGCGGTGGTGGCCACGTCCTCCAACTCGTGCGCCTCGTCCAGCACCAGGTGGTCCAGGCGCGGGTAGCGCGCGGGCCACGCGAACGCGAGCGACTGGTTGATGACCAGCACATCCGCCTCACGCGCGTGAGCCACCGCCGAGTGGTAGAAACACTTGTGGTGGTGCGGGCACCGCTCGCCCAGCGTCGTCGCCGCCTCCGAACGCACCGCCGGCACCAGCCCGTGCATCGCGGGGAAGCGCTCGCGGAACCAGTGGCTCAGCCGGTCCAGGTCCCCATCCGTGCTGCGGCGCATGTACGCGCGCACGTAGGCCCGGGGCGCCCGAGCGGAATGGTTCATCCCCGGCTCCACCCGAGTGGCTTCCAGCGCGCGACGGCGGCACAGGTAGTTCGTCTGGCCCTTCAGGAGCGCATAGCCGAACGCGCCCCCGGTGGCCTGATGCAGCCGGGGCAGGTCCTTCTCCAGGAGCTGGTCCTGGAGCGTCTTCGTGTGCGGCGCCACGCCGACCTTCAACCCGTTGCGCGCGGCGAACAGCGCGGCGGGCGTGAGGTACGCCAGCGACTTGCCCGTGCCGGTGCCGGCCTCCACCGCCACCTGCCCACCGTCCGACAGCGTGCGCGCCACCGCGTGCGCCATCTCCAACTGCGCGGGCCGGGACAGGAACCCACCGCCACGCTCCAGCGCGCCGTCGGGCCCCAGCACCGCGGACACCTCCTCCGGCCGCACCGGCAGCGGAGTCGCATCCGCTTCCGGCTCGGGAGGAGGCCGCGCGCCATTCGCCCGCCGCCGCTCCGGCCGGGCGCGCAGGAAGCCGCCCGTCGTCTCCAGGCCCAGCGGTACCGGCGTCGCCCGGCACGCCTCCCACAGCCGGGACAGCAGCTCCACCAGCGGACGGGCCTCCGCGTCCAGCCCCAGGTCGCGCTCGTCTTCCGCGGAGGCCGAGTCCAGCAGCGGCGTGGGCCCCAGCAGGGACGTGCGGGCCCGGGGGTCCATCGTGGAGAGCAGGTCCGCCACGTCCTCGGCGCGGCCGTCGCGCACGCAGCCGTCCAGCGCGTGCACCAGCACCGCGTGCACCGCCGCGCAGTCGTGGAGCGCGCGGTGCGGCTGCTGCTGCCCCAGCTTCGCCCACCGCATCAGCGACTCCAGCGAGTGGCTGGGCAGCTCCGGGTGCAGGTAGTGCATCAGCTCGCACGAATCGAGCACCGGGGCGCGGATGGGGCCCAGCACGTCCGGCAGGAAGCCCTTCTCGAACGGGGCGTTGTGCGCCACCACCGTCCACCCGCGCAGCCGCTCACGCAGCTCGGCGCGCTCGGTGTCGAAGCGGGGCTGGCCGGCGAGCTGCGCGTCCCCCAGGCCCGTGAGGCGCTTGATGGTGAGGTTCAGCGGGCGCGACGACGCATACAGGCGGCTGAAGCGGTCCACCTCGCGGCCGTTCTCGAAGAACAGGCAGCCGACCTCGATGACCTCGTCCACACGCGGGTCCAGCCCCGTCGTTTCGAGGTCCAGGAAGACGTGCCGGGTGAAGAGCTCCGAGCTGCCCATGCAGGGCGTCGAGCCTACCCGCCCGGGGGGACATCGCCAGTTAACGCGCGGTGGCCACTACTCCACGACGAAGGTGCCGGCGATCATCTTCCCCATCGCGCACCCGTACCGCAGCGTGCCGGACTGACTGGGGGTGAAGGCGATCTCCACCGGCGTGTTCAGCGGCAGCTTCGTGTCGATCTTGTACTCGTCCATCACCAGCTCGGTGGCGCACGTCATGTCCGTCTTGCGCGTCACCACCAGCTTCACCGGCTCGCCCTTCTTGAGCTGCACCGGGGAAGGCTCGTAGCCCTTCTCCGTGACGGCCAGCTCCACCACGTGCACGCCGTTCTCCCGCTTCCCGACCTCCACCGCCGCGGGCGCGGCCGGCGCCTTCGCGGCCGAATCCTGGGTGCAGGCCTGCTGCGAGGCCCCCGCGACGATGGCCGCCGCGGTGAGCGCCAGCCAGGGCTTGATGATGCGGGAGAAGAACGGACGCATGGGCGGAACTCCGAAAGAAGAAAGGGCGGCCCGGCACAGAAGCCCAGGCCGCCCGGAAGAGAACAGCGGACCTCAGCCCTCGGAATCCGGGGCCGCGGCCGGCAGGTCGTCGTCGTCGGATTCGTCCTCGGGCGGGGCCGGGGGCGCCTCGAAGCGCAGCAGGGCGTGGAGCGGGATGAACAGCTCGTGGCCCGGCTCGCCCAGCAGCACGTCGAAGCGGCCCACGCGCAACAGGGGCGCCTCCACCGTGATGCCGTTGCGCATCACCAGCTTCACCGTCTGCCCGATGTGCGGCAAGAACGGCCGCGGGTCGGAATAGGGCCGCTTGTCCGGCTGACGCGCCACCTGCGCCGGCTTCTGGGTGAGCTTCGCGTCGCGGTCCAGGGTCGGCATCAGCCGCTCCCAGTCACCCCGCCGCGAGATGAGCACCACCTGGAGCTTCTCCAGCCGACCCGTGCGCTCGAAGGTGAAGGCGATGGCCTCCTCCGACAGGAGCGTGTCCAAGAGCGACCGCTCGGCGAGCACCACGGACAGCTCGGTCTTCTGCTCGATGAACGCGCCCAGGAAGTCCGCCACCAGCGCGTTGTCCACCTGGCCGCGCGCCTGCTTGATGGCGGCCTTGCGCTGGCTGCGCTCCTTGCGCGCCATGAACTCCGCCACCGTCAGGCCGCTCTGGAGGATGCCGAACGCGTCGCCCAGCGACAGGCCCGCCGTCTGGCCCATCAGCTCGTAGACCTGGTCGAAGCGCTTCGCCTCCTCGGCGTGCAGCTTGCGCCAGATGCGCGCCTTCATCTTGCCTTCCAGCTCCCCCTTGGCGATGCGCGCCGGCACGTGCTCGCGCGTGGCCAGCGCCAGGATCTGCTCTGGCGTGGGTGGCGGGCGCGGCGTGGAGGGCCGGGGACCGAAGCGGCCCGGAGGACCGCCCGAGCGGGGAGGCCCGCCCATGCCCGGCGCCCTGGGCGCGGAGGGACGTGCCCCGGCACCTGGCGCGAAACCTCCGGGCGCGGGCGCGGCGCGGTGGGTTGGACGTTGGTGCGGGTGGTGTTCGGGCTGACGCTGGCCACGAGCGACGCCCGCTCCGTCTGCGAGGTCGTGAAGGTGTGGCGGGACGCGGCCTCGTGCACCAGCCGGTACACCGGCACCAGGCAGGGCC